>JAGRLZ010000037.1 GCA_020441545.1 Xanthobacteraceae bacterium | reverse complement strand
TTCCCTTCACACGGGAGAGGTCCAAGGTTCGATCCCTTGTGCGCCCACCATCCCCTCGAACGGGGGATTTTCCCTCCACCGTCGATCGACGCTAATTCACGGGCGCAGAATCGCGCGGCCGGGTCTTCATCGCGAAGCCGGGCCGCGACCGGACTTTCATGCGGCATGCACGCCGGGAGCCCGACGCTTTCATGACATCCTATGCCTTCGCCCTGACCGAGGACGCCGACGACGCCCATGTCGCGCGGGTGCTGGATGAGATGGAAACCCGTTTTCCCGATCACGATTTCCAGTGCGTCCGCGACCCGTCGCCGATGATCGTGGAATCGATCAATCCGGTCGGCCAGCCTGACGCGCGGGAGGTCGCGGCGGTCCGCGCCGCGTTTCGCATCGTGCTGGACGGCATGAGGGGCTGGAAGCCGTCATAGCCGGCCGCCATTGACCGGGCGCAGATTTGCCCGAATGATCGTGCGACATGGAACGGACGCGACGACATGCGCGGTTTTTCCGTGCGTCGGATCGCGATCGATCATCCCGTCAGCCCTGCCCCCCGGAGACATTCGTCATGCGCGCCGCCCGCCTTCTCGCCCTCGCCACCACCATGTTGCTGACGGCCGCCTTCGGCCAGGTGTCGCCGGCGCGCGCCGATAGCGGCACGGTCCGTATCTCGGTCCTGAAAGGCGGCTGGTTCATCGGTGCGTCGGGCGGCAGCGGCACGCTGATCTTCCATGGCCGGCGCTATCCCCTGTCGATCGGCGGCCTCAGCGCCGGCCTCGTGTTCGGCGCGTCGCAGACCTACCTTTCCGGCACGGTCAGCCACATCCGCCGTCCCTCGGACGTCGCGGGCGTCTATGGCGCGGCCGGCGCCGGCGCGGCCGTGGGACGCGGCGTCGGCGGCATCGTACTGACCAACGAGAAAGGCGCCGTGCTCCGCCTGCAGGGCCGACAGACCGGCCTGATGGTCAATGCCGACCTCAGCGGCCTCGCGATTTCGCTGCGCTGACGCGACGCAATATAACGCGAAAAAAGGACCAGCCTTGCGGCCGGCCCTGTGAGGTTTTGCCTCTGGATCGCCCGGCGCGGCGTCTCGGCCTCAATCGCGAAAGCGCTGCGGCGAGGACGTTGCACCGACGCATTTGTGCAGATCGCGCTCGAGTTCGGAGACCTTCGTCCTTCGCAGTTGCTGGACCGTCATCGCATTGGCCGGCGGCGCGGCCTTGAATGCCGTAAGCACGATCGCGCTACGCAACCTCTTCGCCTGATTCCTGGCGATCGTGATGCGCGTCTTGGCCAGCTCGGCATCGGTTGCCCCGTTGCTGGGACCGATCGCCACCAGCAACTTCCCCATCTGGATCGTCTTGTCGTAGTTGTCGGCGAGCACCGCGGCAACGGCCCTGCATCGCATCGGATCGAGCCCGGCCGGAAGCGCACCGGCCGGCACCGCCGCCACGGCGGCAGCGTTCTTCAGATCCTTCCTGGCCTCCATCCGGTCGACCACGGCGCGGGCCCTGCGGTAATTGTTGATGCGCAGCCGCTTGGCGAAGGTATAGGGCTCGCAGGCTTCCTTCTGCGTCGCCGCGCCCGTCGTCTTCGGCGTCGGCACCGCCGTGGCGGCAGCCGATGCCGATGGCGGCATGGCTTTCCGGAAGCCGGTCTTTCCATAGGTTTCGATCAGCGTGATCTGCCGGGTGTTGCGGCGGCAATCGATCACCATCTGCAACGCGGAGGCATCGACCAGCCCCACCGGATGCCTGGGAAACCGCCATTGCCAGATCACGAACGTGCCGCTCCGCGGCGGATTGGTGGGACCGACGATGAAGTAAACGGCTTTCGAACTCGAGCCGGCATAGCGCAGCGGCCCACCTGCCCGCTCTGCCTGCTGGGCGATAGCCGGCGCGGCTCCCACCCCGACGAGAAGCGCCACGCCAGCCGATCCCGCGACGATGCGCCCGAAAAGCCGCCGCTGCCCACGGGCCCCGCATGCCTGCATCCTGTCCTGCCCCCAATCCCTCAAGTCAGCTTGCGATTGGGCATGTGGAAGAAGGCCGGATCAACCCCGCGATCGCGGGCTGCGACAATAGGAACCAGCCACAGGAACTGGTCGCGAGAACCGGCGACGAGAACCGGCCGCAACGCGGTGCCGCGCAATCGCGCGCCGACGCACAGGCGCCGGCGCCAAGGACCGGCTGGCCTGCCCTGTCCCGCGCAGGATCACATCTGCACTTCGATCAGGCGCGGCCCCTGCTCGGCATTGGCTTCGGCGAGCGCCTTGTTGAAGTCGTCCGCGGTCGCGACCGCGCGGCCCGGCACGCCCATGCCCTTCGCCAGATCGACCCAGCCCAGCGTCGGACGGTCGATACTGAGCATGTCGAGCGCGCGCTGGCCGGGCTCGCCGGCGCCGACGCCGTCGAACTCGCCGCGCAGGATCTGATAGGTGCGGTTGGCGAACACGATAGTGGTGACGTTGAGTCCCTCACGCGCCTGCGTCCACAGCGATTGCAGCGTGTACATCGCGCTGCCGTCGCCGACCATGCAGATCACCTTGCGGTCGGGACACGCCACCGCGGCGCCAGTCGCCACCGGCGTCGAGAACCCGATCGAGCCGCCCATGTTCTGCAGCCAGTCGTGCGGCGCAGCGGCGGCGGTCGGCGGGAAGAAGCCGCGGCCCGTGGTGATCGACTCGTCGACGACGATCGCGTTCTCCGGAATCGCCATCGCGATGGCCTGCGCGATCGAAGCATGGTTCAGCGCGCCGGTCGGCCTGGCAAGCTCGACATGCGCTTGCGGCTTTGCATCCTGCGGCTTGGCACCGAGCGCGGAAGCCAGCGCCTCCAGCGCCGCGACCGAGTTGTCGCCGATCTCGGTCATCCGATGCACCTCGCAGCCCGGCGGCTTCAACAGGCTCGGCTTGTTCGGATAGGCGAAGAATGCCACCGGATCATTGGTCTCGACCAGGACGATGTGGCGAAAATCCTTCAGGATCGGCAGCGCCTGCTCGATCACATAGGGAATGCGCTCGATGAAATAGCGCCCCCGGCCGCGGGCCATGCGCGGGTTGTAGGTCTGGCCCATCACCTTGCAGCCGGACTTGCCGGCGATCTGCGCCGCCAGCGCCAGCCCCTTCTCGGTGAGCGCCTGCCCGGTGAGCAACAGCAGGGTCTGCTCGCCGCCGCGCAGGATGCGGGCCGCCTCCTCGACGGCGGTCGCCGAATAGCCCGCGCTCTGCTTGGCCGCGGGTACTTCGGCGATGCCGTCGGCTTCGTTCCAGGCGGTATCGGCGGGCAGGATCAGCGTCGCGATCTTCGGCGCCGCGCCGCTGGCGGCGGCAATGGCGGCCGCGCCGTCCGTCGCAACCGACTTGGCATCCGGCGAGGTGCGCACCCAGTTCGACATCGGCCGTGCCAGCCCCTCGATATCGGAGGTCAGCGGCGCATTGTATTCGATGTGATAGGTGGCGTGCTGGCCGACGATGTTGACGATGCCGGAATTCGCCTTCTTGGCGTTGTGCAGGTTGGCGAGGCCGTTGGCGAGGCCGGGACCGAGATGCAGCAGGGTCGAGGCCGGCGTGCCGCGCATGCGGAAATACCCGTCGGCGGCGCCGGTCACCACGCCCTCGAACAGCCCGAGCACGCAGCGCATCCCCTCCACGCGATCCAGCGCGGCAACGAAGTGCATCTCCGAGGTTCCGGGATTGGTGAAGCAGACATTGACACCCCCGGCGACCAGAGTCCGCACCAGGCTTTCCGCACCGTTCATCGCATCGCTCCCTCTCGTTCTTTTTGCGCCTTTCCGATGAACCATTGTTCGCCCGCCGCGTCAAAGGATTAGCGGGGCATGCAGGGCTGCCATCCCGGGAAACATCACGCGATGCTTTTTCGCCACGCCGAAATACGAAATCCAGCGCTCGCCGCGCCATGGGTTGCGAAATCGGGTGAATTGTGGCCTCTCTCGCGAGACGGAAATTGAACTTGCATCGAACTTTGCTTCGAAACTGGCTTCGAACCTTGCTTCGAATTTTGCATCGAACTTTACATCGAACTTTACCCTGGGGGTTCCATGAAACGTGGGTTTGCTATTTTGCTCGCAGCGACGGCCGTCATGACGCTGGCCGGTCCGGCATCGGCCGAAGAGACCGACACCCGCATGGTGATGAATCCGCTGTTCAGGCTGCCATTCGGCGGCGCGAGCGCGATCCCGCGCACCACCGTTGCCGCACCCGGCAACTTCGCCCCCGGCACCATCTACATCAGTACCCGCGAGCGGCGGCTCTACCTGATCCAGGCCGACGGCACCGCGCTGCGCTATGGCATCGGCGTCGGACGCGACGGATTCCGCTGGAGCGGCACCCATCGCATTACCGCCAAGAAGGAATGGCCGTCCTGGACGCCGCCGAAGCAGATGCTGGCGCGCCGCCCCGACCTGCCGCGGCACATGAAGGGCGGCATCGACAATCCGCTCGGCGCCCGCGCGCTCTATCTCGGTTCGACGATGTACCGCATCCACGGCTCCAACGAGCCGGAGACGATCGGCCGGGCGGTGTCGTCCGGCTGCTTCCGGATGACCAACGAGGACGTGAAGGATCTCTACAGCCGCGTCCCGATCGGTACCAAGGTGATCGTGAAGAACTGAGCCGGTGCGGCGAAATGTCCGCATCGCCGCCAGCGCCTTCGCCGCGCTCCTGCTTGCGGCCGCATCGATCGATGTGCCGGCCGCCGCGAAGGATATCCCGTCCGTCGCGGCACGGAAGCGGAACGAGCTGACAAGCTTCACGGACGGGCAGATCGCCGACGGCTTCATGAAGACCGCGTTCGGCGCGGAGTACCACCTCGCCGGCCGCGTCGATCGCATCCGCAAGTATCATGGTCCGGTCCGGGTGTTCGCCATCGGCGGCCCGGCGCGGCGCAGGGCGCAGCTCGCAACGGTCGTCGCCGACATCGGGCGGCATGTCCGGCACCTCGATATCGCCATGGCGGCATCGGCCGGAGCCGCCAATGTGACGGTCAACCTGGTCCGCAACCGCAATTTCGACCGTGCCATCGCCAGGGCCTACGGCCGCAGGCGCGCCCGCGAAATCCGCACCATGCTCGATCCGCAATGCCTCTCCGGCTTCCGCAAGAACGAGCGACTGGAGATCCAGCACTCCGATATCTTCCTCACCACCGATAACGGCGATTTCATCTTCCACGATTGCGCCTATGAGGAATTGCTGCAGTCGCTCGGGCCGATCAGCGACACCGACGAGATTCCCTGGACGATGTTCAACGACAGCGTCCAGATGGGCTACTTCGACATCTACGACCAATACATCCTCAACATCCTCTACGACCCGCGCATCAAGGCGGGGATGACGGTCGATGACGTCCGCAGGCTGCTGCCGGAGGTGCTGAAGGATGTCCGCCCCTGGGTGCGCGAGGTCAACGGACTGCCGGGAGAGTAACTGCTCGTCCCCGCGCAGGCGGGGACGACAGCAACCCGTGCCGACAACCAGTCCGCCTTACGCCGTCTTCTCGAACAACTCGCGCCCGATCAGCATGCGGCGGATCTCGCTGGTGCCGGCACCGATCTCGTAGAGCTTGGCGTCGCGCAGCAGGCGCCCGGTCGGATAGTCGTTGATGTAGCCGTTGCCGCCCAGCAGCTGGATGGCATCGAGCGCGCATTGCGTCGCCTTCTCGGCCGCATAGAGGATCGCGCCGGCGGCATCCTCGCGCGTGGTCTCGCCGCGGTCGCACGCCTTCGCCACCGAATAGACATAGGCCCGGCAGGCATTCATGGTCACATACATGTCGGCGACCTTGCCCTGCACGAGCTGGAAGGTGCCGATCGGCTGGCCGAACTGCTTGCGCTCGTGAACGTAGGGAATCGCAACGTCGAGGCACGCCTGCATGATGCCGAGGGGCCCCGCGGCCAGCACCGCGCGCTCGTAGTCGAGCCCCGACATCAGCACGTTGACGCCACGCCCGACCTGGCCGAGCACGTTCTCCTCCGGCACCTCGCAATCCTCGAACACCAGTTCGCCGGTATCGGAGCCGCGCATGCCGAGCTTGTCGAGTTTTTGCGCGGTGGAGAACCCTTTCATGCCCTTCTCGATCAGGAACGCGGTGATGCCGCGCGGACCGCCATTGGGATCGGTCTTGGCATAGACCACCAGCGTCTCGGCGATGGGGCCGTTGGTGATCCACATCTTGCTGCCGTTGAGGACGAAGCGGTCGCCCTTCCTGTCGGCGCGGGTCTTCATCGACACCACGTCCGACCCCGCGCCCGGCTCCGACATCGCCAATGCGCCGACGTGCTCGCCGGAGATCAGCTTCGGCAGGTATTTGCGCTTCTGGGCCTCGTTGCCGTTGCGCCGGATCTGGTTGACGCAGAGGTTGGAATGCGCGCCATAGGACAGGCCGACCGACGCGGAGGCGCGCGAAATCTCCTCCATCGCGATGCAGTGCTCGAGATAGCCGAGCCCGGCGCCGCCGTAATCCTCCTCCACCGTGATGCCGTGCAGGCCGAGCGCGCCGATCTTCGGCCAGAGGTCGCGTGGAAACTGGTTGGTCCGGTCGACCTCGTCCGCGCGCGGCGCGATCTCGTTGGCGGCGAAGCTGCACACGGTTTCGCGGATGGCATCCGCCGTCTCGCCGAGATCGAAATTGAACATCTGCTGCGCGTTCGGAATCATCGTCCATTCTCCTCCCGTCCGATCGTCCCGCCCGGCATTCGACAGGCCGCATGTTATGGGGGACCCGGATTGACTAGCAAACTCCCGCGCCCCGGAGAGTCCTGGATGTGACATTTGCCGCAATCCGGCAGGTCGCGCAAACGTCTTTCCAGACGCCCGGCCTCGCGCGCCACGGGCACCGCCGTGCCGGGGTCGCGGTCAACATGGCCGGTCAACCATGCCATGAGCCGGAACCGGGGCCAAGAGACGGGGGAACACGAAACGGGGGAACAAAGGCACGCGAACCGGCACCCGCTTCGCTCGAAAGCGCTCCAAGCGGAGTCCGACACGACGGCTGAGAGGTTTGCAACGCCGGTCAGGAGAATATCCTGCCGGCGCGCCTGGTCAGGCCAGCGCCCGGGAGGATTCCCGCACCTTGCGGGTGGCTTCGTCCACCGCCTGCGCCGAGCCCGAGATTTCGTTGAGGCTGGTGTTGATCTCGTTCACGCCCTTGGCGGCCACCTGCATGTTGGCGGAAATGCTCTGGGTCACGGCGGCCTGCTCCTCGACCGACGCGGCAATGGCCGAGGAAATCTCGTTGACCCGCTGAATCGTGCGGCTGATGGCGTCGATCACCTCGACCGCGTTCGAGGTCGTCCCCTGCACCTCGGCGATCTGCGCGCTGATATCGTCGGTGGCCTTCGCGGTCTGCGAGGCCAGGCTCTTCACCTCCGAGGCCACCACCGCGAAGCCGCGCCCCGCCTCGCCCGCGCGCGCCGCCTCGATGGTGGCGTTCAGCGCCAGCAGGTTGGTCTGGTCCGCGATGCTGTTGATGAGCTTGACCACGTCGCCGATGCGCTGGGCGGCGGAGGCAAGGCCGGAGACGATGACGTTGGTTTCGTTGGCCTGCGTCACCGCCTGCATCGAGATCGTCAGGGCGTCCGCCGCCTGACGGCTGATCTCGCCGACCGACGCCGCCAGTTCCTCGGCGCCGGAGGCGACGACCTGCATGTTGGAGGAAACCTGCGTCGAGGCGCCGGCCGCCGAGGACACGCGCTCGGCCGTCTGCGCGGTCGCCTCGCCAATGCTGCCGAGATCGCCATTGATGGTCTGCTGCGCGGCATGGCGCCGCAACCGATCCTCGACCTGCGCGGTCACGTCGGTGGCGAATTTCACCACCTTGAGAACCTTGCCGTCATCGTCCTGGATCGGGTTGTAGGACGCCTGAATCCAGACCACTTTTCCGTTCTTGCCGATCCGCTTGTATTCCGCGGCCTGATATTCCCCCCGCCCGAGCGAATCCCAGAACGCGCGATAGGCGGCGCTCTCGCGCTCGTCCGGCTCCACGAACATGCTGTGATGCTTGCCCTGGATGTCCGTCAGGTCATAGCCCAGCGCCTGGAGGAAGTTCTGATTGGCATCCAGGACCACGCCATTGGGCGTGAACTGGATCACGGCCTGGGACTTCCAGATCGCGGTGATCTGCCCCTCGTGGTCGATGCTTTTCAGCTTCCGGGCCGTGATGTCGGTGGCGAGCTTGACCACCTTGAAGACCCGTCCGCGCCCGTCCAGCAGCGGATTGTAGCTGGCCTGGATCCAGACCTCGCGTCCGTCCTTGGCGATCCGCTTGAACTCCCGGGCCTGCCATTCGCCCCGCCGCAACGCCGCCCAGAACTCGCGATAGTCCGGACTTTCGCGAAGGGCCGGCTCCACGAACATGCTGTGATGCTTGCCCTTGATCTCCTCCAGCCGGTAGCCGAGCGTGCCCAGGAAGTTCTGGTTGGCGGTCAGGACGACGCCATCCGGATCGAATGCGATCATCGCCTGCGACTTGTCGAGAGCGGTTATCAGCGCCGCGCATTCGCGCGACCGTGCCAGCAATTGCATGTGAACTCATCCCCCAGTACCCGGACCCGGTACCCGAACGAAAATGCAGGCTTTTCGTTAAACAACCTTTACGCGAAGAATTTGAAAATTCCCTTATAGGGGGGTATTATTTGCGGAACTTTGCTATTTGCGGAACTGAAGAGTCCGGCGATCGGCGGGCCCTGGGGCTCCTGTCCGCGACCTCCCTCACCGCACGAGGCGTCTCGAAATCGGACGCGGCGGCGTGTTGACGCAAGCAGGATTGCACCGTTGCTTTGAATCTGGAACGCTTCTGAAATCAGGATTTCCGATCTAGCCGATCGGCACCTTCATTCAGGATCGACCACGCCATGAACATCCAGCGCAAGATCGAACCATCCAGGGCGGCGTTGCAGCAGGCGGCGCGCGAAGCGGCCTATGCGATGCCGATCGAGGACTTCCACCCCGGCGCGCCGCGCCTGTTCCGCGACGATACGCTGTGGCCCTATTTCGAGCGGCTGCGCAACGAGTGCCCGGTGCATTACTGCACCAAGGCGCCGATCGAGCCCTACTGGTCGGTGACCAGGTACAACGACATCATGCATGTCGACACCAGCCACGGCCTGTTCTCGTCGGACGTGAGAAACGGCGGCATTTCGATCCGCGACGTCGTCGAGGGCTACGACTGGCCGAGCTTCATCATGATGGATGAGCCGCAGCACATGCCGCAGCGCAAGACCGTGATGCCGATGTTCACGCCGACGCATCTCGACGAGATGGCGAAGCTGATCCGCAAGCGCACCCAGAAGGTGCTCGACGAACTGCCGCGCAACGAGCCGTTCGATTTCGTCGAGCGCGTCTCGATCAACCTCACCACGCAGATGCTGGCGACGCTGTTCGACTTCCCGTGGGAAGACCGCCACAAGCTGACGCGGTGGTCGGACGTCTCGACCGCGCTGCCGAAAAGCATGGTGGTGGAGTCCGAGGAACAGCGCCGCGAGGAACTGGCCGAATGCGCCGCCTATTTCGGCAGGCTCTGGAACGAGCGCGTCAATGCCGAGCCGCGCAACGACCTGCTGTCGATGATGGCGCACAACGACGCCACGCGCTACATGGACGCCGACAACCTGATGGGCAATCTCATATTGCTCATCGTCGGCGGCAACGACACCACGCGCAACTCGATGTCCGGCTCGGTGCTGGCGCTGAACGAATTCCCCGAGGAATACGCCAAGCTGCGCGCCAACCCGGCGCTGATCGAAACGCTGGTCCCGGAGGTGATCCGCTGGCAGACGCCGCTGGCGCATATGCGCCGTACCGCGCTTGAAGACACCGAGATCGGCGGCAAGACCATCCGCAAGGGCGACCGCGTGGTGATGTGGTACGTTTCCGGCAACCGCGACGACGAGGTGATCGACCGCCCCAACGAATTCATCATCGACCGCGCGCGGCCGAAGATCCACATGTCGTTCGGCTTCGGCATTCACCGCTGCGTCGGGATGCGGCTCGCCGAATTGCAGCTTCGAATTCTGTGGGAAGAAATGCTGCCGCGCTTCGAGAACATCGAAGTTGTCGGAGAACCGAAGCGGGTGTATTCGAGCTTCGTAAAGGGATATGAATCCCTCCCCGTCCGAATTTCCTGACAGCGAAAGAGTTCATCGATGACAGCCCAGACGGCGGAGCATGATCCGTATCATGACATCCGCGATGCCGTAGCCAAGTTGTGCGCGCAGTTTCCCGGCGAATACTGGCGCAAGCTCGATCGCGAGATGGCGTATCCGAAGGATTTCGTGAACGCACTCACCGAGGCCGGCTACCTCTCGGTGCTGATTCCGGAAGAATATGGCGGCGCCGGGCTGAAGCTGTCGGCGGCGATGGCGATCCTGGAGGAAATCCAGCGCGCCGGCTGCAACGGCGGCGGCTGTCACGCCCAGATGTACACCATGGGCACGCTGCTGCGTCACGGCAACGACGCGCAGAAAGCCCAGTGGCTGCCGAAGATCGCCAGCGGCGAATTGCGTCTGCAGGCCTTCGGCGTCACCGAGCCGACCAGCGGCACCGACACCACCTCGCTCAAGACGGTGGCGCGGCGCGAGGGCGACCACTATGTCGTCAACGGCCAGAAGATCTGGACCAGCCGCGCCGAGCACTCCGACCTGATGATCCTGCTTGCGCGCACCACGCCGCGCGACCAGGTGCAGAAGCGCACCGAGGGCCTGTCGGTGTTCATCGTCGATATGCGCCAGGCCCGCGGCAACGGGCTGACCATCCGCCCGATCCGCACCATGATGAACCACGCCACCACCGAAGTGTTCTTCGACAACATGAAGGTGCCGGCGGAAAACCTGATCGGCGAGGAAGGCAAGGGCTTCCGCTATATCCTCTCCGGCATGAACGCCGAGCGTATCCTGATCGCCGCCGAATGCATCGGCGACGCCAAGTGGTTCATCGCCAAGGCCACCAACTACGCCAAAGACCGCGTGGTGTTCGGCCGCCCGATCGGCCAGAACCAGGGCATCCAGTTTCCGATCGCCAAGGCTTACGCCTCGATGCGCGCGGCCGAGCTGATGGTGCATGAGGCGGCGCGCAAATACGAAGCCGGGCTCGATTGCGGCGCGGAAGCCAACATGGCCAAGATGCTCGCGGCGGACGCCTCGTGGGAAGCCGCCAATGCCGCGATCCAGACCCATGGCGGCTTCGGCTTTGCCGAGGAATACGACGTCGAGCGCAAGTTCCGCGAAACGCGGCTGTATCAGGTGGCGCCGATCTCGACCAACCTGATCCTGTCCTTCGTCGCCGAGCACGTGCTCGGCATGCCGCGTTCGTATTGATCGAGGCGCTCATGCCGCTTCCGCTTGAGGGACTGACCGTCGTTGCCGTCGAACAGGCGGTCGCCGCGCCGTTCTGCAGTTCGCGCCTTGCGGACGCCGGCGCGCGCGTCATCAAGATCGAGCGCCCCGAGGGCGACTTCGCCCGTGGCTACGATGCCTTCGCCAAGGGCCAGAGCAGCTACTTCGTGTGGCTCAATCGCGGCAAGGAATCGGTGGTGATCGACCTCGCCAGCGACGCCGGCCGCAAGGAGATGGAGGCACTGATCGCAAGCGCCGACGTGCTCCTGCAGAACCTCAAGCCCGGCGCGATGGACAAGCTCGGCTTCGCCCGCGAGCGGCTCCGCAAGGACTATCCGAAGCTCATCATCTGCACCATCTCCGGCTATGGCGACGACGGGCCTTACGCCGACCGCAAGGCTTACGATCTCTTGATCCAGGCCGAGAGCGGCCTGGCCTCGATCACCGGCGGCCCCGAGGGCGCCTCGCGGGTCGGCATGTCGATCGTCGATGTCGCGACCGGCGCCACCGCCCACGCCGCGATCCTCGAAGCCCTGATCGGCCGTTCGGTATCGGGCAAAGGCGCCGACATCCGCATCTCGATGTTCGACGTGATGGCCGACTGGCTCACGGTGCCGCTGCTCGCGGCCGAGGCCGGTCAGTCACCGAAGCGCATCGGCCTCGCCCATCCCTCGATCGCGCCCTACGGCGTGTTCACGTCAAAAGACGGCAAGGACATCCTGATCTCGATCCAGAACGAGCGCGAGTGGAAGAAGCTGTGCGCCGAGGTGCTGGACCAGCCGGCGCTGCCCGACGATCCACGCCTCGCCAACATGGTGGCGCGGGTCAAGAACCGCGGCTTCACCGACAAGATCGTCGGCGACGGGTTTGCCGCTCTGACCCGCGACGCGCTGCTCGATCGCCTGGCGAAGGCCGACATCGCCTTCGCCGAGGTCAACACCATGGACGACCTGGCCAGGCATCCGCATCTGCGCCGCATCACCGTCGACAGCCCGAACGGTCCGCTCGCCTATCCCGCGCCCGCCGCGATCGTGGTCGGCGACGACAGGAGCTATCGCCCGATCCCGGCGATCGGGCAGCACGGCGACGGTCTTCCCGGTGCGGCCCCGGCAAAGGTGAAATCATGACCGAACAGCTCGACCTCGATCATCTGCGCCAGTGGATCGGCCGCACTGAGGAAGCCTCCGACATCGTTACCGCGCAACTGGTGAAGGGCCTGCGCGCCACGCTGTTCCTCGATATCGGAGAACCTGCGACCGGCGATGCCGCACCCTTCACCGTGCATTGGTGCCTGGCGCAGCCGGTGTTTCCCGCCTCGATGCTGGGCCCCGACGGCCACCCGACGCGCGGCGGCTTCCTGCCGCCGGTGCCGCTGCCGCGCCGCATGTGGGCTGGCGGCGAGATCGAGTTCATCGAACCGTTGCGCGTCGGCGACGACGCCAGGCGCACCTCGCGCATCGCCGACGTGACGGTCAAGACCGGCTCGACCGGCACGCTGTGCTTCGTCTCGGTCAATCACGAGATCAACACCGCGCGCGGCGTCGCCATCCGCGAGCGGCAGGACATCGTCTATCGCGAAATGCCGGCCGGCGGCCAGAACGCCGCACCGATGAAAGCACCCGCGCCGCCGCCGCCCGGCAAGCATCGCGAGAGCCGCGTGTCCGATCCGGTGCTGCTGTTCCGCTATTCGGCGCTGACCTTCAACGGCCACCGCATCCACTACGACCGCGATTACGCCACCAGGGTCGAGGGCTATCCGGGGCTGGTGTTCCACGGCCCGATGCAGGCCGCGCTGCTGATCGAGTTCGCCGCCAAGCTGCATGGCGGCACCGCGCCGAGGACATTCCGCTATCGCGGCGTGCAGCCGCTGTTCGAAGGCAGCGCGTTCAGCGTCAACGCCAACGACACCGCGCACGGCCTCGAGATGTGGATGGCCAATGCCGACGGCACGCCGACCATGAAGGGCACCGCGACCTGGTAGGACTGGGACGGGACGAACGGTGGTTGTATCGTCGTCATTGCGGGCATACGGGTCAACGCTCCGCGCGAGAATGCCGGAGACGAACCTGCCGATTTGAAGGATTGCGTAAAAGGGATTCCTGCCATGACGAATTCCGCGACGGAAGCACCGGCCAAGCCGCACAGCTCGCACTGGGGCGCCTTCACCGGCCAGTGGGTCGACGACAGGCTCGTGGTCCGGCCGCACCCGAACGATCCCGATCCCAATCCGATCCTCGACAATTTCCCCGAGGCGTTGCGCCACAAGGCGCGCGTCACCGAGCCGATGGTGCGGCGCGGCTGGCTGGAGCGCGGCCCCGGCAAGGATTCGCGGCGCGGCCGCGACGAATTCGTCGCGGTGAGCTGGGACCACGTGCTGGACCTGCTCGCGACTGAGCTGAAGCGGGTGCGCGACAATCACGGTCCGCAGGCGATCTTCGGCGGCTCCTATGGCTGGGCCAGCGCGGGCCGCTTCAATCACGCGCAGAGCCAGATGCACCGCTTCCTCAACATCGCCACCGGTGGCTATGTGCGCTCGGTGAACAGCTACAGCGCCGGCGCCTCGATGGTGATGCTGCCGCATATCCTCGGCAATTACGACGACGTCTCGCGGCGCAATGTGAGCTGGGCCGACATCGTCGCACACACCGACATCGTGCTCGCCTTCGGCGGCATGGCGACCAAGAATTCGCGCATCGCCGCCGGCGGCATCAGCCGCCACACCGAACATCCCGACATGGTGGCGGCGAGCCGGCGCGGCGCCCGCTTCGTGCTGGTCAGCCCGTTGCAGACCGACCTGCCGGATGAAGTGAACAACGACTGGGTGCCGATCAGGCCCGGCACCGACACCGCCTTGATGCTGGCGCTGGCGCATACGCTGGTGACGGACGGCAGCCACGACCGCGACTTCCTCGCCACCCGCTGCAGCGGCTGGCCGGTGTTCGAGGACTACCTGATGGGCCGCAGCGACGGCCAGCCCAAGGACGCCGCCTGGGCGGCGGGCATCGTCGGCATCGCGGCGGGCGAGATCGAGGCGCTGGCGCGCAGCCTGCCCGGCAGGCGCGTGCTGGTGGTGGTGGCGCATTCGCTGCAGCGCGCCGAGCACGGCGAGCAGCCGGTGTGGATGGGCGCGGTGCTGGCGGCGGTGCTCGGCCAGTTCGGCCTGCCCGGCGGCGGCTACAACTACGCGCTCGGCGCCATCGCCAATTACGGCCGCCGCATGAACGCGGTGCCGATCGCGGCTTTCCCGCAGGGCCAGAACCCGGTGAAGGATTTCATCCCGGTCGCGCGCATCGCCGACATGCTGCTCAATCCCGGCGCGCCGTTCGACTACAACGGCCAGCGCCTGACCTATCCCGACATCAAGCTGGTGTACTGGGCCGGCGGCAATCCGTTCCATCACCACCAGGATCTCAACCGGCTGCGGCAGGCGTTCGCGCAGCTCGACACGCTGGTGGTTCACGAGATCGGCTGGACCGCGACCGCGCGCCATGCCGACATCGTGCTGCCGGCGACCATGACGCTGGAGCGCAACGACATCGGCGGCGCGCCGACCGATCCGCTGATGATCGCCATGCACAAGCTCGCCGAGCCGCACGGCCAGGCCCGCGACGACTACGCGATCTTCTCCGATCTCGCCGACCGGCTCGGCTGCGGCGACGCCTTCACCGAAGGCCGCACCAGCGAGCAATGGCTGCGGCATCTCTACAAGACCACGCAGGACGCGCTCGCCGCCAAGGGGCTGGATGCACCCGACTTCGACGAATTCTGGCGGCGCGGCGAACTGGTGCTGCCGCAACGGCCGCATGACGGCGGCACCTTGCGTGCCTTCCGCAACGACCCGGAAGGCCATCCGCTGCCGACGCCGAGCGGCCGGATCGAAATCTTCTCGGAGGCGGTGGCCGGCTTCGGCTATGACGACTGCCCCGGCCACCCGACCTGGCTGCCGCCATCGGACATGGTCAGCGAAACCCATCCGCTGCAACTGGTCGCCAACCAGCCGGCGTCGCGGCTGCACAGCCAGTTCGATTTCGGCGGCCATTCCACCGCGACCAAGCATCGCGGCCGCGAGGTGGCGCGGATGCACCCGGGCGACGCCGCCGCGCGCGGCATCGCGGACGGCGACATCATCCGCCTGTTCAACGACCGCGGCGCCTGCCTCGCCGCCGTGCGGCTGAGCGAGCAGGTTCGTCCCGGCGTGATCCAGCTGCCGACCGGCGCGTGGTACGATCCGGAAGACCCGATGGAGGACAAGCCGCTCTGCGTCCACGGCAACCCGAACGTGCTGACGCGCGACGTCGGTACTTCAAGGCTGGCTCAGGGCTGCACCGGGCAGCTCACCGCCGTTCAGGTCGAGCGCTTCGGCGGCAACCTGCCGCCGATCCAGGCGTTCGATCCGCCGGTGGTGGCGAAGCGCTGAAATGGCCGTCCTCGCGACCGACGCCACGTAGGAAGGGATACTTCACGCCTTGCCGAATTCCTCGCGCATCTTCGCCTGGATCTTCGCCATGCCGCCGATCCAGCGATCGTAATTGTCGGTCTTCTTGCGCATGTAGCCGAGCACCTGCCCGTGCGGCAGGATCAGGAAGGTGTCCTCCTCGATGCCCTTGAGCGCGTCGCGCGCGACCTGCTCCGCCGACAGGTTTCCGTCGCCGGACTGCGGCCCCTTCGGCAGGCCGCGCAGCATGTTGGTGTCGACGCCCTGCGGGCACAGGATCGAGACGCCGATGCCGTGCGCCTTGTGCGCGATCGCAAGGCTCTCGGCGAAGCCGACGGCCGCATGCTTGGTCGTCGAATAGGCCGGGCTGCCGACCTGTGACAACAGGCCCGCCGCGGAGATGGTGTTGAGGAAATGGCCGCCGCCGCGCTTCCGCATCAGCGGCACCAGGTGACGCGCGGCATAGACATGCGCCATGACATGGATCGCCCAGCTCCGCGACCACGGCTCGTCCGACGCGCCGCCGGCGTTCTCGCACATCGGATCGAAGCCGCCGCCGATGCCGGCATTGGAGCAGAACAGGCCGATCGGCCCGAAATCCTTCTCGGTCACCTCGATGACGTGGCGGATGTCGCGCTCCTGCCCGACGTCGCACTTGAACGCCGCGCCGCCGACGCCATGCGCGACTTTCTCGGCGCGGGCATGATCGAGATCGGCCACGATGATCTTGGCGGCACCGGCATCGTGGAAGACCTTGCATAGCGCTTCACCGATGCCGTTGGCCCCGCCGGTGACGACCACAACCTTGCCCGCGACTTGCATGAGGTACTCCGTTCCTGGATTGCGGCCACGATGCCACGCGCGCGGGAAGCGAAGGTTCACCCATGCGCCACGGTGACGATCAGGCCAAGACGACGTCCAGAACAGCCGTATAGTGACATCCGGCGCCAAGCAAGACGAAGATGTGCCAGATCGCGTTCTGGAAACGGAGCCGGCGCCAGGTGTGAAAAACCACCCCGACCGTGTACAGCACGCCGCCGGCAAGGATCAGCCACAGCGTCATCTGCGGCAGCGACGCGCTCACCGCATCATAGGCCAACAGTCCGCTCCAGCCGAGCGCGAGATAGAGCACGATCGACAGCCGGTCGAACCGCCCCGGCCAGCGGAGCTTGAGCACGATGCCCACGATCGCCACCGACCACACCACTGCAAGCAGGACCGCCGCCGCGGGCCGATCCTTCATCTGCATCGCGAACGGCGTGTAGGTGGCCGCGATCAGCACATAGATCGCCGAGTGGTCGAACCGCCGCAGCACCCACTTGCGCGGCGACACCGGCCACAGATTGTAGGCCGCCGAGAACCCCAGCATGGTCAGGAGGCCGCCGGCATAGATCGACGCCGAGACGATCTCCCGCGCGGACGCGAACACGCCGCTGAGCACGATCAGCACCGTGGCGGCAATCAGCCCGCAGATCACGCCAAGCACATGCACGACGCCGTCGGCGATCAGCTCGGCGCGATCGTAGTTCCAGCGGATCGCGCCGGCGGCGGCGTGGGCCGAGGTCGAAGCCAGTTGCTTGAGCCGGAAAATCGTCATCGAACAATGGCGGTTGGAGTCGGGGCGGTTGGAATCGGGGCAGTCGGCGTGCAGCGCAATATGCTTCGCCGGGAAATCCGGCCGAAACATGAAACTTGAATTTGTCGCCCGCGATCGCCATCTGGTTTTACAGTCGCAATCTTTTGATCTCCTCGCTGGCCTGGCTCCATTCCCGCATGGCATTTGGATTTTCCGAGATCGTCGAGGAGGCCCGGCTCTCGGCGCGCGCGCTGCTCGAATTCGGCGAGGGCCTGTTCAGTCCCACGGTGCGTCTCGGCGTCACCGGCCTGTCGCGCGCCGGCAAGACGGTGTTCATCACCGCGCTGGTGCATAGCCTGCTGCGCGGTGGGCGTTTTCCGATCTTCGAGCCGCTGGCGGGCGGGCGCATCGGCGCGGCGCGGCTCGAACCGCAGCCCGACGACGCCGTGCCCCGCTTCGACTACGAGGACCATGTCCGCACCCTGATCGACGAGCGCCGCTGGCCGGCCTCCACCACCGACATCAGCGAACTGCGCCTCGTGATCGACTACCAGCGGCAAAACGGCGCGGACCGCAGGCTCACCATCGATATCGTCGATTATCCCGGCGAGTGGCTGCTCGACCTGCCGCTGCTCGACAAGAGCTACGAGCAGTGGTCGGCGGAAAGCCTGGCGCTGGCGCGGCAGGCCCCGCGCGCGCAGCTTGCGGCCGACTGGCTCGATTTCATCGGCACCCACGATCCGAAGGCCCGCGAGGACGAGCAGGCCACGCTGGCCGCGACGAGGCTGTTCACCGACTATCTGCGCGCCTGCCGCAACGAGCGCTTCGCCATGAGCCTGCTGCCGCCGGGGCGTTTCCTGATGCCCGGCAGCCTTGCCGGCTCGCCGGCGCTGACCTTCTGCCCGCTCGACGTGCCGGCCGACGGCACCCCGCCGGACCGCTCGCTGTGGGCGATGATGCGGCGGCGCTACGAGTCCTACAAGTCCATCGTGGTGCGTCCGTTCTTCCGCGATCACTTCGCGCGGCTCGACCGGCAGATCGTGCTGGTGGACGCGCTCGCCGCGTTCAATGCCGGACCGACCGCCCTGCACGATCTCGAAGCCGCGCTCACCGGCATCCTCGACTGCTTCAACATCGGACGGGGCTCGCTGTGGAGCGCGCTGTTCAGCCCGCGCATCGACCGCATCCTGTTCGCCGCCACCAAGGCGGACCACCTGCACCGCTCCAGCCACGACCGGCTCGAGGCCATCCTGCGCCGCATGGTGGATCGCGCCGCGGCGCGTGCCGCCGCGACCGGCGCGCGGATCGATGTGGTGGCGCTGGCGGCGGTGCGCGCCACCCGCGAGGCCGAGGTGCAGCGCGGCGGCGAGAGGCTGCCCTCGATCCTCGGCACCCCGCTCGCGGGCGAGAGCGCCGGCGGCGAGACCTTCGACGGCGACAGCGAGATCGCCACCTTCCCCGGCGACCTGCCGACCGACCTCGATGCCCTGTTCGACGGCGCGGACTCGTTCCGCGGCCTCAGCGCGGCGCCGGGAGACGACGCCGACTACCGCTTCCTGCGCTTCCGCCCCCCGAAGCTGGAGCGGACCGTGGACGACGTGCCGGCGCTGCCTCACATCCGCCTCGACCGCGCCCTTCAATTCCTGATCGGAGACCAACTGCAATGAGCGAGCGATCCGGCCACCGCCGTCCCGCCGCCTTCCGGCTGGACGATCCGCGCGTCGTCCTGCGCGATGCCGACGACGACGCGAACCTGTTTGCCCGCGGCACCATCCGGATCACCCCGGAGCCGGACCCTGCCCTGCTCCCCGTCCCGCTCGAGGAGACCGTGCTGCCGCCGAAGCGCCGCGCGTGGTGGGGCACGCTGTTCTGGAGCGCGGCCGGCGGCCTGGTGGTGCTCGGCACCGGCCTCGGCGTTGTCCAACTGGTCGAGGACCTGTTCACGCGCAGCGAAGGGCTCGGCTGGTTCGGCGCGGTGCTGGCGGCGACCGCGCTTTTGGCGCTGATCGTCATCGTCGCCCGCGAGGCGTTCGGCCTCGCCCGGCTCGCCACCATCGAGAAGCTGCATGCCCGCACCGTTGAGGCCATCGCGAGCGACGACCGCGCGCAGGCCGATGCCGTGGTGCGCGACCTGGTGAAGCTCGCGCACCAGAACCCGCATCTCGCCAAGGCGCGCGCCACCTTGCGGGCCCATGCCGGCGACATCATCGACGGCGCCGACATGGTGCGGCTCGCCGAGCGCGAACTGATGACGCCGCTCGACGAGGAAGCCCGGCGTCTGGTGTCGGTCGCGGCGCAGCGCGTCTCCCTCGTCACCGCGATCAGTCCGCGCGCCTTGATCGACGTGGTGTTCGTGTTCGCCGCCGCGCTGCGGCTGGTGCGCCAGCTTGCGTTTCTCTATGGCGGCCGCCCGGGCACGCTCGGCATGATCCGGCTGATGCGCCACACCATCGCGCACCTGGCGATCACCGGCGGCATGGCGGCGAGCGACAGTCTGATCCAGCAGATGCTCGGCCATGGCGTCGCCGCGAAACTCTCGCAGCGTCTCGGCGAAGGCATCCTCAACGGCCTGCTGACGGCGCGGCTGGGGCTGGCCGCGATCGACGTCACCCGCCCGATGCCGTTCGACGCGCTGCCGCGCCCCGCGCTCAGCGATCTGGCAAAGGACCTGCTGCGCAAGAAGGATGAGGAGACGTGAACGAGCCTCATCCCGGGACGCAAGCGACCGACGCCGCGCGCAGCGAAGGGTGACGGCCGCCGATTGAACCGGCCGTGCCGCCTTATCTTGCCGCGCCCGGTCGCGCGCCGGCATCCGCCAGCGGATGCACACGATAGAACGGCGTGTCTGGCGCAGGCGTCAGGTCCGGCGTCCAGTTCGAGATCGTCTGCAACACGTAGCGGCCCATGACGATGCCGCGCCATGTCCGCCCGACGTGGCCGAGCGTCGTCCGTTTCGCGCCGGTTCCCTTCCACAAGGGGTTGTCGGCATCGGAGTCGCGCGCGACGTAAAGCCCTTCATGCCCGCGAATGCGGGTCAGGCCCGGATCGCTGAAGCCGAGAAAGCGCGCGCGCTCGTTGAGCTGGATCACCGGCACGTCGTCGCCGCGCAGCCACCACTTCAGTTCGGCATAAGTGCGATAATCCATGGTCGCGATCCACGTCGCGCCGGTCGCCTTCAGCGCCGCGCGGGCGCGCGCGGCGACCTGCTGGTAGCCGGCTTCCGCACCGCCGGGATCGAGCCGCCCCAGCAGCGGCGTGCTGCCGGCCACATAGTAGCAGAAAGTGAAGACGACGATCGCGAGGCCGGACACGATCGCCGTCCATGCCCAGCGCGTCGAGGAGCGCGCCAGCCGTGCCATCGCCGGCTGTCGCCACAGCCACCAGAGGTTGATCGTCGCCGCGGCAAAGCCGATCGGCCACATGAACATCGGCCAGGTGTCGCCGATCCGCAGCGTGGTCGACCGCCACAGGAAATACAGAAACGGCAGCGCCACGCCGGTCGACAGCAGGATCGCGACCGGCTCGCCGCGCCGATAGCCGCGCCACGCCAGCATGAAGACGCCGGACAGCGTCACCGGAAACAGCGCCGGCCCGACGAGGCTGAACTGGAGGCCGAGGAATTCGCCGATCCGCGCCCACGAGAACGCCGGCGCCACCGTCGCGCGCACCAGTTGGAACCTGAACGACGCCCAGTCGTGCGAGGCATTCCAGATCAGCACCGGCGCGAAGATCGCAAGCGCGATCACCACGGCGGCCCACGGATACGGGCTGCACAGCCAGCGCATGCGCCAGCGCGGCACCACCGCGAAGGCGGCGACCGCCGGCAACAGCATCACCGCGGTGAATTTCGACAGCAGCGCCAGCCCGCCGAACACGCCCGCGAGCAGCCACCAGCGTCCGTCGCCGGTCTCGGCCACGCGGACCAGCGACCACAGCATGGCGAGGGCGAACGGGATCAGCGCCACGTCCGGCGCCACCTTGGCCATCAGCAATCCGTAATAGACCGCCGCATCGAGCATCAACAGCGCGATCAGCACCGCGCGCCAGTCCCGCGTCACGCGGCGCACGATATCGGCAAGCACGAGCTGGCTTGCCAGCATCGCCAGCAGGCCGGCGAAGCGCACGCCGAAATTGGTATCGCCGAAGATCGCCGTGCCGAAGCGGATGAACCACGCGATCATCGGCGGGTGATCGAGGAACGACAGCACGTTCTCCTTCGACCAGGTCCAGTAATAGGCTTCGTCGGTGCGCAGATCGAGTTGCGCCGCATAGATGACGCGCAGCACCGTCATTCCCAGCAGCACCGCCGCCACGGCCCAGCCGCAGCCGCGCGACACGCCGGCGTGCGGAAGATGTCCTTTGTCCGTGAGATTGACCGTCATCGACGAACCGTCGAAGCGCACATCGATGCGCGCCCTTCAGGGGGCGGCTTGAGGATCATATGGGCCGTCTTGTTTCCCACTCCGCCGCGACTGTCAATCGCATCACGGCTTGCGGCGGCGCATGAACAGCTATTCATTCAACTGCTTGATCTCAAAAACATTATTCGCGTCGTGAACCGCCTCCGAAATGGCTGCGACCGATGGGGTGATCGGATCGTCCGAGCAACCGCGCACCCCACGCAGCAACTTGAGGAGAACGTGTCATGTTTCGCAAACTTGCTCTCGCCCTTGTCGCCACCGCTTCGCTCGGCGTCGCCGCCATGGCGCCGACCGCCGCCTCCGCCGGCTGGAAAGGCAAATGGGGCTGGCATGGTCATCACCACCATCACTTCCACGGCCCGGCATTCGGCATCGGTTATGTCGGCTTTGACGACCGCGGCTGCTATGTCACCCGCCGCGTGCTGACGCCGTACGGCTATCGCCTGCGCACCGTGAACGTCTGCTACTAGAGCCGGCATGCCGGCCCTCGAAAGTCCCGGCTGCTCCGCGCAACCGGGACTCTTCCCTTCAACGCCAGCATCGGCCGTCGCGCGGCAGTCCCCGCGATCAGGGCTATCAAGCCACCGTCATTTTGCGTATCGTGCGCCCCGCCGGACCGGCGGGCGGGCGCCCGCCGACGGCGTGCTGTCATGTCAATGCTGCGGAGAGACTGTATGGCGACAGGTACTGTGAAGTGGTTCAACCCGACCAAAGGCTACGGCTTCATCCAGCCGGATGCCGGCGGCAAGGATGTGTTCGTCCACATCTCGGCGGTCCAGAAGGCCGGCCTCGCATCGCTCAACGAAGGCCAGAAGGTCGAATATGAAGAGATCGCCAATCGCGGACGCACCTCGGCCGAAAACCTGAAGGTCTGACGGCCGCGGGACGCCTTGCTACGCGACGCCTGGTGCATGACGCGCGGGCTCTCCTTGGCAATGGCAGCCTGCTTGGCAATGGCAGCCTGCTTAGCGAGGCAGCCTGGGCGCCGGTCGATCCGTCGCCGGTCAGTCCTCCTTGAGCCATTTCGCGACCGGGATGACGTCCGGCTTCTGGCCGTAGCCGCGGGTCCACAGATCCACCACCCACTCGGTCCGGCTCGCGCGATCGACCAGCACCGCGGTGTTGTGCGGCGTCTGCAGCGCGATCACGTTGCCGCGATAGCGCGGGTCGCCGACCTGATGATACTTCAGCAGTTTCCAGCCCTGCAGCACCAGCAGCAGGCTGGTGACGTTCCGCGTCGTGTCCCAGCAATCGAAATTGTGCTCGTCGTTGCGTGCGCGAAAATCGGCACGGGCCACGCGCTTGTCGGTGCCGATCACCGGCCCGACCCTGCGGTCGAACCATACCACCGCGCGCTGCACCGCCGCGCGCTCGGCCGCCGCCGACCTGTAACCGCTGGCCAGGATGTGCGCCAGCGCGTGGCGATCGGATGCCGAAAACGCGATCACCTGCCGCCGCCGGCAGACGAAGCCGTAACACACCGTCATGCTGCTCGCGGACGGCGGGAAGATCGAAACCGACGTGTAGAGCTGGGCGATCGGCGCGCTGAGCTGCGCGGCATCGAGCGGGGTCGCGGCCGCAACGGCCACGAGCGCTGTGGCGCCTGCCAGCCATCGCCGGGAACCTGGTCCGAACTCAACCGTCATCTTTCACCCTGTCCTGAAGCCGTCGCGGGCCGGAAAGCCACGAAAGCGGTGGCGGTGGCGTGCGTTTGACATTTGCTACCCGTTTTGCCGAGCGTCCGGCAAGCAAATATCGAATGCCGGGGCCCGCGTGAGGACAAGGTCTCCAGACGTGATCTCCCGGCACGCGACCGGATAATCGCTGCTTGCGCGATGCGGCCGATGGCACCGCAATGAAACCGGCGATGCCGTGCCCGCAAGGCCATCGACGTGGCGCGGCCGAACCGGAATGGCAGGCGTGAAACACCACCGTTGCATCGCGCGGCCGTTATGGCTCAAATGGCGCTCCGCATCGCGATGCGGCCACCCCCGAACGATTCCATCCAACGGAATAAAAGCAACACAACGTCCCGGAGCGCTCCCTTATGGAAAACGGCATCTTTGAAGGTCTCAAGGTCATCGACTGCGCCAGCTTCATTGCGGCGCCGGCGGCCGCAACGGTGCTGTCCGACTTCGGGGCCGACGTCATCAAGATCGAGCCGCCCGGCGCCGGAGACCCCTATCGCAACCTGCCGAAGCTGCCGGGCTATCCGGTCAGCGAGCACAACTATGCCTGGATACTGGAATCGCGGAACAAGAAGAGCCTCGCGCTCGATCTCACCAAGCCCGAGGCGAAAGAGGTTCTGCGGCGGCTGGTGAAGGATGCCGACGTCTTCATCACCAATTTTCCGCCGCCGGTGCGGCAGCGGCTCGGCGTCACCTATGACGAACTCGCTCCGCTCAACCCGCGGCTGATCTATGCCTCGTTCACCGGCTATGGCGAGAAGGGCGAGGAGGCCACCAAGCCGGGCTTCGACAGCAACGCCTATTGGGCGCGCTCCGGCCTGATGGACCTGGTGCGCGCCACCGAGGACACGACGCCGGCGCGGTCCGTCGCCGGCATGGGCGACCATCCATGCGCGATGGCGCTCTATGGCGCGATCGTCACCGCGCTCTACAAGCGCGAGCGCACCGGCCAGGGATCGCTGGTGAAATCCAACCTGATGGCCAACGGGTTGTGGGCCAGCGGCGTGCTGGCCCAGGCCAGGCTTTGCGGCGCGGCGTTCCAGCCGCGCAGGCCGCGCGAGACAGCCCTCAACGCCGTCGCCAACCACTATCAATGCCGCGACGGCCGCTGGCTGATCCTCTCGCTGCTGAGCGAGGATCGGCAATTCCCCGCCCTCGCCCGCTGCCTCGGCCGCGCCGACCTGCTCGACGATCCGCGCTTCGCGACCACCAGGGACCGTCATGCCAATTCGGTGGAACTCATCAAGATCTTCGACGAGGTGTTCGCGACCCAGGATCTGGCCGAATGGCGCAAGCGGCTGGACGGCAACGGCCTGGTGTTCGGCGTCGTCAACATCCTCGACGACATCATCAACGACCAGCAGATGAAGGACAACGAGGTGCTCGTTCCGTTCGAGGGCAGCTCGATGCTGACCATCAGCAGCCCGATCTGGGTCGACGGCCACCAGAAGCGGCAACCGAGGCACGCCCCGAACGTCGGCGAGAACAGCGACGAGGTGCTGCGCGGCGCCGGCTATTCGGAGGCCGATATCAACGCGCTTCGCACGGCCGGCGCCGTCGGCTGACCGCCGGACGGAACGTCGGGACGTCGTAGCGATCGAGCCTCACATCGTCATAAGCGGCGGGTCTGATCCAAACGCAAGTGGATCGGACCCGGGAGGCTTTTCGCTCACCGTCGCAGGATCAGCCAGCCGATGCCGAGCCCGACGAAGACCAGAAGCACCGCCATCGCGATCGCCCAGGCGCTGACGCGGATGTCTCCGGCAACCTGACGCTCGGCTTCGTTGGCGGCGATCTCCTTGTTGCGTGCCTTGATGTCCTGCTGGGTCCCGTCCATCGTGAGAGTCTCCCTGCGCGAACTCACTCGCTGCTAACAAAGCACATACCCATGCGTTCCTTGCCAAAGCGTTCCCTATCAAGGCGTACCCTGCCGACCGCCTGGCACGCGAGCCCCTGCGCACAGGTCCATGACCGGAAGCTCGGATCATTGTCGTTGCCCGGGTGCAGAATATAGCAGTGCGCGCCCCAGCCGTCCGAATAGGACGTGCCCGCCAGTTCGCGGTTGCCGCGCAGTTGCGGCCGGCTCGAAAAGCCGCGCGAGAAATCGGGCGGCCGGCCGGCGCCGAACGCGGCGAGGATATCGCGGCGCCGGACCTGATCGCCGACGAAGTGTGGCGACGCCGGCACCACCGTCTCGTTGGACGGCGCGGCGCGCATCCAGTCCACGCCGGGAAAATGGAAGCCGCCGATGCCACGGGTCTGGTGGCAGCCGGCGCAGGTGATGTCGTTCAGCCGGCGTTCGAAGCCCGCGACCGACCGGATGTTCCCCAGCACAATTCCCTGTCGCGCGGCCTCCTCGAGCGCGGCCGTCACGTCGGCCGGCTTGAAGACGGCGGCGCCCCCATCCCCGGCTGGCGCCACCAGTCCGAACGCCGGCTGCCGGCCGGAGCGCCCGAAACCGGCCGGAGTTGCGGCCAGCGCCGAGGTCGCCAGGAACCGCAGCGGGATCAGCACCGTGCCGCGATCGAAGGCCGCCAGATGATCGGGGCGCAACAGCCATTCCCGGAAATCGCGGGCGAGTCCGGCATCGGCCAGCAAGCGCGCGCGATCGATCTGGTTCTCGAGCGGCGACTCGACGAAGGCGCGCCGCGCCGCGTCGAAGCGGAACACCTTCATCAGATAGTCGGCCCTGAAATCGCGCGATGCCGTTCCGGCGACGTGACCGATCTGGAGATTGAGTTCGATGCGGTTCAGGTTCGCGGGCGCGACAAGAACCAACGGCCCGTCGCGCGATGCGAGCTTCGACAGCAGTGCCGGCCCGCGATCGGCCTGATCGGCAATCGCCAGCCAGCGGCTGGCAAGACCTGCACAATCCGGCGCGGCGTTCGCGTGCGCCGCCACGCCATCGAGAACCACATTCAGCGTCATCGGCAGGCGTTCCGGTGGCCGCCCCGATGCGTCGTCGATCCGGGTCAGCCGGTAGATCAAGCGGATTTCGCCGCAGGCCGCCGGCGAAACGAAGGCGCGGTCCATGCGATTGACCAGCCCGGCGAGCACGAAGCGCGCGTGGTTCGAGGCAAGCACTGCCCGGTCGAACAGTTGCAGGTCATGGCCGCCGCCGATGCCGATCGTCAGGCCGGGACGATCCGCCCTCGCCTGTTCGACATAATGCGCGAATGCGCGATCGAGCGCCGCGCGCACGCCGGTCATCGACGGCAGCCGGAACAGTTCGTCGTTCATCAGCGGCGCATGCGAATCCGCCATCGGAGCGAGAACACGGCGCAGGCCGAAGCCTTCGCGCAACGCCGTGCCGGCAAGGCCATCTTCGAGGTCGAGCGCGCGCAACACCGCCGGATCGGTGATCGCGAGAGCTTGCGGGTGGCTGTCCGCATCCGTCGCCAACGTTGCCGCGCCCATCAGCCCATAGCCGATGAGTGCGGCCACGATCCGCGCCATTCCTGCCAGCAAAGCCATGCGACCGCTCATCCGCGCAAGCTTAGAGCCATTTCCGTTCCGATAGAATCGGAACGGGGCTCCATATCCTTGCTTTTGACGCGTTTTCTTGACGCGAACCGGAACCCGCTTCGCTCGAAAACGCTCCAGCGGCAAGTGTCGGGGGCTGCATCCGTCCCGGCGCGGCGCGCGTCCGGATAGGTCAGGCGACGAATTCCAGTGCCGCGCCGAACGCCCGCGCGGCCGGCACCAGCAGTTGCCCTTGCGGCCCATCGATGGCGGCATCGCCCAGCGCCGCCTTCGCTGCCGCCGGCAAGGCGGTGCGGAAGGTGATTGCCGCCATGACGGTCGGCCGATCCAACGCCGGCAGCGCATCGGCGAACTGCGCCGCGGCTTCGGCCGGGGTGACGATGTCGAGATTGCCGAGACCGACCACCAGCCGCTCGCCATTCGGAATGTCGTGAACCATGTCGTCGCCGAACAGCGCGCGATAGGGTCGCATCGCCTCGCGCGGCGCATCACTCACGATCACCGCCCGCGCCACCCCGACGACACCATTGGCGTGGTGCCGCCATTCGTTGCGCCACACCAGATGCCGCGTGAAGTGATGGCAGAAATAGACCC
>JAGRLZ010000212.1 GCA_020441545.1 Xanthobacteraceae bacterium | reverse complement strand
GAATCAGTTTGGGTTGATATGAAATCCAGAACTCCACCAAGACTTTATAGTTGCTAGTGGTCCTTTGATTCCAGCATTTGCAAAGATGCGTGCGGCAACGGGATGCAAATGTTGGAATCGGACCACTAGCGACGAATCCTTCTTAATCCGGAAATGCCGCCGGCGCACCCTCCGGAACCGGAAATAATCGCCAAGATTTTGGAATCGCTAGGCTTTCACCAGCCGTGCGGCATAGAACCCGTCCAGCCCGCCGAGCCGGGGGTCGTCGGGACGGGCAAGATGCGACGGCAGCGTGCGCACATCGCCCGCCGCGGTCACCAGTTCGGCAAGGCCGGCGACCTCCGCGGGCGTCACCGGAATCCGCTGCAGGCCGGATTCGGACGCCAGCAGCGTGGCGATCGCCTGCTCGCCCTCCTCCGGCTCCAGCGAACAGGTGCAGTAGACCAGCGTGCCGCCGGGGCGCAGCAGGCGGACGGCCCCTTGCAGCAGCCGGCCCTGCAGCCCGGTCAGCGCGGCGATATCGGAATCCTGCTTGAGCCAGGCGACGTCCGGATGGCGGCGGATGGTGCCGGTCGCGGTGCAGGGGGCATCGACCAGCACGCCGTCGAAGGTGCCGGCGCGGGTATCGTCGGCGGCCCATTCGGCGGCATCGGCGACCACGGTCTCGGCCGGCAACGACAGCCGCGCGAGATTCTCGCGCAGCCTGGCGACGCGGTTCGGCGAGCGGTCGAGCGCGACCACCTCGGCGCCGCCATGGACCAGTTGCGCGGTCTTGCCGCCGGGCGCGGCGCAGAGGTCGGCGATCCGCCGGCCGGCGACATCGCCGAACAGCCGCACCGGCAGCGCGGCGGCGGCGTCCTGCACCCACCACTGGCCTTCGGGGAAGCCGGGCAGCATGGTCACCGCGCCCTGCAGCAGCGTACGCACGGTGCCGGTCGGCAGTGCCTCGCCATGCAGGCGCGCCGCCCAATGGGCCGGGTCGGCCTTCACGGTCAGGTCGAGCGGCGGCTCGTGACAGATGGCGGCGGCGATGGCATGGGCGTCCGCCGCGCCGTAATGGGCGGTCCAGCGCGCCATCAGCCACGGCGGCACGTCGAGGGCCTGGGTCGCGGCCTCGTCGAGCAGCGCCCGGCCCTCGCGGGCGCAGCGCCGCAGCACCGCATTGATGAGCCCGGCATATTTGGCGGCCCGGCGGTCGGCCTGCACCAGCCGCACCGAGAGATCGACCGCGGCGTGATCGGGCACGTCCATCCAGAGGATCTGCGCGGCGCCGATCAGGAGCGCGCTCTGCGCCCGCGGCGCATCGCCCGGCAGGCCGCGGTCGAGCAGCCGCGACAGCACGTGCCGCAGCGTGCCGAGCCGGCGCAGCGCGGTGGCGACCAGCCGCCGCATCAGCGCGCGGTCGCGGTCGGCGAGCGTCCTGAGGCCGATATGGGCGGCGGCGCCGTCGAGCTGGTCGTCCAGCGTCCGCCGCTTGTGCAGCACGCCGTCGAGGATATCGGCGGCGATCCGGCGTGCGGCTAATCCGGGCACTTCGGCCGGCGGGGCGAATCGCGAAACTGACATAAGCGGAAAACGTCGAAATGCGAGCAGAAAGCGAGGCCGTGCGCGAGGGGGCGTGGGCAAGCGGCCGGGGCGAGGCGCCATCTGTTCCATGCGAATATGCCAATTGTAAGAATCCGGATTATATCTGTTTCGCGCCTTGCGGATGCGCCGACGGATACGGACATGCGAAGGGTCGAGCGGTGATAAGGTCGAGCGGTGACCTGTGACGGGATGACGGCGATGGCGGACAATGTGACTGACAAGGGTGGCTCCTCGACTGCGGAGGCCCATGATATTCCTTCGGCGCCGCGCAAACCGCTGGCGCCGGCGGCCCGGCGCGCACTGGCCGAGGCGGAAGCGCGCCGCCGTGCTGCCGACGTCCAGCCCGCTTCCCCGGCGCCGAAGGAATATCAGGGGCCTTCCGGCCCGGAGCCGACGCGCTACGGCGACTGGGAGCGCAAGGGCATCGCCTCGGATTTTTAACGGTTCACCGCGCAGGCCGGGATGGTCCGGTTGCTCAACCGCAGATTGCGGTTGAGGGGCGGGCCGACTCAGGCTAGGTTAGGAATATGTACCCAGCACGCAGGCTGTATCCCTTCCGGCGTTCCGCGCGGCGCGGCGGCACGTGGCTGCTGCCGTGGGTCTTCGTGCTGGGCATCGCCGCCGGCACCATGCTGCCGGCGGTGCGGGACTGGCACCGGGGCCGCGTCCAGGTATCGGTCGGAACCCCGGAGCAGGCCGATCCCGCCGGAGCCGGATACGACAGGTCCGATGCACGCGGTGACGCCGGTGTCCTGCAGTCGCGCGCCGCCGGGAGCGGCGGCCGGCTTGCCGCCGAGGTGATGTACACCATCGATGGCGACACTTTCGCGGCCCGGGTCCGGCTCGGCGCCGGGGACGTCATGAGGACGCGGGTGCGGCTGCGCGGCATCGATGCGCCGGAACTGAGGGCGGCCTGCGCCGAGGAATACCGCATGGCGCGCGCCGCCGGCACGGCGCTGCGCGAACTGCTCGCCGAAGGCGGCGTGACCATCTTCAATGTCGGCCCCGACAAGTATCGGGGCCGCGTGGTGGCGGATGTCGCGACCGCGCGCACCGCGAACGTCTCGGAGGCCCTGTTCGCGGCGGGCCACGCGCGGCGCTACCACGGCGGCCACCGCGACGGCTGGTGCGGCTGAAATCAGGCGGCCGGAATCAGCGCGTCACCACCACCGGCGTGCCGACCGAGACGCGCCGGTAGAGGTCGGTGATGTCCTCATTGTACATCCGCACGCAGCCATAGGACACGAAGCCGCCGACCGACCTGCGCCGGTTGGTGCCGTGGATGGCGTATTCGCCGCCGGCCAGCGTCATCGCCGCGACGCCCATCGGATTGGAGGGCGAGCCGCCGGGAATCACGTCGGGAATACGCGGATTGTCGTGCTTCACTTCGGCGGGCGGCGACCAGGCCGGGTGCCGGTACTTGCCGCTGATGCGGGTGACGCCGGACCAGCGCTTGCCGGCCTTGCCGACGCCGACCGGGTAGCGGATCGCATGCGCGCCATCGATCACGTAATAGAGCCGGCGCTCGCTGGTCCTCACCACGATGGTGCCGGGCGAATAGTCGCCCCGGAAGGCCACCACGTTCGGCCGCGCCGAGGCGGCGGTTGCCGTGAGGGAAAGAGCTCCGAGCGTGGCGGCCAGCGCCACCGCAATCCTGAAAGACATCGATCGCTCCGCTTCAAACAAAATCCGGCGACGGATCGTCGGTCCGCGCAATGCTGCGGATGCCGCCATGCGGTCCTAAAAAGAAAATGACGCCGGAAAAGTAAATGTCCGGAAAACAACACCCGGCCGGAAACGCGAATGCCGGGAGAAATGCCAAGTGAAATGCCACGTGGAATGACAGGCGAAATGCCGGGCGATCTCAGGCGACCTGATGTCCTGACATTCGCGTGAGGTGCCGGCGGCGGCGCGGCCCGATGCGGCGCCGCCGTCTCGTTCAGGCGCCGGCGGCCTTCTTGTTCTGGCGGTTGTCGACCAGGTCGCTGACCACGGCGGGATCGGCGAGCGTGGTGGTGTCGCCGAGGCTGGACGGCTCGTCCTCGGCGATCTTGCGCAGGATGCGGCGCATGATCTTGCCGGAGCGGGTCTTGGGCAGGCCCGGCGCGAACTGGATCAGGTCGGGCGAGGCGATCGGGCCGATATCCCGGCGCACCCAGGCGACCAGTTCCTTGCGCAGCGTCTCGGTGGGCTCGATGCCCGTCATCAGCGTGACATAGGCATAGATGCCCTGGCCCTTGATGTCGTGCGGATAGCCGACCACGGCGGCTTCCGACACCGCCTCGTGCGCCACCAGCGAGCTTTCGACCTCGGCCGTGCCCATGCGATGGCCGGAGACGTTGATGACGTCATCGACCCGGCCGGTGATCCAGTAATAGCCGTCGGCATCGCGGCGGCAGCCGTCGCCGGTGAAGTACTTGCCCTTGTAGGTGGAGAAGTAGGTCTGCTCGAAGCGGTCGTGGTCGCCATAGACGGTGCGCATCTGCCCCGGCCACGAGCGCGCGATGCACAGGTTGCCCTCGGTGGCGCCGTCCAGCACCTTGCCGTCGGCGTCGACGATCTCCGGCACGATGCCGAAGAACGGCAGCGTCGCCGAACCCGGCTTCTGGGCGATGGCGCCCGGCAGCGCGCTGATCATGATGCCGCCGGTCTCGGTCTGCCACCAGGTGTCGACCACCGGGCAGCGGCCGTCGCCGACGACGCGGTGATACCATTCCCAGGCTTCCGGGTTGATCGGCTCGCCGACCGAGCCGAGCAGCCGCAGCGTCTGGCGCGAGGTCTTCTTCACCGGCGCGTCGCCGGCCTGCATCAGCGCGCGGATCGCGGTCGGCGCGGTGTAGAAGATGTTGACCTTGTGCTTGTCGATCACGTTCCAGAAGCGCGAATTGTCCGGATAGTTCGGCACGCCCTCGAACATCAGGGTGGTGGCGCCGTTGGCCAGCGGTCCATAGAGGATGTAGCTGTGCCCGGTGACCCAGCCGACGTCGGCCGTACACCAGTAGATGTCGCCGTCGTGATAGTCGAAGACATACTGGTGCGTCATGGCGACGTAGGCGAGATAGCCGGCGGTGGTGTGCAGCACGCCCTTCGGCTTGCCGGTCGAGCCCGAGGTGTAGAGGATGAACAGCGGGTCTTCCGCGTCCATCGGCTCGCACGGACATTCGGTGGTCACCATCTCGGCGGCGTCGCGATACCACAGGTCGCGCGAGGGATTCATGTCCACGGCCGCGCCGGTGTGCTTGACGACCACCACCCAGTCGACGCCGCCGGCCTTCTCGATGGCCGCGTCGACATTGGCTTTCAGCGGTACCTTGCGGCCGCCGCGCAAGCCCTCGTCGGCGGTGATGACGATGTTGGACTGGCAGTCGGTGATGCGCTGGGCCAGCGAATCCGGCGAGAAGCCGGCAAACACCACCGAATGGATCGCGCCGATCCGCGCGCAGGCCAGGATCGCATAGGCCGCTTCCGGAATCATCGGCAGGTAGATGGTGACGCGGTCGCCCTTCGTCACGTTGCGGTTGCGCAGCACGTTGGCGAACTTGCAGACCTCGTCGTGCAGCTCGCGATAGGTGATGTGCCTCGATTGCGAGGGATCGTCGCCCTCCCAGATGATCGCGACCTGGTCGCCGCGCGTTTCGAGATGGCGGTCGATGCAGTTGTAGGCGGCGTTCAGCACGCCGTCCTCGAACCACTTGATGGAGATGGCGCCGGGCGCGAACGACCAGTTGCCGGCCCTGGTCGGTGCGGTGTCCCAGTCGAGGCGCTTGGCCTGCGCCAGCCAGAAGCCGTCCGGATCCTTGATCGATTGCGCGTACATCTCGCGGTACTTGGCGGCATCGACATAGGCGCGCTTCGACCAATCCGCGGACACGTCGTAAATCTTGTCGGACATCATTTCCTCCACGCTACGCCACCGGGGGTCCGGACCGACATCCGGCACGAGGCGGCTTCCGTCTTGACGGTATTGTCCTCATTATGCGTCCGCGCGGCAAATGGCTACAAGCCGAAAGACTTAGGGCCCGTTTGGAAACGCCGCATCCGGCCTGTCCCGGGCGCGCTGCGGCGCGACGTGCTGCCTGCGCAGACCCGGGATCGCTACGGGACCGGCCCCTGGGACGGCGGCCGCGCCCCGGCGCCTATCGGAACAAGATCGATCGCTGCCGCATCCGGGTGCCTGGCGGACGGCCGGGATTTTCGATGCGTGTGGTGCGCCGGGCGCTGGTGCGGCGATGCCTTATCATAAGCCTTACGTTTTGCGCGGCGCCTCACGCCGCCTGCTTCAGCGTCCACACGGCGGTGCGCTTGATCTCGTTGTCCTCCAGCTCGCGCGTCACCGGCACCGAGTAGTCGACCAGCTTCTTCAGCCGCGCCCTGGGCAGATAGGTGCGGCTCGGATCGCCGATCAGGATGGTGGCGCCGCGCGCCGCGTGGCGGGCGAGATAGGCGAAGGCGCGCTCGGCGGTGTCGCGCTCGTAGAAGATGTCGCCGGCGAGGATGACGTCCCATTGCGCGCCGCCGTCCGCGGCCAGCAGGTCGTCGGTGGTGACCGCAAGCCGCACCGCGTTGGCCTGCGCGTTGATCCCGATCGCGACGGCCGCGAAGGCATCGATATCGGCGGCGCAGGCGCTCGCCGCGCCCGCCTTCATCGCGGCGATGCCGACGAGTCCCGAGCCCGAGGCGAGGTCGAGCACGCGCTGGCCGCGCACCGTCGCGGCATGGTCGAGCACGTAGCGCGCCAGCGCCTGCCCGCCGGCCCAGGCAAATGCCCAGAACGGCGGCGGCAGCCCCATTTCGCCCAGCTCGTCTTCGGTCTTCTGCCAGATCGGCACCGCTTCGTCGGCGATGTGCAGCGAGATTTCCGGCACCAGCGGCACCGCGCGCAGCCTGGTATTGGCGCGGATGAAGGTGGCCTTGTCGGAGATGGTCATGCTGGCCCGCGCCGCACGCTCAAAGCCCGCCCATCCTGCAGACGATTGCCCATTCTCCCGCCGTCACCGGCTGCACCGACAGCCGCGACAGCTTGATCAGCGCCATGTCGGCGAGGCGCGGCTCCTTCTTCGCGGCGTCGAGCGTCACCGGCGTTTTCAGCGGCTTGACGGCCTTGATGTCGACGCAGACGAATTTGCCGGTCTTGTCGGTGGGGTCGGGATAGTGCTCGCGGATCACCTCGGCGATGCCGACGATCTCCTTGCCCTCGTTGGAGTGATAGAAGAAGGCGCGGTCGCCCTTCGTCATCGCCATCATGTTGAGCTTGGCGCTGTGGTTGCGCACGCCGGTCCAGGCTTCGCCCCTGGCGCCCTTTTCGACCTGCTGGTCCCACGACCACACCGACGGCTCGGATTTCACCAGCCAGTATTTCATGCTCATCCTTCCGCGCGGAACGGCCGCGTCAGCAATTGCTCGATGGCTTCGTCAATGGTGACGGCGCGCGCGAGGATCGCCGCGACCGCCGAGGCCAGGGGCATGTCGACGCCCTTCGCGGCCGCCAGCTCCGCCAGCACCGGCGCGGTGAACTCGCCCTCGCTGAGCTTGCCGGAGGGCGGCCGGCCACGGCCGAGCGAAACGCCGAGCGCGAAGTTGCGCGACTGCACGCTGGCGCAGCTCAGGATCAGGTCGCCGAGCCCGGACAGGCCCGAGATGGTCTCGCCGCGCGCGCCGCAGGCCAGGCCGAGCCGCATCAGTTCGCTGAAGGCGCGGGTCGTCAGCGCGGCCTGCGCCGAGGCGCCGAGCTGGCGTCCCGACACGATTCCGGCGGCGATCGCGAACACGTTCTTGGCCGCGCCGCCGATCTCGACGCCGCGCAGGTCGGTGCTGTGATAGGGGCGGAACCTGGCCGAGCCCAGCGCCTGCACCAGCGCGCGCGCCGTCTCCTCGTCGGCGGCGGCAAGCGTCACCGCGGTCGGCAGGCCGCGCGCCACATCATGGGCGAAGCCGGGGCCGGACAGGATCGCGGGGATCGCGGCGGGCGCGGCCTCGAGGATCACCTCGGTCATGAACTTGCGGGTGCCGCGCTCGATCCCCTTGGCGCAGGCCACCAGCGGCGTGCCGGCGGCGAGATGCGGCGCCAGCCGTGCCGCGGTCTCGCGCGAATATTGCGCCGGCGTCGCCAGCAGCGCCAGGTCGGCGCGCGCGGCCTCGGCCAGGTCGCTCGTCACCCTGATCGCGGGATCGAGCGGGATGCCGGGCAGGCGCTCGTTCGCGCGGGTCGTGCGGATGCTGCGCGCCTGCTCCGGATCGCGCGCATGAAGCGTGACGTCGCGGCCGGCGCGCGCTGCGGCGGCGGCGAGCGCGGTGCCCCAGGCGCCCGCGCCGATCACGCCGACGGATTGAAATGCGCGCACGCTCAAAACCCCGCGCGGGTGTTGGCGAAGGTCGCGGGGATCGTCACGTTGTCGTCGAGCCGCCAGCGCGCGCGCGGCGGCGCGTCCTGCCCGTCGACGAGCCCGCGCGCGAGCCGCTCGGCGCCGGCCCAGGCGATCATCGCGCCGTTGTCGGTGCACAGCGCCGGCGGCGGCACCACAAGCCGGGTCTGCGCGCGATCGGCGACCTCGCGCAAGGCGGTGCGGATCGCCTGGTTGGCGGCGACGCCGCCGGCCGCCACCAGCGCGGTGGGCGCGCCGAACCGCTCCCCGAACAGTTTCAGGCCGACAGCGAGCCGGTCGGCGACCGAGTCCAGCACGGCGGCCTGGAAGCCGGCGCACAGGTCGTCGATGTCGTTCGGCTGCAGCCGGCCCATCCGGCTCGCCTCGTTGCGCACCGCGGTCTTGAGGCCGGACAGCGAGAAGTTGGCGTCGGGCCGGCCCAGCATCGGGCGCGGAAGGCTGAAGCGCGCGGCATCGCCGGCGCCGGCCGCGCGCTCGACCTGCGGCCCGCCGGGATAGGGCAGGCCGAGCATCTTCGCCACCTTGTCGAAGGCCTCGCCGAGCGCGTCGTCCACGGTGGTGCCGAGCCGGACATAATTGCCGACGCCGAGCACCGCGACGATCTGGGTGTGGCCGCCCGAGGCCAGGAACAGGCAATAGGGAAACGCCAGGTTGTCGGTAAGGCGCGGCGTCAGCGCATGCGCCTCGAGGTGATTGACCGCGAGCAGCGGCTTGTCGTGGACCAGCGCGATCGCCTTCGCCGTGGTCAGCCCGACGATGACGCCGCCGATCAGCCCGGGGCCGGCCGCCGCGGCGACGCCGGCAAGCCGGGCGTAGCTCGTGCCGGCGTCCTTCATCGCGGTCGCGATCAGGCCGTCGAGCACATCGACATGGGCGCGCGCGGCGATCTCCGGCACCACGCCGCCGAACGGCGCGTGTTCGGCGGTCTGCGAGCGCACCACATTGGACAGGATGCGGCCCTTGCCGTCCGCCTCGCGCGCGACCACGGCCGCGGCGGTTTCGTCGCAGGTGGTCTCGATGCCCAGCACCAGCGCCGGCGCATCGCCGGTCATGGTCGGATCGGCCAGTGTCGGTTCAGCCAATGTCAGCCCTTCGAAGTCTGCCCCGCAATGTCAATTCCTGCCGGCCTCTTGCGTTCGTCGGCAAACCGGCGTTTTGCTTCCAAATCTTCCATTTGCGTAGCATTGCGAGGCCACAGGGTGCAATCTTCCGGCGAACGATCCAGGGCGGGTGCGGACATTCTCGCGACCATCGGCACGCGCGGCAGCCCGCTGGCGCTGGCGCAGGCGCACGAGGTGCGGGCGCGGCTGGCGCGCGCCCATGGCGTCGATGCGGAACGGATCGCGATCCGCGTGATTCGCACCTCGGGCGATGCGATCCAGGATCGCGCGCTGTCGGAGGCCGGCGGCAAGGGTTTGTTCACCAAGGAGATCGAGGAATCGCTGCTGGCGGGCGGCATCGACCTCGCCGTGCATTCGTCGAAGGACGTGCCGACCTTCCTGCCCGACGCCACCTGGCTGTCGGCGTTCCTGCCGCGCGAGGATCCGCGCGACGCCTTCATCAGCCGCAAGGCCGCCTCGCTGCAGGACCTGCCGCCGGGGGCGGTCGTCGGCACCGCGTCGCTGCGCCGGCAGGCGATGGTGCTGCGGCTGCGGCCCGATCTCAGGGTGCAGGTGATGCGTGGCAATGTCGCGACGCGCCTGCGCAAGCTCGATGACGGCGAGGCGGATGCCACGCTGCTCGCCATGGCCGGCCTCAACCGGCTCGGGCTGGCCGGCGAGGCCACGCGCATCCTCGGCGTCGACGAGTTCCTGCCCGCGGTGGGGCAGGGCGCGATCGCGATCGAATCGCGCCGCGACGACGACCGCATCAACGCCCTCGTCAAGGCGATCGGCGATGCCGAGACCGAAGTGGCGCTGACCGCCGAGCGCAGCTTCCTCGCGCTGCTCGACGGCTCGTGCCGCACGCCGATCGGCGGCCATTGCCGGATCGAGGGGGAGCGGATTCATTTCAGCGGCCTGATCGTGTCGCCGGACGGCCGCGAGGAATATGCCACCACGCGCGAGGGCGCGCGTTCCGAAGCCGCCGCGCTCGGCCTTGACGCCGCGCGCGAATTGCGCGACCGCGCCGGCGAGCGGTTCTTCACGCTGTTCTCCGGTTCCTAGCGGTGGCGATCCTCGTCACCCGCCCCGCGCCCGACAACGAGCGGACCGCCGCGCGCTTGCGCGCGCGCGGCCACGACGTGCTGCTGGCGCCGATGCTGCGGTTCGAGCCGGCCGCCTTCCACATCGATGCCGATCGGAAGATTGCGGCGGTGATCGTCACCAGCGCCAATGCCCTGCATGCGCTTGCCGATCACCCGCAGCGCCGACGTTTGCTGGCGCTGCGGCTGCTGGCGGTGGGCGGGCGCACCGCGCAGGCCGCGCGCGAGGCCGGCTTCGCCGATGTCGTCGCCGCGGACGGGGACGCGGCATCGTTGCGCGACCTGGTGCTGTCGGAAGCGCGGGCGCGGCGGCTGAAGACATCGCGGCCGCTGCTTTATCTGGCCGCGAGCGATCGGGCGCACGACCTCGGCGCCGATCTCGGCGCCCGCGGCTTCGATGTCGACACCGTCACCGCCTATCGCATGGCGACGATCGGCGAACTGCCGGCGGAGGTCGGCGCGGCCCTCGCCGCCGGGGCCATCGAAGCGGTGCTGCACTATTCGGCGCGCAGCGCGCGCGCCTTCGTGGCGGCGGTGCAGGCCGCGGGCGTCGAGATCACCGCCTTGGCGCTGCCGCAATGCTGCATCTCGGAGGCCGTGGCCTCGGTGCTGCGCGACGACGGCGCGACCCAGGTTGCGGTCGCGCACGCGCCGGACGAAGATGCCATGCTCGCGGCGCTGGCGCGGGCCCTGCCGCCGTCCGGCGCGGACGCCTGACGGCAGCACGGTGCAGAACCGCGTCGCACTTTGCGGCTTCCTGCTTTAAGGAAGAAGGGCCGGATTCGAATCGGCAGCGCTGGATTTTGAGGAACCTGATTGATGGCCGATGACAAGCCGGACGAAAGGGGTGGAGCCGAGGGGCCGCAGCGGCCGAAGCGGACGCCGCCGACCATCGATCTGGAGGCCAAGGATATTTCTCGGGAGGATATCTCCTCGGAGAATATTCCCCGGACGGAAATGTCCCGGGCGGACGGCGTGGCTGAAGCACCTGATCCGGATACCGCCGAACCAAATGCCGCCGACGATTCCGAGCCTCACGCCAGGAGTGAGCCTGATCCCGAGCCAGATACCAGGCCCCAGCCTGCCGCCGCCGAACCGGCCCATCCGCGCGGGTCGCGGGCCGCGACGCTGATCGCGGCCTTGCTGGCCGGCGCCATCGCCGGCGGCGCGGTGGCGGGCCTGGCCGCGCAAACCGGCTGGCTCGCTCCCGCCCCCCGACCCGCCAAGCCCGAAGCGCCTGCGGTTCCGCTGGCCGAACGGGCCAGCGTCGAGGCGCTGGCGGCGCGTGTCCAGGCGGTCGAGACCAAACAGGCCAAGCCGGCGCCGTTCGAATCCGCGCTGGCCGGCCGCGTCGATGCGCTCGAGCAGGGCATCACCGACCTGCGCAAGGACCTCGACGGCCTGCGGTCGCAGCAGGCGGCGGCGGCAAGCGCGATCGCGGACCTGAAGGCCGTGCCCCAGACCTCCGAAACGCCGGCCGCGTCGCCGGATATGTCCGCCCTGACGGCGCGGATCGACCGGATCGAGAATGCGACCCGGGCGCTCACCGCCGCCGTGGCGGCGAAGCCCAAGCCCGAACCCAGGCCGGAGCCCAAGCCGGTGGTGGTCGACGACAAGCCGCTGCGCCGGGTGATCGCGGCAACCTTGCTGGAGCGGGCCGTGCGGCAGGGCGAGCCCTATGCCGACGCGCTGGACGGCGTGACGCCGCTGGTCGCCGATCCGTCGCTCCTGAAGCCGTTGCAGCCATTCGCCTCCGCCGGGCTGCCCGATGCGCATAAGCTGTGCGCCGAGCTGCTGGGGTCGCTGCCGCGCGCCAATCCGGAGCCGGAAGCCGACGGCAAGGCCGGCCTGGTCGATCGGCTGAAGGCCGGTGCCGAGCGGCTGGTGCGGATCCGCCGTACCGGGCCGCAGCCCGGCGACAGCCGCGCCGCCGTGCTCGGCCGGGCGGCGGCTGCTGCGCGCCGCGACGATCTCGCCGGCGCGCACGGCGAGGTGCGCAGCCTTCCCGCTGTGGATCGCGCCGCGCTGCAGCCCTGGCTCGACAAGGTCGCCGCGCGCGATGCGGCGCTGGCGGCCGCGCGCCGCCTCGTCGCCGAAGCCTCCGCCGCGCTCGGCAAGCCAGCGCCACAGGTCCGCCGATGATCCGAATCATCCTCTTTCTCATCCTGATTGCGATCGCGGCGCTGGCGGCGACTTGGGTTGGCGACCAGGGCGGCGATGTCGTTTTGACCTGGAGCGGCTGGCGCATCGAGACGTCGCTGCCGGTGCTGGTGCTGATCGTCGGCCTGATCTCGCTCGCGGCGATCATCGCCTGGGCGATCCTGCGCGGCATTTGGCGCGCGCCGCAGCGGATGCAGCATGCGCGGCGCGAACGGCGCCTGGCGCGGGGCCGCCGCGCCATCACGCAGGGCCTGCTGGCGATCGGGCTCGGCGACAACGCCGCGGCGCGCAAGCATGCGGCAACCGCCAAGCGCCTGACCGCCGACGATCCGCTGGCGTTGCTGCTGCATGCGCAGGCGGCCCAGATGCACGGCGACCGCACCGGCGCGCAACTCGCCTTCCGCGCCATGGCGCAGCGCAAGGATACGCGGCTGCTGGGCCTGCGCGGATTGTTCATCGAGGCGCAGCGCGCCGACGATGCCGCGGCCGCCGTCGCCATCGCCGAGGAGGCGCTGAAGCTGTCGCCGGCGGCGCCGTGGGCGTCGCATGCGGTGCTCGGCTTCCGCTGCGCCCGGGGCGACTGGGCGGGCGCGCTGTCGATTCTCGACAACAATCTCGCCGCCGGCCTGATCGGCAAGGCGCCGTATCACCGCCAGCGCGCGGTGCTGCTGACCGCGCGGGCGCTGGAGCAGGAGGCCACCGAGCGCGACCTGGCGCGCCACAACGCGCTGGAAGCGGTGCGCCTGGCGCCGACGCTGGTGCCGGCGGCGGCGCTGGCCGCCAAATTGCTGAGCGAGGGACACCAGGTCCGCCGCGCCATGCGGATCGTCGAAGCCGCATGGGCGGCGAATCCGCATCCCGATCTGGCCGACGTCTATGCCCATGTGAAGCTCGGCGACTCGGCGCGGCAGCGGCTGGCACGGGTCGAGCAGCTCGCGACGAAGGCGCCGGGACATCTGGAGAGCGCGCTGGCGGTGGCGCGCGCGGCGATCGATGCCAGCGAATTCGCCCGGGCGCGCGAGGTGCTGGCGCCGTTCCTTGCCGCGCCGACGCAGCGCGTCGCCATGATGATGGCGGAGCTGGAGCGCACCGAGCATGGCGACAGCGGCCGGGCGCGGGAATGGACCCTGCGCGCGGTGCGCGCGCAGCACGATCCGGTGTGGACCGCCGACGGCTATGTGTCGGATCGCTGGCGTCCGGTGTCGCCGGTCACCGGCCGGCTCGACGCCTTCCAGTGGCACGCGCCGCTGGCGGCGCTGCCGTCCGACAAGGCCGTGGTGGTGGAGCCTGAGCCCGACCAGGCGTCGGAGCCGCTGCTTGCGCCGCCGGACGAGCCGGAGCCTGAGCCCAAGGCGGTGACGGAGGCGGTGACGGAGGCGGTGGCGGAGCCGCCCGCGCCCGGGACCGATCCGGCCGAAGCGGCGGGCGGGCCTGCATCGGACGCACCGTCGCCTGAGTCGGCCGACGCGGCCGACGACGGCGATGCGGGCCGCGAGGACAAGGATAGAGACGCCGCGGCGCCTGCGGAGACGGTGGCGGCTGCCGATCCGGCTCCGGCCGATGCCGCCCCGGCTGAGCCCGTTCCGGCCGAGCTGCCGTCGCCTCAGTCTTCATCGCCTGAGTCTGTCCCGCCTCAGCCTGCGTCGTCGCCGGCACCGGCGCCCGCCGTGGCGGCATCGGCAGCGGCGGCGCCGCCGCTGTTCCGGGCGCGTCAGGATCTGGGGTCGAAAAGCAGGGTCGAGATTCCGGCGGTGATTCCGATCACCCGCGCGCCCGACGATCCCGGCGTCGCTGACGACCGCGACGACTATGACGAGCAGACCGGCTACGGTTCGGCGCGGCAGGCCGGCGGGTGGCGCGGCTTTGTCTCGCGCTGGTTCGGCTGACGATCCCCGCATGTGGGGCTTTACCGACGATCGCAACCATATGGAACCGGCCGGTGGAGGCAGAGACCAACGGGCTCGCCTATCGCTGCCACGACAGTTGCCGCTGGCCCGCGTCTTCTGAAATTGCTTTCGGTCCCAGGTGTTGCGGAAGTGCCGCAAGGAAGGCAAACATGAGCTGTTGCCGGTTCAGTGGACACCGAGATCGGGTGTTTTATGAAGCCGGAGGTTGCCGTGCAGAGACGGAAGTTCAGCCGGGAGTTCAAGCTTGAGGCGGCGAAGCTGGTCAGGGAGCCGGGGTCTCTGTGGCGCAAGCTGCGCATGACCTGGACGTGCACGAGAACGTGCTGCGCAAATGGGCGCGGGAGTTCGGCACCGCTGCGGGCGGGACATTTTCAAGCCGCAGAAAGATTGTAATACGCCCATAACGTTCGATGATTTGATCTTCCCCCACATGGATCCATGCTGATTCTTGAAGAAGGCAACAGCTGACGTCGATGTGCATCCATCGGTCGGACGCAGGCGATGTGTCCACGGGCGAGTTTGACTAAGGTTGACGGGCATGAGGTCGAGGCCATGCCTATCGTGCGTCGCAAGCCCGATGCTCCGGCACGGATCGTCTTGCGTCGCTTCGTGGTCGGACACGCTTGTCCGATCAGTTCGCGGGTTGGCCGTCATACAGAGTTGGATAGCCGAGGAGCTCAATGTTCATTTCGTATGCGCAGAACTTCGAGGATGTCCGATTGTGGCGTGCCCTCAAGGAGGTAAACCAAGGCTTCTATATCGACATCGGGGCCCAGGATCCGTCCGCCGATTCTGTGAGTAAAGGATTTTATGAGCAAGGATGGCGAGGGGTCCATGTCGAGCCGGTCGCCAGGTATGCTCGAGCCTTGCGGGAGTCCCGGCCCGACGAGGATGTGATTGAGGCAGCCGTCTCCCTGCATGAAGGTGGAATCCCTTTCTTCGAAATCGCCGACACGGGTCTCAGTACCGGGCGGCAATTGGTCGCGGAAAGGCATCGCGAAAGCGGGTTTGCCGTGAAAGAGTTGAAGGTTGCGTCCATCCGGCTGGCGGCACTTTTGTCTGCG
>JAGRLZ010000211.1 GCA_020441545.1 Xanthobacteraceae bacterium | reverse complement strand
AGCCCAAAATCACGCCCGACCTCGTCGCCAGCCACGGCCTCAAGCCGGACGAATACGAGCGCATCCTGCAACTGATCGGGCGCGAGCCGACCTTCACCGAGCTCGGCATCTTCTCGGCGATGTGGAACGAGCACTGTTCCTACAAGTCGTCGCGCATCCACTTGCGCGGGCTGCCGACCAAGGCGCCGTGGGTGCTGGTGGGGCCGGGCGAGAATGCCGGCGTCATCGACATCGGCGACGGACAGGCCATCGTCTTCAAGATGGAAAGCCATAACCACCCGAGCTTCATCGAGCCCTATCAGGGCGCGACCACCGGCGTCGGCGGCATTTTGCGCGACGTCTTCACCATGGGCGCGCGCCCGATCGCCTGCCTCAACGCGCTGAGCTTCGGCGCGCCGGAGCATCCGAAGACGCGGCACCTGGTGTCGGGCGTGGTCGCCGGCGTTGGCGGCTACGGCAATTCCTTTGGTGTTCCTACGGTCGGCGGGCAGGTGCGCTTCCATACCCGCTACGACGGCAACATCCTGGTCAACGCCATGGCGGTGGGGCTGGCGCGCAGCGACGGCATCTTCCTTGCCGCCGCGTCCGGCGTGAACATGCCGATCGTCTATCTCGGCTCCAAGACCGGCCGCGACGGCATTCACGGCGCGACCATGGCGTCGGCGGAGTTCGACGACGACAGCGAGGAGAAGCGTCCCACCGTGCAGGTCGGCGATCCGTTCGCGGAGAAGCTGCTACTGGAAGCCTGCCTGGAGATCATGGCGAAGGACTGCGTCATCGCCATTCAGGACATGGGCGCGGCGGGGCTGACCTGCTCGGCGGTGGAGATGGGCGCCAAGGGCGATCTCGGCGTCGATCTCGACCTCGATGCGGTGCCGACCCGCGAGCGCGGCATGAGCGCCTACGAGATGATGCTGTCCGAGAGCCAGGAGCGCATGCTCATGGTGCTGAAGCCGGAGAAGGAAAAGGAAGCGGAAGACATCTTCCGCAAGTGGGGCCTCGATTTCGCGATCGTCGGCTACACCACGCCGAGCAAGCGTTTCGTCGTCAAGCACGACGGCAAGGTGATGGCCGACCTGCCGATCAAGGAACTGGGCGACGAAGCGCCGGTCTATGACCGGCCGCATGTCGCTTCGCCCGCGCTGCCGGTGATCCACGCGCGCGATATCGCACCGCCGGTTTCGATCGGTGATGCGCTGGTGAAGCTGATCGGCGCGCCGGATCTGTGTTCGCGCCGCTGGGTGTGGGAGCAGTACGACCACGTCATCGGCGGCAACACCGTGCAGCGGCCGGGCGGCGACGCCGCGGTGGTGCGCATTGAGGACGGGCCGAAGGGCCTCGCCATGACCGTTGACGTCACGCCGCGCTATTGCGAGGCCGATCCATATCAGGGCGGCATGCAGGCGGTCGCGGAAGCATGGCGCAACATCACCGCGGTCGGCGCCAGGCCGCTCGCCATCACCGACAACCTGAATTTCGGCAATCCGGAACGGGCCGAGATCATGGGCCAGTTCGTCGGCTGCCTGCGGGGCATCGGCGACGCCTGCCGCGCGCTGGATTTCCCGGTCGTGTCCGGCAACGTCTCGCTCTACAACGAGACCAACGGTCGCGGCATCCTGCCGACGCCTTCGATCGGCGGCGTCGGGCTGCTGGACGATTTCACCAGGTCGGCGACGCTGGCGTTCAAGGCCGAGGGCGAGACGATCCTTCTCATCGGCGACACGCAGGGCTGGCTCGGCCAGTCGGT
>JAGRLZ010000210.1 GCA_020441545.1 Xanthobacteraceae bacterium | reverse complement strand
GGCGAGGAAGGCGCCGGCTTCAAGCTCATCATGCGCAACTTCAACAGCGAGCGCCTGACCATGGCGGCGGGGTGCATCGCCGCGGCGCGCGTCTGCCTGGACGATGCCATCGCCTATGCCCGCCAGCGCCACACCTTCGGCAAGCCGCTGACGCAGCATCAGGTCATCCGCCACAAGCTGGTCGACATGGCGCAGCGGGTGGCGGCGTCGCAGGCGATGCTGGAGATGCTGGCATGGCGGCTCGACCACGGCGAGAGCCCGGTCGCCGAGATCGCCATGCTGAAGAACCAGGCGACGCAGACGCTGGCGTTCTGCGCCTCGGAAGCCGTGCAGATCTTCGGCGGCGCGGGCTTCATGCGCGGCGTCAAGGTCGAGCGCATCTATCGCGAGGTGAAGGTCAATGCCATCGGCGGCGGCACCGAGGAGATCATGAAAGACCTCGCCAGCCGCCAGATGGGACTATGAGCCGCGCCATCGTTTCGACCGCGCGAAGTTCTCACGACTGACGTGCGATACCATTTGGAGACCGTATCGATGCTGTTTACCGCCGAACACGACGAACCGCGGCGCATCCTGCAAAAATTCATCGCCAACGAGATCAACCCTCACGTCGACGCGTGGGAGAAGGCCGACATCTTTCCCGCCCATGAGGTGTTCAAGAAGCTTGGCGATCTCGGCTTCCTCGGTCTCAACAAGCCGGTCGAATATGGCGGGCAGGGCCTCGACTACAGCTACGCGCTGATGATGGCGGAGGAGCTCGGCGCCATCCGCTGCGGCGGCATTCCGATGGCGATCGGCGTGCAGACCGACATGGCGACGCCGGCGCTGGCGAAATTCGGCTCCGACGAGGTGCGCCGCGAATTTCTCGCCCCGGCCGTTGCGGGCGACATGGTGGCCTGCATCGGCGTCTCGGAGCCCGGCGCGGGATCGGACGTCGCCTCGATCAAGACCACGGCGCGCTCGGATGGCGACGACTACGTCATCAACGGTGGCAAGATGTGGATCACCAACGGCACCCAGGCGGACTGGATCTGCCTGCTCGCCAACACCGGCGAGGGGCCGGTCCATCGCAACAAGTCGCTGATCTGCGTGCCGATGAAAAGCAAGGGCGTCACCATCGCGCGCAAGCTCGACAAGCTCGGGATGCGCTCGTCGGACACCGCGCAGATTTTCTTCGAGGACGTGCGGGTGCCGAAGCGCAATCGCATCGGCGAGGAGAACGAGGGCTTCACCTACCAGATGATCCAGTTCCAGGAGGAGCGGCTGTGGGGTGCTGCGGCCTGCCTCAAGGCGCATGAGGACATCATCGAACAGACCATCGACTACACCCGCGACCGCAAGGCATTCGGCCGCAGCATCCTCGACAACCAGGTGGTGCATTTCAGGATGGCGGAGCTGCAGACCGAGGTCGAATTGCTGCGGTCGCTGATCTACCGCGCCGGCGAAGCCTTGATCGCGGGCGAGGATGTGACCAAACTGGCCAGCATGGCCAAGCTTCGCGCCGGCCGGCTCGGGCGCGAGGTCACCGATGCCTGCCTGCAATACTGGGGCGGCATGGGATTCATGAACGAAACGCCGGTCAGCCGCGCCTATCGCGACAGCCGCCTCACCTCGATCGGCGGCGGCGCCGACGAGGTGATGCTGACGATCCTGTGCAAGATGATGGGCACGCTGCCGGGCGCCAAGGGACAGAAGACGGAGACCCGATGATTACGCTGTATCACTGCTTCGCCGCGCGCTCGTTCCGGCCGCTCTGGATGCTGGAGGAAATGGGCAATGTGCCGTACGAGTTGAAGATGCTGCCGTTTCCGCCGCGGATGTTCGCGAAGGAGTATCTCGGCATCAACCCGCTCGGCACGATTCCCTTCATGATCGACGGCGAGACGCGGATGTCGGAATCGTCCGGCATCTGCCACTACCTCGGCATCCGCCATGGGCCGACCCCGCTGATGGTAAGCCCGGATGAGCCGGCCTATGGCGCGTTCCTCAACTGGATGTATTTCAGCGATGCCACGCTGACCTTCCCGCAGACCCTGGTGCTTCGCTACACCCGGCTCGAGCCGGAGGAGCGTCGCAATCCGCAGGTGGCGGGCGATTACGCCAAGTGGTTCCTCGGCCGGCTCCGGGTGGTGGAGGCGGCGACCGGACAGTCCGAATTCCTCTGCGCCGATCGCTTTACCGCGGCCGATGTCGTCATCGCCTATGCCCTGCGGCTCGCCGAGCGGATCGGGCTGGGCAAGGACATCGGGCCGAACGCCAGCGCCTACTGGCAGCGGATGCAGCAGCGCGACGGCTATCGGCTCGCGGTGGCGGCCGAAACCCGCGCCAGCGAGGAGCAGAAGGTTCCGGTCCGGACCTGAGCGCTCGGGGTGTGGTGCCTCGCCGCATGTTTGGAAATCGTCGTGCTTTCAGTCTCCTGGCGCCGGTGACTTCCGGGGCGATTGTTGTATGCTTGCGGCCGCGCTGCACCCGCGGCGTTGCGGAAACGAGCAATCGGTCGCCGGGAGGGCCTGACAGATGGACGATGGCGTGCGCCCCGGTACGGGGCACCTGATGCTCATCAGTCCGGAGCGGGTCTTTTATGCGGGGCTGCTCGGCCGGCCGCGGCAGCGGACCTGCGGCGGCTTTTCGATCTACGTTGCGCTGCACGGCGACCTCAGCCTGACGCAGGCGCACGGCGTCACGCGCGGCGAGATGGCGGTGATATCTCCCTATGTGCCTCACAGCCTGGTCAGCGACTACCCCACGATCATCCATGTCATGATCGAGCCGGAAACCGTTCCGGTCGCGGCACTGGCGGCGCTGGAGGAGCGGCTGTGCGGACTGGCCGGTGCGGCGATGGCGGCGCGCATCCGTGGCGCCTACGAGGCGCTGCGGATCGCCGGGCGGAGGGACGGCTTCACCACCAGCGAATTCGATACCATCTTCTTCGGCGAGCACCTCGATGCGCGCCGGACCGATCCGCGGATCGCCCGCGCCATTGGGCAGCTGAACAATGTCACCGGCGCCGCGGTGACGGCGGCGGACTGCGCGGCGGCCGCGCATCTGTCGCAGTCGCGCTTCCTGCATCTGTTCAAGGAACAGACCGGCGTGTCCTTCCGCGCTTTCCGTGCCTGGAAGCGGGCGCGCCATCTTCTGCATTTCGTCAATGAGGATATCAATCTCGCGCATCTCGCGCAGGATATCGGCTATCCGGATTCGACCCATTTCAGTCACTCGATCCGGCGCTTCTATGGGTTGAAGCCGCGGGCGATCTTTCTCGGCTCGCGCGATCTGGCGATCTACCGGGGCGATGCCTCGATTGCGGCCGAAGCCGGATTGCGCCCCGGCCGCCCCGGATGAGCTGCCGGCCCGGCCGATAGCGGGTTGACGCAAGAACGCGCAACGGCCCTTACGCATCATGCCACGCAGTTGGCTCGCCATGGTATTCGCTTCCGCACGAATTCGTCGATGAATTCGGAAACGATGCTTCGGCGAGCGTCCTGACGCCCTTCATCGTCGCCGGCGTCCGCCCGGCGCGAAAGCATCCTGACGAGAGGCATTTCCGGCATGAGCGACAAAGTCGTCATCACCTGCGCGTTGAATGGCGTGCTGACCGATCCCAAACAGCACAATGTGCCGGTGACACCGGAGGAAATGGCCCGCGAAGCCAGGGCTGCGTATGACGCCGGTGCCAGCGTCATGCACATCCACCTGCGGCAGCAGGCGCCGAACAAGGGGCATCTGCCGTCCTGGGAGGTCGGCGTGTCGCGCGACATCCAGCAGGCGATCCGCGAAGCCTGTCCGGGCGTCATCATCAACCACACCACGGGAACCTCGGGGCCGGAATATTCCGGCCCGCTGGCCTGCGTGCGCGAAACGAAGCCGGAAATGGCGGCCTGCAATGCCGGCTCGCTGAATTATCTCAAGGTCAAGGCCGACAACACCTGGGCGTGGCCGCCGATGATGTTCGACAACTCCGTCGAGAAGATTCAGGACTTCCTCGACGCCATGAAGGACGCCGACACCGTGCCGGAGTTCGAGTGCTTCGACATCGGCATCGTGCGCTGCGTCGGCATGTATCGGCAGGCCGGCATGTATGCGGGGCCGCTCGAATACAACTTCGTGATGGGGGTCGCCTCCGGCATGCCGGCCGATCCCGAGCTGCTGCCGATTCTCCTGAAGCTCAAGCTGCCGGAGGCCAACTGGCAGGTCACCGCCATCGGCCGCGCCGAAATCTGGCCGCTGCACCAGCGTTGCGCCGAGCTCGGCGGCCATCTGCGCACCGGCCTCGAGGATACGTTCTATCGCCCCGACGGCAGCAAGGTCACCTCCAATGGACAGTTGATCGAAACCATGGCGCAATATGCGCGCCAGGCCGGGCGCGAGATCGCAAGCCCGGCGGAGGCGCGGCAGATTTTCGGCATCCGTCACTGAGCACGTCGTTCGAGCGAAGCAAGGGGCCGCAGAGTCGCAGCTTCGGACGACAGGAGGAGGAAGCACCATGAGCGACCTGGAAGCCACCGGCGGCGTGCCGGGCCCCGGAAACATCGGCCGTGTCGCCGTCGGCGACATGCTGCGGCGATCGGCGCGGCGCTTCCCGCAGCGCATCGCGCTGACCGACGGCGCGCGCCAGGTCACCTATCGCGAGCTGGAGCGGGACGCCAACCGCTTCGCCAACTACCTGCTGTCGCGCGGCCTGAAGCCGGGCGACAAGATTTCGATGATCGCCAACAATTCGGTGGAGTTCGTCAAGGCGCTGTTCGGCATCCATCGCGCCGGCCTTGTCTGGGTGCCGGTCAACACCATGCTCGGCCCCGACGATGTCGGCTATATCCTCGATCACGCCAGCGTCCGCTTCGCGGTGATCGACGACAACCTTTACGCCAAGCCCGACCTGCAAGCAGCGCTGAAACAGCGCGGTCTCGACCTGATCGCGATCGACCTGACCGGCACCGCCGCCCGGCAGGGCCTGCCGGAGTTCGACGCGGTGCTCGAAGGGCAGCCGGAGACCGAGCCCGACGTCGAGATCGACGATCGCGATCTCGCGATGATTATCTACACCAGCGGCACCACCTCGCGCTCGAAGGGCGCGATGCACGGCCATCTTGCGGTCGTCATGGCCGCGATGAGCAACGCGATCGAGATGAAGCTCGATCGCGAGTCCGGCATCACCGGCCACCTGCCGCTGTTTCATTGCGCCGCGCACGTGCTGCTGATGAGCTTCCTGGTGGTCGGCGGCAAGATGGCGCTGATGCGCGGCTTCGATCCGGCGGCCTGCCTCGATGCGGTGGACCGCGACAGGCTCACCAACTGTATCGGCCTGCCGATGATGTATCAGGCGATGCTGGATCATCCGCGCCGCAGGGAGGTGGACATCTCCAGCCTCAGGACCTGCACCTATGCCATGGCGCCGATGTCCCGGCCCCTGATGGAACGCTGCATCGCCGAGTTCTGTCCGAATTTCGTGCTGGCGAGCGGCCAGACCGAAATGTACCCGTCGACCACGATGTCGATGCCCGACCGCCAGTTGCAGCGCTTCGGCAACTACTGGGGCGAATCGATGGTGGTCAACGACACCGCGATCATGGACGACGACGGCAACCTGCTGCCGCCCGGCGAGGTCGGCGAACTGGTGCACCGTGGCTCCAATGTGATGCTGGGCTACTACAAGGATCCGGAAGCCACCGAGAACGTGCGCAAGCACGGCTGGCACCACACCGGCGATCTGGCGATGATCGACGAGCATGGTGAGGTGCTGTTTATCGACCGCAAGAAGGACATGATCAAGTCCGGCGGCGAGAACGTCTCGTCGGTTAAGGTCGAGGAGGCGCTGCTCGCGCATCCGGCGGTGCTCAACGCTGCGGTGGTCGGCCTGCCGCATCCGCAATGGGGCGAGGCGGTGACGGCCTTCATCACGCTGAAGCCCGGTGCGAGCGCGGACGAGGCGGCGATCGGCGAGCATTGCCGCATGCTGCTCGGCGGCTTCCAGGTGCCGAAGCTGGTCAAGATTCTCGCGGACATGCCGATGACCGCCACCGGCAAGCTGCGCAAGGTCGAACTGCGCCAGCAATATACCGATCATTTCGCCAAAGGGTGATTCAAGGGTGACTGTCGCCTGTCGTCATTCCGGGACGCGAGCCCTGCGCGAGCGAACCCGGAATCTGTCACCACACGGCAAGTATGGATTCCGGGTCTGCGCCTGAAGCGGGCGCACCCCGGAATGACAAAGGATAATTATGGCAATCATTGAATCGTCCGTCGCGTCCGGCAGCGACGCCTACAAGACCAACCGCGCCGGGATGCTGGCGCTGATCGAGCGGATGCGGATGCTGGAGGAGCGCGCCCGCGCCGCCTCGGCCCGCGCCAAGGATCGCTTCCACAAGCGGCGGCAGTTGCTGCCGCGCGAGCGCGTGGCGCTGGTGCTCGACCCGGGGTCGCCGTTTCTCGAGCTCTCGACGCTGGCCGGCTACATGTTCGACGTGCCGGACCCGGACAAGAGCGTGCCCGGCGCCGGCGTCATCGCCGGTATCGGCTTCGTCTCCGGCGTGCGCTGCATGGTCAGCGCCAACGATTCCGGCATCGATGCCGGCGCCTTGCAGGCGTATGGCCTCGACAAGGTGCTGCGGGTGCAGGAACTGGCGCTGGAGAACCGGCTGCCTTACGTGCAGCTGGTGGAAAGCGCGGGCGCCAATCTGCTGCGCTATCGGGTGGAGGATTTCATCCGCGGCGGCAACACCTTCCGCAACCTGGCGCGGATGTCGGCGGCGGGCCTGCCGGTGGTGACGGTGACCCATGGTTCGTCCACGGCCGGAGGCGCCTATCAGACCGGCCTGTCGGACTATATCGTTATGGTGCGCGGCCGCACCCGCGCCTTTCTCGCAGGGCCCCCGCTGCTCAAGGCCGCGACCGGCGAGATCGCGACCGAGGAAGAGCTGGGTGGCGCCGAGATGCACACGTCGGTCTCCGGGCTCGGTGATTATCTCGCCGAGGACGACCGCGATGCATTGCGGATCGCGCGCGATATCGTCGCCGGATTCGACTGGGACCGGCCACGGCAACAGCCCCGCGCCGATGTGCTGCCGCCGCGCTACGACGCCGAGGAACTGCTCGGTATCATGCCGATGGATCACAAGCGCCCGGTCGACATGAAGCAGGTCATCGCCCGCATCATCGACGATTCCGATTTCGTCGAATTCGCGCCCGGCTACGGCCCCGCGACCGTGTGCGGGCAGGCGCGGATCGAAGGCCATGCCATCGGCATCATCACCAACAACGGCCCGCTCGATCCGGACGGCGCCAACAAGGCGACGCACTTCATCCAGGCCTGCTGCCAGTCGCGCACGCCGCTGCTCTATCTCAACAACACCACCGGCTACATGGTCGGCAAGGCTTATGAAGAGGCCGGCATGATCAAGCACGGCTCCAAGATGATCCAGGCGGTGACCAGCGCCACCGTGCCGCAGATCACCATCTATTGCGGCGCCTCGTTCGGGGCCGGCAATTACGGCATGTGCGGGCGCGGCTTCCATCCGCGCTTCTGCTTCTCCTGGCCGAACGCCAAGACCGCGGTGATGGGCGGCGAGCAGGCGGCCGAAACCATGGCGATCGTCACCGAGGCGGCCGCCGCCCGCAAGGGCCAGCCGGTCGAGCGCGAGAAACTGGATGCGATGAAAGCCAAGATCACGGCCGTGTTCGACGGACAGATGGATGTGTTCTCCACCAGCGCGCGCGTCCTGGACGACGGCGTGATCGACCCGCGCGACACCCGCGCGGTGCTCGCCGAGGTGATGGCGATCTGCCGCGAGGGCGATGAGCGCGGCCCGCAGCGGATGCAGTTCTCGGTGGCGCGGCCATGAGCGGGACATCTGCCGTGAAGGCCACGCCGTTCCACAAGATACTGGTCGCCAATCGCGGCGAGATCGCGCTCCGCGTCATGCGCACCGCGCGCCGCCTCGGCTTCGCGACCGTCGCGGTCTATTCCGACGCCGACGCGGATGCGCCGCATGTCCGCGCCGCCGACCAGGCGGTGCGGATCGGCGAGCCATTGCCGGCGCAATCGTACCTGCGCATCGATGCCATCATCGCGGCGGCCAGGGCGACCGGCGCCGATGCGGTGCATCCCGGTTACGGCTTCCTGGCCGAGAACGAGGACTTCGCCGCGGCGTGCCGCGAGGCGGGACTCGTCTTCATCGGTCCGTCGGCCGAGGCGATCGCGGCGATGGGCAACAAGGCCGGCGCCAAGGCGATCATGATGAAGGCCGGCGTGCCCTGCGTGCCGGGCTATCAGGGTGAGGACCAGTCCGACGCCACCATGGCGGCGGAAGCGGCGCGGATCGGCTTTCCGGTGATGATCAAGGCGGTCGCCGGCGGCGGCGGCCGCGGCATGCGGCTGGTCGCTGACGCGGCCTCGTTCCCCGATCATCTGCGCAGCGCACGCTCCGAGGCGCAAAGCGCCTTCGGCGACCCGACCGTGATTCTCGAGCGCGCCATCGTCGACCCGCGCCATATCGAAATCCAGGTGTTCGGCGATCGCCATGGCAACGCCATCCATCTTGGCGAGCGCGATTGCTCGGTGCAGCGCCGCCACCAGAAGGTGATCGAGGAGGCGCCGTCGCCCGCGGTGACGCCGGACCTGCGCGCGCGCATGGGCGAGATCGCGGTGAAGGCGGCGAAGGCGATCGGCTACGAGGGCGCCGGCACCCTCGAATTCCTGCTCGATCCCGCCGGCGAGTTCTACTTCATGGAGATGAATACCCGCCTGCAGGTCGAGCACCCGGTGACGGAAGCGATCACCGGCCTCGATCTGGTCGAACTGCAACTGCGCATCGCGGCCGGCGAGCCGCTCGCGCTGGCGCAGCACGATGTCCGTTTTTCCGGCCATGCCATCGAGGTGCGGCTGTGCTCGGAAGACGCCCGGCGCGGTTTCATGCCGCAGTCCGGCTGCATGGTGGAATGGCGGCCTGCCGATCACCTCCGGGTCGAGCACGCGCTGGAGTCCGGCATCGAGATCCCGCCGTTCTACGATTCGATGATCGCCAAGGTGATCGCCGATGGCGAGACCCGCGACGAAGCGCGGCGGCGGCTCGTTCATGGCCTGGAGCGGACGGTGGCGTTCGGCGTCACCACCAATCAGGAATTCCTCGGTGCCTGCCTGCGGCACGAGGTGTTCGCGAAAGGCGATGCCACCACGGCATTCATCGCGCAGCACGCCGATGAACTGCTGGCGCGACCGGCGCCGGCGGGACTGTCCGACGAGGTGCTGGCGGCGCTGCTGCTCTATGTCAGCGATCCCTTCGCCCCGCCGTGGCGCGCGGGCCGCTCGCTCGCCGCGACGTTCCCGGTGGCGATGCGCTTTGCGATCGACGGTGCGACAAGCGAGGTCGAGATCGCGCGGCTGCGCGACGGCGACTATGCCGCCGGCGGCAACGGCAATTCGCAGCGGATCGGGATCGATGCGCTCGATGCCCATGTCATCCGCATCCGGGTCGATGGCCTGACCGAGACCGTCCGCTATCACCGCCGCGACGATCGCCTGTTCATCCTGCGCGCGGGCGCGGTGGTCGCGGTGCATGACCTGACCCGTGCCGCGCCCGAACGCGCCGCCGCCGACGGTGGCGACGGCAAGATCCGCGCGGCGATGAACGGCCGCGTGGTGGCGGTGCTGGTCAAGCCCGGCGACCGGGTCGAGGCCGGCCAGCCGGTGGTGACGCTCGAGGCCATGAAAATGGAGCACGTGCATGCCGCGCCGGTTTCGGGCATCATCGCCGAACTGGGCGTCGCGGAGGGCGAGCAGGTCACCACCGGCCGGATCGTCGCCGCGATCGAGCCCGACGCGAAACCCGCAGCAGCAGAATAGGACAGAAGCAACGATGGCGGACAAGGCAAGCGTATTGCAGGAGAAGCGCGGGCAGGCGCTCTGGATCACGATCAACCGGCCGGACAAGCGCAACGCCATCAATGGCGAGGTGGTCGCCGGCATCGCGCGCGGCTACCGCGACGCCCATGACGATCCCGACATCCGCGTCATCGTGTTGACGGGCACCGGCGACAAGGCGTTCTGCGCCGGCGCCGACCTCCAGCACACCGGCGCCGCCTTCGCGTTCGACTTCTCGCGCCCCAATGTCGACTATGCCGACCTGCTGCGGCTGGCGCAGAACGCCACCAAGCCGTCGATCGCGCGCGTCAACGGCGCCTGCATGGCCGGCGGCATGGGCCTGTTGTGCATGACCGACATGGCGGTCGCGGCCGATCACGTCAGGTTCGGCCTGCCGGAGGTGAAGGTCGGCGTGTTCCCGATGCAGGTGCTGAGCCTGCTGCAATCCATCGCGCCGCGCCGCCTGGTCAACGAATGGGCGCTCACCGGCGAGCCGTTCGACGCCCAGGCCGCGCTCGCCGCCGGCCTCATCAATCACGTCGCGCCGGCGGCGGAGCTCGATGCCAAGGTCGACTGGCTGGTCGGGCGCCTCACCGACAAGTCGCCGACCGCGATCCGGCGCGGCAAGTATGCGATGCGCGCCATCGCTTCGATGTCGTTCGACGAGGCGATCGCCTATACCGAAAGCCAGATCGCGCTGTTGGCCATGACCGAGGATGCCAAGGAAGGGCTGAAAGCCTTCGCGGAGAAACGCAAGCCGTCCTGGCCGGGACGCTGAGGCTTCAGCGGCACCGGCATTCAGGTAGACAACGACAGCCGGAGATACGAACCGGGACGCGCAAGGGAGGGTTATCATGCTGATGACGGAACTGGTCCGGCGCGGCGCGCTGTATCACGGGCCGAAAACCGCTGTCATCTATGGCGACGACAGGCTGACCTTCACCGAGGTCGACCGGCTGTCCAACCGGATCGCCGGCGTCTTCATCGGCCCGCTCGGGCTCGCCGTCGGCAGCCGCGTCGGGCTGCTGTTGAACAATTCGGTCTATACCCTTCCGGTGGATTTCGGCTTCGCCAAGGCGCGGCTGTCGCGGGTGCCGCTCAATTCGCGGCTCTCGGCCGCCGAACAGCAGCAGATGCTGGAAGGCGCGGGCGTCACCATCCTGCTCCACGGCCTGGACCTCGCCGACCGCGCCCGCGAGCTTGCGCAGGCGATGCCGGGCCTGCGGACCATCAGCATCGGCGATGCCGCCAACCCGAACGATCTTCTGGCGCTCGCCGGGGCGCTGCCCGAGACGCCGCCGGACCGCAGGCCGGAAGCCGACGATATCATCGTCACCATTTTCACCTCAGGCACCACGGGCACGCTCAAGGCGGTGGAGCACACCCAGGCGAGCTGGGCCGGCATGACGCTGAACATTCTCGCCAATCACGACGTGCGCGAGGACGACGTGATGCTGCATGCCGCTTCGATGATCCATGCCAGCGGTTGCTTCGTGCTGCCGTACTGGATTCGCGGCGGCACCGCGGTGGTGCTGCCGGGGTTCACGCCGGCCTCCTATGTCGATGCCATCGAGCGCTGGAGGCCGACCGCGCTCAACATGGTGCCGACCATGCTGGGGATGCTGCTGGATCATCCCGGTATCGCGGAGGTCGATCTCAGTTCGGTGCGCTCGATCATCTATGGCGCCTCGCCGATGCCGCGCCCGACCATCGATCGCGCGTTGAAACTGTGGGGGCCGCGCTTCCTGCAATATTACGGCCAGACCGAGGCCCCGGTCTTCATCACCCACCTCACCAAGGAGGATCATGTCGGGCCCGATGCCGAACGTCGTCTCGCGGCGTGCGGACGGCCCAGCATCGATTGCGAAATCCGGCTGGTGGACGAGGACGGCAACGACGTGCCCGCCGGCGAGGCCGGGGAGATCGCGTTGCGGTCGCCGTTCATGATGCGCGGCTACTACAATGCCGACGAACTCAATGCGCAGATGTCGCTGCCGGGCGGCTGGATCCGCACCCGCGACGTCGGCCGCTTCGACGACGACGGCTATCTCTATCTGGTCGACCGCACCTCCGACATGATCGTCACCGGCGGCTACAACGTTTATCCGCGTGAGGTTGAGGACGTGATGGCTGCCCACCCGGCGGTGCGCGAGGTGGTGGTGGTCGGCATTCCCGACGACAAGTGGGGCGAGGCGGTTGCCGCCTTCGTGGCGCTGCGCGCGGGCGAGGCGGCCGACGATGCCGCGCTGATGGCGTTCGCGCGCGAGCGGCTGGCCGGCTACAAGGTGCCGAAATCGGTTCACTTTATCGACGAGGTGCCGAAAAGCCCGGTCGGCAAGCTGTTGCGGCGCGCGGTGCGCGATCCGTTCTGGAAGGGCCGGACGCGCAATGTCGGCTGACGCGATGAAAGCGTTGGCGATTCAGGGGATGGCCGGGCGAAACACCTAACCGGGGTCGGCCTTCAGGTTCACCGCGGCGATGGCGGCGATGGCGCAGGCTTCGTCGTTGTCCGACGTATCGCCGCTGATTCCGATCGCGCCGAGCAGTATCTCGTCTTCTCCCCGGATCAGCACGCCGCCGGGCACCGGCACCAGCGCGCCCTGGACCAGCGCATTCACCGCCCCGACGAAATAAGCCTGTTCCTGGGCGCGCTTGAAGATCGTCCGCGATCCCATGCCCAGCGACAGCGCGCCATAGGCTTTGCCATGGGCGATCTCGCCGCGCTTGAGGCTGGTGCCGTCCTGCGCCGCGAACGCCTTCAGGCAGCCTCGTGCATCCAGCACGGCGACCGCGAGCGGATTCAGCTTCATATCGAGGCCCTGCGCCAGTGCGCCATCCAGAATCTTGCGGGCCAGATCGAGCGTGAGATCGGTCATCGTGGTTCCCTTTCGAAGGTCTCTTGTTTAGGAGGAACCTTGCGTGCTGTCGACTCATGGCGGCAACGGCGACAAGATGCAATGCGGCACATTGGGCGTTGGCTCCGGCGAATGGCGGATCGAACGAACCGGAAAGACAGGACCATGGATGCTCCGGCAACCGCAGGCGACGACCTGCTTTACTCCGTGACCGACGGCATCGCGCGGATCACGTTCAATCGTCCGCAGGCGCGCAATGCCATGACCTTCGCCATGTACGAACGGCTGGCTGAAATCTGCCAGGACGCCAATGCCGACCGTTCGATCAAGGTCCTGATCCTCACCGGCGCCGGCGACAAGGCATTCGCGTCGGGCACCGACATTGCCCAGTTCCGCGCCTTCGAGACGCCGCAGGACGCGCTCGACTACGAAGCGCGGATCGATCGCGTGTTCGGAACGCTGGAGTCCTGTCGGGTGCCAACCATCGCGGCGATTGCCGGAGCCTGCACCGGCGGAGGGGCGGGGCTCGCGGCCTGCTGCGACTTGCGGATCGGCGCCGCCAATGCGCGGATCGGCTTTCCGATCGCCCGTACCCTCGGCAACTGTCTGTCGATGTCGAATATCAGTCGGCTGACGGCGCTGCTCGGGCCGGCCCGCACCAAGGACCTGATCTTCACCGCGCGCCTGATCGAGGCGCCGGAAGCCCTGTCGCTCGGGCTGCTCAACGAGGTGGTGCCGGATGTCGAAGCCCTGCAAGCCCGCGCCGACGACCTGGCGCGGCTGCTGGCGAGCCATGCCCCGCTGACGTTGGAGGTCACCAAGGAGGCGGTGCTGCGCATCCGCCGGACGCTGTCGCGCGACGAGGGCGAGGATCTGATCCTCAAAGCCTATATGAGCGCCGATTTTCGCGAAGGCATGGATGCCTTCCTGACCAAGCGCAAGCCGGTCTGGCGCGGCACGTAGCTTCCCGCCGGACCGGCGATGGCCCCCGGGGCGGGAGCGGTCAAACGCCAGGCCCCGGTCGCTCCGATTTCAACGGCTCGAACGCCAGCGCCGTTTCCGTTCCGATCAAATCGGAGCGGGGCTCTGTATCTTTGTTTGAATGCGTTTTCTTGACGCGAACCGGCGCCCGCTTCGCGCGAAAGCGTTCTAGCGGAACAGCGTGAACAATCCGTCGTCCTGGGACGAGGCATTCTCCACCATCCGGACGGATCCGTACCGGGAGCGGGACGAAGCAACCTGGTTCCGGGTCGAGCCCCGGGCGCGTGATGCGGCCCGCCTGTGGTGGATGGCCGGTTTCCGGGCAGCAGCGTCCCGTTTGGCGGCAGGCTTTGCATCGCTCATTTCGGCACGGCTGTCGGCGACCTGCGCCAGTTGCGCCATGCCGTTGTCGGCGGTGGTCGCGAAAGCGACCGGCGCCGTCCGTGCCGGCTCGCGGACCGCGTATTGATAGGCCGAGCGATAGCTTGAGGAGCCTTCACCGCGGTGGGCGAATTCCTTCAGGGCGGTCACGATATGCGATTGAGACGCGGCTGGCTCGGGCGCGGGCGCGCCGATCCAGGCATCCACGCCCCAGATCGCCCCGAAGAGCGCCAGACCGACATAAAGGAAATATTTGACAATGAACACGATACACCCGCCCGACCCTGATACGTGACGCCAATCGTCTGCGCACGAATTGGTTCCTCTCTTTCTTTGTCGCGCGACGGCGGAATCGGTTCGAGGTCCGTTCGTTCAGGGTGCGAGGTCTCTTCGTTCAGGGTGAATGGCGGCCGCAGCCAGGCCGAAAGACCGAAAGGGGCCGGGGGCAAATGAGGGAACCCGGAGCCTGACGGGGGAGGCAAGGTGGGGCGGGTCCGGGCCGGTGAATGCCGGTGTCCGGCCAAAACGACGGATGCCGGTGTCCGGCCAAAACAAAGGCGCCGCCATGCGAAACGGGCACGGCGGCGCCTCGAGCGCGGTGTTGTTCCGCGATTGGCCTTACTTCTTCACCCCGTAGGTTTTCGGATCGAGCTTGGCGAAAATCTCGGTGTAGAGCAGCGCGCTGAGCTTGGCCGGATCGTTCTCGATCGGCTTCACCAGCCCGTCATATTTCGCGATCAGCTCCTTGTACTTGCTGACGAATTCCTTGGCATTCTTGATCCCGAGCTTGTCCTCGGCGTTCTTGATGATGCCCGGAAGATCCTTCTCGACGAAGGCTTCGCGTTCCTTCGCCAGGCTCGGGTCGGGCTGGACCACCGGGATGTTCTTCTTCTTCGCCAGTTCCAGCGCATCCTTGTCGGCCTTGTGATACTCGTTCACCGTGCGCACCACAGCGACCGAAACCGCCTTGAAGACCGCCGTTCGCTGTTCGGGCGTGAATTTTGCCCAGGTGTCGGTGTTGAAGGAGTACAGGCTGCCGCAGCGGAACGAGCCGAGGTTGAGCTGCACCACCTGGCTGGCGACGTCGGCAAGACCGTGCGACTTCAGGCCGCCGACCGCGTAGATCGCGGCATCGATGATGCCGCGCGACAGCGACTCATAGATTTCCGACGACGGCACGTTGACGCCCGTGGCGCCGACCGATCTGGCAAAGCGATCCCACAGCGAGCCGGCGGCGCGCAGCTTCTTGCCCTTGATCTTGTCCGCCGAGTTGAGGTCGCCCTTGGCGATGAGGACGTAAGGTGCCGTGCTCATCCCGCTGGTGAACACCTGGTTCTGCTTGGCGAACTCCTCGAGGCACGGCTTGCAGTGCATCGTGAACAGCTCGGTGATCGCGAAGGTCGCGGCCATGTCATCCTTGCCGACCATGGCGAGGTCGTTCAGCAGGATGCTGTGCGGATAGTAGGACGGCGTGTAGGTCATGGTCGTGAAGCCGACATCGGCGACCTGATCGCGCAGGCCGTCCGAGATCGCCTTGGCGGCGAGCAGCGATTCGCCGGGGAAGACGCGGACCGTGAGCGAGCCGTTGCTGTCCTTCTTCAGCTCCTTGGCGAAATCCTCATACCCGATGCCGATCGGATGCTTGGTGGATACATAATGCACCGCCTTGAGCGATGTGGCCGAAGCGGGAGCCGCAATGCTCGCCGCAAGCCCAAGGACCGACGCCATCAGTACTATTCTCATCAGATACTTCCTCCCTTGATAATTTTTGTTTCACACGCGATGGGTTCCGTTAGCCCAGCAGGCCGGGCAGGAACAGCGAAATCTGGGGAAATGCGACCAAAAGCACGACGCAGAACAGGTCGACCGCCAGGAACCACAGCACGCCCTTGAAGATCGCCTCGATCGGGATCGTGTCGCCGACGATGCCCTTGATGACGAAGACGTTCAGTCCGACCGGCGGTGTAATCAGCCCGATCTCCAGAAGCTTGGTCATCAGGATCCCGTACCAGATCAGGTTGATGTGCAGATGCTCGACCGTCGGCAGGAACACCGGCAGGGTGAGCAGCATGATGCCGATCGGATCGAGGAAGCAGCCGAGGAACAGCAGCACCGCCATGGTGCCGACGATGAGCAGCAGCGGGCTGACCTGGCCTTCCACCACGACTTCGGAGATGAATTCCGTAAATCCCGACAAAGCGAGAAAGCGGGTGAGCAGCATCGCGCCGATGGCGATGATGAAGATCGCGCCCGTGGTCACCAGGGTTTCCTGCAATGCCAGCTTGATCTTCTCAAGCGTCAGCGATCGCTGTGCGAAGCCGATCACGAAGGCAAGGAATGCGCCGACCCCGCCCGCTTCCGTCGGGGTGAAGATGCCGCCGAACAGGCCGCCGAACACGCCGATGATCAGCGTGATGACCGGCCAGGTGCCGCGGAACGATCCAAAGCGGTCGGCCCAGGTGACCTTCTCGGCCGCCGCCGGCGCCAGCGACGGATTGAGCTTCACGCGCAGGATGATCATGGCGCTGTAGAGCACCGCGCTCAGCACGCCCGGGACCACGCCGGCGATGAACAGCTTGCTGATCGGCACCTCGGCATAGATGCCGAACACCAGCAGAAGAATGCTTGGCGGGATCATCGACCCGATGGTGCCGGCCACCGCGACGGTGCCGGCGGCGAGCCCCTTGTCGTAATTGCTTTTCAGCATTTCCGGGATGGCGATGCGGCCCATGGCGGCGGCACAGGCCAGCGACGAGCCGGTCACGGCGGAAAAGCCGGCGGCGCCGCCGACCGACGCCACCGCGAGGCCGCCGGGCATCCACGACAGCCAGCTTCGTGTCACCCTGAACAACCCGTCGGTTAGCCGTGAGTGGAAGCAGACATAGCCCATCAGCAGGAACATCGGCACCGAACTCAAGGTCCAGTGCGAGATGAAATCGTAAGGCACCGTGGTCAGGATGCCCCATGCCGATCGCGGTCCGACAATCATCCAGATTCCGCAGAACGACAGCCCGCCCAGCGCGACCGCGACCGGCACGCGCAGCAGCAGCAGCACAATGAGCAACCCGAGCACGATCCAGCTCAGCGTCAGGTCATCCATGCAGTGCATTCCTTTTTTGTTGGCGCGTGAGGCGGGCTCGGCGGGATGGCGGGGATCGGCGCGGGCCGATGGTTAGTCCGGCAGCTTGGTGTGGTCCTGGGAGGCGAGAACGGTGTGGTCTCCGGCGAAAAGGCGAAACGCCTTATGCACCAGGACGAGAGCGAGCAGGCCGCAGCCGATCGGAAGATAGAATCGCGTCGGCCAGACCACGATGGAGACGGTCCCCAGCGCTTCCTCGCCGACCGCGTATTTCTTCATCGCGTCGCCCCATGTCTGCCAGGTAAATGCCACGAAGTAGGCGGCGGACAGCAAAGCGACAACGGCGATCAGGATTTCCTGCAAGCGTCGCGGAAAGTGTTGCGTGACGAGTTCGACGACGATGTGTCCGTTGACCCGCTCGATCATGGCGAGCGGCAGGAACACCACGGCGACCATGTAGTAGGCGGAAACGATCTCGACGGTTCCATGAAGCGGCGCACTGAAGATATAGCGCGCGATGACGTCGGCGGTGATGTGGAGCATCATCAGAACCAGGCCGAGGCCGCCGATCCACGCCAGCAGCGTCGAGGCTCCTCCGAGCAATCTGCCGACCATCGCACCCCTCCTCATCTGCGCCGCTGGCGAGATCAATCCGTCTTTTGGCAACCGTTCTTTTTTGCGGACATAGTTCAGTCAGCGCATCGTGATGTCAACCTGGCAGACTTTCAATAGGGGGCATTCTCAAGGCCGCGACGATCTGTCCGGACCGGACCTGCCGTCGTTGCCGGTTACCGTCGGTGTCGAACAGGCAACGACCAGGCCGGCGCTACGTGCTTGCGTCGGTGGTCTGCCCCGTTGCCCGAACCGATCGCCGGTCCCGTTCGGGGCCATTCCTTCGCACCCGAGAAAGGGCCACCCGGCAGGATGTTTTCAACAGCCTGCCAGACGACCTTCAGACGACGTTCCGTGCCTTCAGTCCGGCGATCTCATCGGCCGCGAAGCCGAACTCGGTGAGAATGTCGGCCGTCTGTTCGCCGAAATCCGGCGGCCGGGCGGCGATCCGGCTTGGTGTGCGCGACAGGGTCACGGGCTGGCCGACCAGGGTGATCGGACGGTCGTCCTCGCCCGGCGCGTCCTGCGCAAGGGCGAGATGCCGCACCTGTTCGTCGGCGAACACTTCGTCGATGCGATAGATCGGCCCGCAGGGCACGCCGGCGTCGTTGAGCAGGGGCACCCATTCCGCGGTCGGGCGCGCGACCGTGCGGGCCTCGATGGCGGCATTGAGGGCGTTGCGGTTGGTGGAGCGCGCCGACGCGGTGGCGTAGTCGGGGTCCGTGATCCATTCGGGCGCGCCCAGCGCCTCGGCGCAGCGCTCCCAGATCTTGCCGCCGGTGGTGGCGATGTTGATGAAGCCGTCCGCGGTACGGAATACGCCGGTCGGGATGCTGGTGGGGTGATTGTTGCCGGCCTGGCCCGCGACCTGCCGTTCCATCAGCCAGCGGGCGGCCTGGAAATCCAGCATGAAGACCTGCGCCTGCAGCAGCGAGGTCTGCACCCATTGGCCTTCCCCGGAGACATCGCGCTCCAGAAGGGCGGTGAGGATACCCAGCGCGCAGAACAGCCCGGCGGTGAGGTCCGCGACCGGAATGCCGGCCCGCATCGGGCCGCCGCCCGGCGCCCCGGTGATCGACATCAGCCCGCCCATGCCTTGCGCGATCTGATCGAAGCCGGGCCGCTTGTGATAGGGGCCGTCCTGGCCGAATCCGGAGATGCTGCCATAGACGATCCGCGGGTTGACCTCGCGCAGGCTGTCGTAGTCGATGCCGAGCCGCGCCTTGACGTCGGGGCGGAAATTCTCGACCACCACGTCCGCTTTCGCCGCAAGCCGCAGGAACACCGCGAGCCCCTCCGGATTCTTGAGGTTCAGCGCCATCGCCCGCTTGTTGCGATGCAGGTTCTGGAAATCCGAGCCACGGCGCGGCCCGCCCGGCTGCTCGCCGTTCGAATCGCTCAGGGCGTCGATCTTGACGACGTTGGCGCCCCAGTCGGCCAGCTGCCGCACGCAGGTCGGCCCCGAGCGCACCCGCGTCAGGTCGAGCACGGTGAAGCGGGCGAGGGCCTGCGAGGCGCGCGGGAAAGTCATGGCAGGGCTCCCATGGCAGGGCTCCGGGACGATCGGGGATGATCCGGCGGCGGAATGTTTCGGTTGCGGACCTGGCGAGGGCGGCGACGGGGAAGAGTGGCGAACCTCGCCGATCTTGTCGAGGGTGCTTCGGCATTTGCGGATGCAGTTCGGGCGGCCGTTGATTGCATCGCCGTTTCAGGTTCACGTTGCCGCGTTTCATTGCATCGTGCGGAAGCGAGCAGTTGAATTTGTCCGGCAAGACTTCCAGAAAGGCCAAAAGGCTTCCAGAAAGGCCAACGCCATGTCCCCCGGTTCAGGGGACGGCCGTGTTGATGTGGATCGGGAACGGTCCGCGGCAGAAAGGATTCCCATGCGCGTTCTTGTCACCGGACATGCCGGCTTCATCGGCTTTCACACGGCGAAGCGCCTGCTGGAGCGCGGCGACTCCGTGGTCGGGTTCGACAACGTCAACGACTATTACGATCCGGCGCTCAAGCGGGCGCGGCTCGGCGTTCTCGACCGGGTCGCCGCCGACCGCGGCGCTCCGTATCGCTTCCACGAGGCGGACCTTGCGGACCGCGCCGCGGTGGAGCGGTGCTTCGCGGAAGGTCCGTTCGACAGGGTGATCCATCTCGCCGCGCAGGCCGGCGTGCGCTACAGCCTGGAAAATCCGCATGCCTATGTCGAGAGCAACCTGATCGGCTTTGCCAATATCCTCGAGGCGTGCCGCCATGCCGCCGCGCCGCACCTCGTCTATGCCAGCACCAGCAGCGTCTATGGCGCGAATTCGCGGCTGCCGTTCAGCGAGCATGACGGCGCCGATCACCCCTTGCAATTCTACGCGGCGACCAAGCGCGCCAACGAACTGATGGCGCACAGCTACAGTCATCTGTTCCGGCTGCCGACGACGGGCCTGCGGTTCTTCACGGTCTATGGGCCGTGGGGACGGCCCGACATGGCGCTGTTCCAGTTCACGCGGAACATCATCGCCGGCCGGCCGATCAAGCTGTTCAATCACGGCCGGCACGTGCGCGATTTCACCTATATCGACGACCTGGTGGATGGCGTGGTCCGGGTCAGCGACGATATCGCGAAGCCTGATCCGCAATGGGACTCCGCCGATCCCGATCCCGCCACCAGCAATGCGCCGTTCCGCATTCTCAACATCGGAAACAGCAGCCCGGTGCAGCTCATGGACTATGTCGAGGCCATCGAGGACGCCGTCGGCAAGAAGGCCATACGCGAATTCCTGCCGGACCAGCCCGGCGAATTGCACCATACCTATGCTGACGTGACGTCGCTGATGCGGGCGGTCGACTACCGGCCGCGGACCCCGGTCCGCGAGGGGGGTGGCGCGCTTCGTGGCGTGGTATCGGGACCACACGGAGAACCGATAACCGGGGCCGCTGGAGTCCGCCGCGCGACGGAAGCGCTTCGACTACCGGCGCGTCGGGCGCCCGACGCTGGCATAGACGAAGCCCAGCGCCTCCATGTCCTGCCGCCGATAGATATTTCGCAGGTCGACGATCACCGGCTGCCGCATTTCCCGCTTCAGGCGCTCGAAATCGAGCGCGCGGAACTGGACCCATTCCGTCACGATCACAAGCGCGTCGGCATCGCGCGCGCAGGCATAGGCATCCTCTGCATAGGCGATCTCGGGCAGTTCGCGCCTGGCCTGGTCCATGCCCGCCGGGTCGAAGGCACAGATCGCCGCGCCCATGTCGGTGAGGCCGATGATGAGCGGAATCGAGGGAGCCTCGCGCATGTCGTCGGTGTCCGGCTTGAACGTCAGCCCGAGCACGGCGATCTTCCTGCCGCGGATCTCGCCGCCAAGCGCGTGGGCAACCTTGCGGGCCATGGCGCGCTTGCGATTGTCGTTGACGGCGATCACGGCATCGACGATGCGCAAGGCGACATCGTGGTCCTGGGCGATTTTCAGGAGCGCGCGGGTATCCTTCGGGAAGCAGGAGCCGCCGAACCCCGGGCCGGCATGAAGGAATTTCGATCCGATCCGGTTGTCGAGCCCGATGCCGCGTGCGACATCCTGCACGTCGATCCCGGCGCGCTCCGCCAGGTCGGCGATCTCGTTGATGAAGGTGATCTTGGTGGCCAGGAAGGCGTTGGCCGCGTACTTGATAAGTTCGGCGGTGCGGCGCTCGGTATACATCACCGGAGCCTGGTTCAGGGACAGCGGCCGGTAGATGTCGCCGAGCACCTTGCGGGCGCGTTCGTCTTCGGTGCCGACGACGATCCGGTCCGGGAACTTGAAGTCGCGGATCGCGGCGCCTTCACGCAGGAATTCCGGATTCGAGGCCACCGCGATGTCCGCGTCCGGATTGACCTCGCGAATCAGGCGCTCGACCTCATCGCCGGTGCCGACCGGGACCGTCGACTTGGTGATGACGACGGTGAAGCCCTTCACCGATACCGCGATCTCCCGCGCGGCCGCGTAGACGTAACTGAGATCGGCATGGCCATCGCCGCGGCGCGACGGCGTCCCGACCGCGATGAAGACCGCGTCGGCGTTGCCCAACGCCTCGGAGATCGAGGTTGAAAACCGCAAGCGGCCGGACCTGACATTCGTCGCGACCAGATCGCCAAGGCCGGGTTCGAAAATGGGAATCTCGCCGCGCTGAAGTGCGGCGATCTTCCCGGAATCCCTGTCGACGCAAGTGACGTGATGACCGAAGTCGGCGAAGCATGCGCCCGACACCAGGCCGACATAGCCCGTGCCAACCATCGCGATTTTCATGGATGTTCTTTCAAGTGCTGATTAGTCCCGCCAGGGAACCTCTCCTATCATCCTGCACTGGCGGGTCAATGGCGCAAGCGGGTATCGGTCTTGGAGCGCGTCGGCATGTGCCGGCCGGTGCGGCAGAGCGCAAAATCGGCGCTTGATTCAGCAAAACCGGGTCGCCTAAAATTGTATCGACACGACGAGTTCGCTTTCCCGGTCACGGGGCCGCAAATCCTTGTCGAATGCCGTATCGTCGGTGCAATGCCGTTCGCATTCTCCCAGTTCCTGCAGCATCAGAAGGCGTCCACGTGAGATTGTCCATTGTGACGACCCTTTACAGGTCGGCCTCGACGATCGATGAATTCTGTCGCCGTATATTTGCGGCCGCCGAGACGATAGCCGACGATATCGAACTGATCGTCGTCAACGATGGCTCCCCTGATGACAGCCTCGATCTGGTGCTCGCCCGGCAGCGTCGCGATCCGCGGATCGTGGTGGTCGATCTGTCGCGCAATTTCGGTCATCACAAGGCGATCATGACCGGCCTCGCGGAAGCGACCGGCGATCTGGTGTTCCTGATCGACAGCGATCTCGAGGAGGAGCCGGAGCTCCTGCTCGCGTTTTACCGGCGCTGGCTACAGAATGATTGCGACGTCGTCTTTGGCGTGCAGGAGGCGCGCCGTGGCGGTATCGTCGAACGGGTGACCGGCGCGCTGTTCTTCTCGTTCATCGATGTGTTGAGCGATGAGCCGGTGCCGCGCAATCTGGTGATCGCCCGCCTGATGAACCGTGACTTCGTTCGGGCCCTGGTGCGTCATCGGGATCGCGAGTTCCTGATCCTGCACCTGTGGCAACTGACGGGGTTCAGGCAGGTGCCGGTGACGGTCCGCAAGCTGTCGAGTTCGCCGTCCACCTATTCGCTCGCGATGCGGATCGAGATGGCGGTGAAGTATCTCACCACGACATCGACCAGGATACTTCATCTTATCCTGTATGCAGGGATTGCGATCTTTGCACTGTCGCTGGTGACGATCGGCTTTTTCCTCACCCGCTATCTGTTCTCCGGCATCGGTGTCGACGGCTTCACCTCGCTGATTATTTCGATCTGGTTCTTTGGCGGCTCGACAACCCTGATCCTCGGTATTATCGGCATTTACGTCGCCAACATCCTGTCCGAAACCAAGCGACGCCCCTATACTGTCGTGCGGCATATCTATCGCGCAGAGCGGATTGCCGCGGCTGGCGCGTCAACGGTCCACCGTTTGCAGCGCGACAGGGCAATCGATTCCGACGTCCCTCGATAGAGGGAGGTCAACGCGCGGGATGCGCAGTCGTCGGGCTGGTCCCCGGCATGAAAGCCTACCGAATGGACGTTCCATGATCGACGCTTCCTCTGCTTCCGTTCTCGATGGCGTGGCGGCATACTACGCGGCGCGTCTGGCCGAACATGGAGCGACGCCGCGTGGCGTCGATTGGAACGGCATTGAATCGCAGGAGTTGCGTCACCGCCAGTTCCTGCGCCTGCTCGATGGCTTGCCCGATGCGTCCGTGCTGGACATCGGATGCGGTTACGGCGACTTCCTCCGTTTCCTGCGCGCCACGGGCCATACGGGCGCCTATATCGGCTATGACGTGGTGCCCGACATGATCGCGGAGGCCGCGCGGCTGCACGGCGAAGGCGACGACCGGCAATGGCGCCTCGGCGGCCAACCGGCGGAGGCCGCCGATTTCGCGGTGGCCAGCGGCATCTTCAACGTCAAGGGCGATACGGCTGACGATGTCTGGGCGCGCTATGTCGACGGGACGATCGATCGGCTTGCCGGCGCCGGCCGGCGCGGCTTCGCCTTCAATATCCTGAGTCTGTCGAGCGATCCCGAACGGCGCCGGCCGAATCTCTATTACGCCGATCCCGTCGCCACGCTGTCGAACTGCCTTCGTCGCTTTGGCCGCTCGGTCGCGCTATTGCAGGACTACGGGCTTTACGAATTCACGGTCGTCGTCCGGCATCGATAGCGCCGGCGTTCAATCCTGTTCGAGGATCGCAACGCCGAATCCGGCGTCGCTGTAGCGCCCGCCATTGTAGAACATGACGCGGCCGACCTCGGTGTCGAGGACGTAAGGGTAGCAGATCATGCTGCGCTCCCAGCTGTCGGGGTCGCATGCGATGCCGGCCTTGTCGTCGTGGCGGGTCCAGCCGATCCCGTCCGGCGACGTGGCATGGCCGATGCAATAACCCCAGCTGTTGCTGCGGTAGGAATACCACGCCTTGTAGCTGCCATCGGCTTCGCGCAAAGGACAGAAGCGGGCGATCGCCACTTCCTCGGGATGGGCGAATGTCAGGGCGGTCTGCCCCGTCAGGTCCCAGTGTCGTCCATCGCGCGACTCGGCATAGTGGATGTCGTAGGACGGAAGCATCTGGCCGCCTGAAAATGTCCACGGCTTGCCGGATTGATACCATATGCGCCAGCGGCCATTCTCGTTGAAGACGGCAGGATCGGCGATAAAGAACGGCTCGGCGACGCAGCGGTCCAGGATCGGGCCGGCGCTGATGCGCTCGAACGGGGCGTCGGGATTTCCGGCGGGCCTGACCGCGATGCCGACAGCGACATGGAAGCCCACGGTCACGGTTTTGTTCCAGCCCTGGTAGTAGAGCATTTCCGTTCCGTCATGCTCGACGATCCAGCAGCCGATTGCGCCGCTGTCGTCGAAGCAGCCGGGCACGCCGGGCGTTAGCAGCGGCCGCCCGGACAACCGCAGCACCCTGGTCGGATCGCGGATGTCGATGTCGAGCCATTGAACGTTGGAGCGCGCCTCGCGATCCCGCGGCGTGAAGTAGATGCGGTAACGGAAGTCGCCAAGCGGGCGCGCGATCGGGACCATGGCGTGACTGTGCATCCATGCCGAATGGCCGTCGGCGACGAATATCCACCCGAGCTTGCGCCACCGCATCGCCGGCCCTCAGATCCGGCGCAGGCGCGTGCTGGGCACCGGCGACCGTTCGGTGCCCCGTGGCGCCGCCACCGAGAAATCCGGCTGATCCTCCAGCACCAGTGCGCCTGCGCCAATGACGCATTTCTGTCCGAGCGTGACGTGGTCGCGGATCGTGACATTGACGCCGATGAAGCTGCCCCGTCCGATCGTGACGCCTCCGGAGATAACCGCATGCGAGGCGATGAAGACGTCGTCCGCGATCCGCGAATGATGCCCGATGTGATTCCCGCTCCACAATGTGACGTTGTCGCCGATCCGCGCGAACGGCTGAATCGTGTTGTCTTCGAGGATGAAGCAGTTCTCTCCGATTTCCAGCCCGGCGAAGGTGGTCGCACGGCTGCTCACATAGGACACCAGGCGATAGCCTTGCGCGCGTGCGGCCGTGACGCGCTCCGCCCGCAGGCCGTTGAGCCTGGCATAGGCAACCGCGACGAAGAAGCCGTAGCGCTCCGGCGGGAAGCGTTCGGTTACCTGCTCGAACGGCACCAGTGGCCGTCCGAGGAATATATCGCTTTCGACATAGGCCGCGTCGACCGTGAAGCCTGCGACGTTGAAGGAGGAATCGTGCGTGAAATAGAAATCCGCCAGCTCGGCGATGTCTCCGGTGCCGAAGATAACGATATCCTGCATGCCGTCGGCCTCATGGTTTGTCATGCCACTGGCGTTCGATCAGCCAGTGCGGGGCTGTGAATGTCAAGGTCAAAGGCATCGTGGACGCTGACGCCATGGCGGGACAGGCCGATCCCATGCACGAGGTCGTGCCAGCACAGCCGTCAATCGGCAGGCCGGCCGCGGCGCAGAATATGGCGCGGGGCATCGGGGCCGGTATTGAACAGCACGTCCAGCACGGTCACGGCATGGTCAAACGGACCGTGGAGCTGCGGGTACGCGGGATAGTCGCTGTAGTCCATCCATTCGGGCGTGATACCGGCGGCGCGAAACATCGGTTCGTCGAAATAGGCGCGGGCGGACGGACCGCTGAGATATCGGTCGGCGCCCGCCGCCGTTGCGATGCCCAGCAGCCGTTCGGTCTTCGCGCCAGTCGCGGGATAGCCATCGTCGCGCACGATGCGGGTCCGCAAGCCGAGCAACTCCGCGATTCCGTGCAGGAACATCGCGTTGACTTCGGTCAGGCGGGATAGCTTGTCGGCCGCCTCATACCAGCGCATGACGGTGGGCGCGACCTCGGTGAAATAGGGGGCCGGGCGATAGGCCAGTTCGATGCTGCGCCAGTGCTTGTCCGCCCACGGCTTCTCGATTTCGACGGCGTCGATCGGCTGGTCGAAGCGGCCCTTGGTGATGACGGGAATCGTCAGCCATTCGACGCCCCTGGCGGTCTTGATCCGATTGCGGTTATGCCAGTGACGCTTGACGTATTGGGCGCTGTCGAAGATCACATAGGTATCGCACCGCCCGATCAGGTCGAAGAAGCCCTTCCAGGGGATATAGCAGGACTGGATGATGCTGATGCGCATGCCGTCGTCATGTCCGGTGGTGGGCGGTTGTCTCGGGTCTGGATTCAATCGATCCACCATGCAATGGCAGCAGCCGGGAGAATTGCGGGAAGAGATAAGCTGTCGGTCTTCTCGTCATGGCGGGCTGTGATGCGGCAGCGCTCCTGAGGCGGCAAACGATCCTCTCGATGCCGTTGCGTCCCTTACAGGTATACGGGCCGTCTGGTCTACAGGCTATTGAGAAACTCCTTGTCGTCATTCCGGACGCTGTGCAAGCGGCGATCCGGACGCCGGCAAATGCAGGGACAATCCGTGTGGCTGGATTTTCGGGTTCGCGCTGCGCGCGCTCCGGAATGATGGCGAGGAACCTTGCGCCACATCCTGACAGGCGGTTTTGTCATCCACCATTTCCCAAATCGTTCAGGGGTGGGAATTATCCTGTAAACAACCGCGCCACCGCGCCTTCAACAGCCTGCTATAGTGCGTTGACGCAAGGACGCGCACGCCGTGGACCGGCATGCGCGTCGCGCGCAGGACGAATGCGACGGGCGAGGGGAATACGGTGAAGGCAGTCTATAGCGAGCAGCATCGCGCTCACGATCCGCAGTTCTTTCTGGTGCGGGGCGTGGTCACGCGCACCACCGAGCAGCCGGAGCGGGCTGACCGGCTGCTGGCGGGCCTGTCCGCCGGTGCTCATCGACTGATCGCGCCGACGGTCTTCGGACAGGGGCCGCGCGCCCGCGTTCACAGCGCCGAGTACCTGAATTTCCTCGAGGAAGCGTGGGACGCATGGGCGGCGCTTGGCGACAGCGGTCCGGAGATGATCGCCAATATTCACCCGGTCCGCCATGCCGCGACCTATCCGGCCCATATCGTCGGGCGGCTCGGCTGGCACACCGCCGATACCGCCTGTCCGATCGGGCCGGGGACATGGGCCGGCGCCTGTGTGGCCAGCGACGTGGCGGTGACCGCGGCGCAACTGGTTCTCGATGGCGAGCGCGCGGCCTATGCCCTGTGCCGCCCGCCGGGGCATCATGCCTATCGCGACATGGCCGGCGGATTCTGTTTCCTCAACAACACCGCGATCGCGGCCGAGCACATGCGGCTGGCCCATGAGCGGGTCGCGATCCTCGATGTCGACGTGCATCACGGCAACGGAACGCAGGGCATCTTCTACCGGCGGCCCGACATTCTCACGGTGTCGATCCATGCCGATCCCGTCGGCTTCTATCCGTTCGTCTGGGGATATGCGCACGAGCGCGGCGAGGGCGCGGGGCTCGGCGCCAATCTCAATATCCCTCTGCCGCCCGGCACCGGCGACGAGGGCTACATGGCGGCGATGGTCCGCGCGAAACGGATCGTCGATGCGTTCGCGCCGACCGCGCTGGTCGTCGCGCTCGGGCTCGACGCCTCGGAGCACGATCCGCTCGCCGGACTTGCGGTGACGACCGACGGCTTCCGGCGCATCGGCGCCGCGATCGCGGAATTCGGATTGCCGACCGTGCTGGTGCAGGAAGGCGGCTACCTGTCGGACCACCTGGGCGGCAATCTCGCCGCCGTTCTCGGCGGGTTCGAACGGGCCTGTTGACCGCGCCCAAGCCCCAAGCCCCCAGCCCCAAGCCCCAAGCCCCAAGCTACATGCCTTGTCCCCTGCCTAGAGCCATTTCCGTTCCGATAGAATCGGAACGGGGCTCTATATCATTGTTTGTGCGCGTTTTCTTGACGCGAACCGGACCCCACTTCGCTCGAAAGCGCTCTAACCGGGATTCCCGGGTCTCTAGCGGGCGGCCGGCAAAGCGGCCGGCGGCAGGATTCGGCCGTCCGCATCGCAGCCGTGGAACGGGGCTGAAAAAAATAATCTTTCACACGGGGCGCCAGCATGGGAGGTGGGAGCATCTCTATTCTGTATGATCCCGATTTTCGGGATGGATTTACTCCTGCCGAGCCCAGGCTCGAAACATTAATCTATTTGCTTTTTCGAGCAAAATTATTGCATCAATACGGCAATATCATTCGCTTCTCTGCGTCCTCCAGCCGGTGCAATGCGTGATGCGCGTGCGGATGTCTTGCGTCCGCATCTTGAAGCGAGCCGGGATCGAACAGAGCGCCTCAGCCGGCGCCGGAATGCAATCATGACGAAGATGGAATTTCTGGGCCCCGGCCTCAGCAACGAGCAGTGGGAGCGGATCAGCGGTCTCGCGGTGTCGCTCAAGCCCGGCCAGGCGTTGTGGTTGAGCGGCTATTTCGCCGGTCTCGATTTCAACCTGCGGACGCTCGAGCGCCCGGCCGAACCCGGCCAGCTGTCGCCCGGCCTGCCGGAGGTCGTGGCTCCGGCGGCGACGCGAACGCTGACGATCCTGTTCGGCACCGAAACCGGCAACGGCAAGGCGCTGGCGAAGACGCTCGCCGAAGCGGCGCAGCAGCGCGGGCTCGCGCCGGTCGTCGCCGACATGGCCGACTACAAGACGCGCAAGCTGAAGGACGAGCAGGACCTCCTGGTCATCACCAGCACCCATGGCGAGGGCGACCCGCCGCAATCCGCCGTGGCGTTCTTCGAATTTCTCGAAGGCCGCAAGGCGCCGAAGCTGCCGGATGTCCGCTTCGCGGTGCTCGCGCTCGGCGACTCGACCTACGAGAAATATTGCGAGGGCGGCAAGCGGATCGATCGCCGGCTCGAGGCGCTTGGCGCCGCGCGTCTCGCGCCGCGGGTGGATTGCGATGTCGACTACGACGAAGCCGCCGCGGCGTGGATCGAAAGCATCGTTCTGGAAGTCGTCCCGGCGGATGCGCCGGCCGAATCGCGCGGGCCGGGGGGCGTGGCGGTCCGGGGCGCGGCGACGCTTGCGCCGTCGGCGCCCGCGGCCTTCGACAAGCAGAATCCGTTCGCCGCGACCGTGATCGACAATCTCGTGCTCACGGGGCGCGGATCGAGCAAGGAAACGCGCCACGTCGAACTGTCGCTCGAAGGTTCGAACCTTGTCTACGAACCCGGTGACGCGCTCGGCATCGTGCCGCGCAACGATCCGTCGCTGGTCGAAAATCTGCTGACCACGCTGTCGCTGCCGGCCGGTGCGCCCGTCGCCGCGAAGAAGCAGAGCCTGCCGCTCGCGGATGCACTGGCGTCCGCGTTCGAGATCACGGCCGTGACGCCGCGTTTCATCGAGCACTGGGCGCAGCTCAGCGGCGCATCCGAACTGGACAAGCTCCGCGCCGCCGATCAGGCGCAAGCGCGCGCTGCGTTCATGCACGACAATCACGTCATCGATGTCGTGCGGCGCTTTCCGGTGAAGGGCCTCGATGCCGAAACCTTCGCGCGCGGATTGCGTCCGTTGCAGCCGCGCCTGTATTCGATCGCGTCGAGCCTCGCGGCACAGCCGGACGAGGCACATCTCACCGTCAGCGCGGTGCGCTACGACCTGCACGGCGAGCCGCGCGCCGGCGTCGCCTCCGGACATCTCGCGGCGCGCGCCGACATCGATGCGACGCTGCCGGTTTACATTCAGGCCAATACCCATTTCCGCCTGCCGAAGAATGACGACGCCGCGATCATCATGATCGGCGCGGGCACCGGCGTCGCGCCGTATCGCGCCTTCATTCAGGACCGCGAGGCGCGTGACGCGGGCGGCAAGGCGTGGCTGGTGTTCGGCGAGCGCAATTTCCGCAGCGACTTCCTGTATCAGGTCGAGTGGCAGCAATATCTCAAGGACGGCGTGTTGAGCCGCATGAACGTCGCGTTCTCGCGCGACCGCACGCCGAAGACCTATGTGCAGGACCGTCTGCGCGAGAACGCGCGCGACATCTATGCGTGGCTTGAGGACGGCGCGCACATCTATGTCTGCGGCGACGCCGCGCATATGGCTCCTGACGTCCATGCGGCGCTGACCGATATCGTCGCGGCCGAGGGCGGGCTCGATCAGGCTGCGGCCACCGAGTATCTGAGCAACTTGCAGCGCGATCACCGCTATCAGCGCGACGTTTACTGAGGACTGCAATGACAACGACGACGCGCCCGGCGCCCGATCGCAGCCGCGATCTTTCGCAGCCGCTCGACAAGCTCGGCCCCGACGAAACGCTGAAGGCGAACAGCGACTACCTGCGCGGCACCATCCGCCAGAGCCTGTATGATCCGATCACCGGCTCCGTTGTCTTCAGCGACAACAAGCTGATGAAGTTTCACGGCATCTATCAGCAGGACGATCGCGACATCCGCGACGAGCGCCGCCGCCAGAAGCTGGAGCCGGCGTTCACCTTCATGGCGCGCGTGCGCATTCCGGGCGGCGTGCTGAGCCCGGCACAGTGGTTGAAGCTCGACGATCTTGGCCGCCGCCATGGCGCTGAGATGCTGCGGCTGACGACGCGGCAGACCTTCCAGTTCCACCATGTGGTGAAGGAGGATTTGCAGCCGCTGATGCAGGGCCTGCGCGACGTGCTGCTCGATACCCGCGCCGCCTGCGGCGACGATTCGCGCGGCGTGATGTGCTCGATCAATCCGCAGCTCTCGAAGATTCACGCCGAGGTCTATGCGCTGGCGAAGAAGGCCAGCGATCATGCGATCCCGAAAACGCGCGCCTATGACGAAATCTGGTACGGCGCGGGAGGCGGCGAGCGCAAGGAGCCTGAGGAGCCGTTCTACGGGCGCACCTACATGCCCCGCAAGTTCAAGATCGGCTTCGTCATTCCGCCGAGCAACGACATCGACGTCTATACGCAGGATCTCGGCTTTATCGCCATCGTGTCGCGCGGCAAGCTGAAGGGCTTCAACGTCGCGATCGGCGGCGGCATGGGCCGCACCGATCAGGCGCCGCAGACCTATCCGCGTCTCGCCGACGTGATCGGCTTCATTCCGGTCAAGCAGTTGATCCCGACGGTGGACGCGGTGATGTCGGTGCAGCGCGACTTCGGCGATCGCGTCGAGCGTCCGCATGCGCGCTTCAAATACACGATCGACGACAAGGGCCTCGACTGGATCAAGGCCGAGATCGAGAGCCGGCTCGGGGCGAAGCTGTCGCCGGCGCAGCCGTTCGCGTTCACCACCAATGGCGACGTGGTCGGTTGGGTGGAAGGCGACGACGGCCGCGCGCACTACACGTTGTTCGTCGAGAACGGCCGCATCAACAACACGCCGGAGCGCGCGCTGCTCGACGGCCTGCGCGAGATCGCGCGCGTTCACAAGGGCACGTTCCGCTGCACGCCGAACCAGAGCGTGACGATTTCCGATATCGATCCGAAGGATCGCCCGGCCATCGAGACGCTGCTGAAGCAATACGGACTCGACAACCTCAATGCGCGCAGCGCCATGCGGCTCAATTCGATGGCCTGCGTCGCGCTGCCGACCTGCGCCTTGGCGATGGCGGAAAGCGAGCGTTACCTGCCGATGCTGCTGTCGAAGATCGAGCCGATCCTGGAGGCCAATGGCCTGGCCGACCAGCCGATTACGATCCGGATGACCGGATGCCCGAACGGCTGCGCCCGGCCCTATGTCGCGGAGATCGCGCTCACCGGCCGGGCGCCCGGCAAGTACAATCTCTACTTCGGTGGCGGCTTTCACGGCCAGCGCCTGAACAAGATGTATCTCGAGAACGTCGGCGAGGGCGCCATTCTCCAGGCGCTGGAGGAGATACTGGGCCGCTATGCGCGCGAGCGGCAGCCGGGCGAGCGTTTCGGCGATTTCGTGATCCGCGCCGGCATCGTGCCGGAGGTCAGGGAAGGCCGCCATTTCAACGATTGAGCTTGTGGTTTCCGTCTCCGGGGAAACGCCATTGATCTTTTTGTTTGAACATGGTCCCGAGAACCGATTTCCACTTTTCGGGATCATGCTCTAAACCTGCGGCGGCGCCGCCACGGCGCATCCCGGCTTGACGGGATGGCGCCGGCGGTCCTTGACCTGCCGAGGAAACCGATCTCATGGCGAAACCACGCGATCTCCACACCGTTGCCGCGGCGAACGGGGTTGCCAGCGACAAGCCGTTTCGCGCGGTGACGCCGCCGATCTATCTGTCGAGCACTTTCGCTTTCGAGGGCTATGAAGCCGGTGGGCCGTATGAATATACGCGCACGGCGAACCCGACCCGCGACATGCTGGCCGGAACAATCGCGAAGCTGGAAGGCGGCGCCGGCGCGGTGATCGTCTGTTCCGGCATGGCGGCGGTCGATGTCGTGCTGGCGCAGGCCGGCGCCGGTGCCCGCGTGATCGCGCCGCACGATTGCTACGGCGGCACCTATCGCCTGCTCGAAGCGCGGCATCGCCTCGGCCAGATCGAGGTGACGTTCGTCGATTTCGGCGACGGTGCCGTGCTGGCGGATGCGCTATCGCGCGCGCCGAAGCTGGTGCTGATCGAGACGCCGAGCAATCCCTTGATGCGCGTGGTCGACATCAAGGCCGTTGCGGCGCAGGCGAAGGCCGTCGGTGCGAAGGTCGCGGTCGACAACACCTTCCTGTCGCCGGCGTTGCAGCGGCCGATCGCGCTGGGTGCGGATTTCGTCATTCATTCCACCACCAAGTTCCTCAACGGTCATTCCGATGTGGTCGGCGGCGCGGTGATCGCGGCGGCCGAAGCCGACGTCGAGGCGATGGCCGAATGGGTCAACATCGTCGGGGTCACCGGCGCGCCGTTCGACTCCTACCTGACGCTGCGGGGCGTGCGGACGCTGTTCGCCCGTGTCGAGCGGCAGCAGGCCAACGCCATGGCGGTGGCGCGGTTTCTGGACAGTCATCCGCGCGTGCGGGCGGTCCATTATCCCGGCCTGCCGTCGCATCCGGATCATGCCGTTGCGCAAGGCCAGCAGGCGGGGGCCGGCGCGATGCTGAGCTTCGAGCTTGCGGGCGGCCCTGCCGAAGTGCGCGCCTTTGTCGAGGGCGTCGAGGTGTTCACGCTGGCGGAATCGCTCGGCGGCGTCGAAAGCCTGATCGCGCATCCGGCCACGATGACCCATGCCAGGATGGGTATCGAGGCGCGTCGCATTGCCGGCATCGGCGATTCCCTGTTGCGCCTGTCGGTCGGGCTGGAAGCTGAAGCCGATCTGATCGCCGGCCTGGAAGCGGGCTTTGCCGCCTTGCCCGGCGCTCGTTAATCAGGGGGAGCGCGGCCTGCGATGGATGTCGAACTCGCCCGCACGTTCCTCGAGATCGTGGCGACGCGCAGCTTCGTCCGCGCCGCCGAGCATCTCAATGTCAGCCAGACCACGGTCAGCGCCCGCATCCGCTCGCTCGAGGAGCGGCTGGGCCGGCCGCTGTTCTTCCGCAACAAGAACGGCGCCACGCTGACGCCGTCGGGTGAGCAGTTCCTGCGCTACGCGCCGATGTTCGTCCAGCTCTGGGAGCGTGCCCGGCATCAGGTCGCGGTGCCGGCCGGAAGCCGCGCGGTGCTGGCGATCGGCAGCGAGTTCAGCCTGTGGCAGCCCTGGCTGTCGCCGTGGCTGCGCTGGATGCGGCGGGGCGCGCCGGATATCGCGCTACGCATCCAGGTCGGGCAGGCCGAGACGCTCACCGGGCAGGTCGCGGACGGTGTGCTCGACATCGCCGTGATGTCGGCGCCCCAGCAGCGTCCCGGCGCGCGTGTCGAATTGCTGCGCGAGGAGAAGCTGGTTCTGGTGTCGACCGACCCGGCGGCGGAGCCGTCGCGGCCACCCGGCTATGTCCATGTCGATTGGGGGCCGGATTTCGCCCTGCATCACGGCCTGAGCTTTCCGGATGCGGCGAATCCGGGACTGTTCATCGGCTATGGGCCGCTGGCCCTCGACCATATCCTGGAGGCCGGCGGCTCCGGCTATTTCCGCCAGCGTGCGGTGGCGCCGCATATCGCGGCCGGTCGGCTGCATCCGGTGAGCGGCGCGCCGACCTTCTTCCATCCGGTCTATGCGGTCTGTTCCTCGCAGGCCGACGCGACCCTGATCGGGCTGGCGCTGGACGGCTTGCGCAACGTCGCCGCCACCGATCCGGCCGCCTAGCGGGCGCGTCAAGCCTTCAGTCGTCGGGCGCGCTATGTCCCCGGTCTGCTTGACGAAGCACCATCGATGTTTTCAAACATCCATCATGGAACAGTTTCACGGTGTCTTCCCTTATCTCGTGTCGCCGCTCGATGCCGCAGGCCAGGTCCGGGCCGATGTGCTCGGCCGCCTCTGCGACGACCTCATCGAGGCCGGCGTCCATGGCCTGACCCCGCTCGGCTCGACCGGCGAGTTCGCCTATCTCGATCGCGCGCAGCGGACGGACGTCGCCCGCGTGACCATCGATGCCGCGCAGGGCCGGGTGCCGGTGGTGGTCGGCGTCAGCTCGACATCCACCGCCGACGCGGTGGCGCAGGCGCGCGGCTATCAGCAGATGGGCGCCGATGGCATTCTCGCCATTCTGGAGGCGTATTTCCCGCTGAAGGAAGGCCAGGTCGAAGCCTATTTCCGCGCCATCGCCGACGCGGTGGACATCCCGGTGGTGATCTACACCAACCCGCAATTCCAGCGCTCGGACCTGACGCTCGACGTGATCGGCCGCCTCGCCGAGCATCCGCGCATCGGCTACATCAAGGATGCGTCGACCAATACCGGGCGGCTGCTCTCGATCATGAATCGCTGCGGCGACAGGCTCAAGGTGTTCTCGGCCTCGGCGCATATCCCCGCCGCGGTGATGCTGATCGGCGGGCAGGGCTGGATGGCCGGGCCGGCTTGCGTGGCGCCGCGCCAGAGCGTCGCGCTGTACGATCTCTGCAAGGCGGGGCGCTGGGACGATGCGCTGGCCCTGCAGCGCAGGCTGTGGCGGCTCAACGAAGCCTTTGCGAAATACAATCTCGCCGCCTGCATCAAGGCCGGGCTTGCGATCCAGGGTTACGCGGTCGGCGATCCGGTTGCGCCGCAGGCCGCGCTCTCGTCCGAGGAGCGCAAGGCGGTCGAAGCCGTGCTGCGGGATATCGACCGGCCCTGAAGCCATAATCCGGCGGCGACATTCCCGACGATCATCCGTCGAACCAAACGGAACGCATTCCATGAACATTCTGCCGGGTAATCTGCGGTTCGGCGCCGGCCAGCCGGTGAAGCGCCTTGAAGATCATCGCCTCGTCACCGGGCGCGGCCGCTATATCGACGACAAGCCTGCCGACGGCGCGTTGTGGCTGGTGCTGCTGCGCTCGCCGCACGCTCATGCGGAAATCGAATCCATCGACGTCGAGGCCGCGCGGGCGATGCCGGGGGTCGAAGCCGTCTTCACCGGCGCGGACCTGATTGCCGACGATATCGGTACGATCCCGACGCTGCCGATCTTCAATCGGCCGGACGGCAGCCCGATGTCGCCGCCGCCGCGCCGGCTGCTGGCCTATGATGTGGTGCGCTATGCCGGTGAAGCCGTCGCCGCGGTGGTGGCGGGTTCGCCGGCTGTCGCGCAAGCTGCCTGCGAGGCCATCCTGGTCGCGTACCGGGAGCTGCCGGCGGTCTGCGATCCCGAAGCTGCGCTCGCGCCCGGTGCGCCGGTGGTGTGGTCCGGCGCGCCGGACAATATCGCTGCCGTCTCGAGTTATGGCGACGCGGCCGAGGTCGAAAAGGTGTTTGCCTCGGCACCGCATGTGGTGTCGCTGGATGTCCTCAGCCAGCGCCTGGTGCCGGCGGCGATGGAGCCGCGCAGCACCATCGCCGAGGTCGACAAGGCCAGCGGGCGGCTGATCGTCGATATCCAGTCGCAGACGCCGACCTCGACCCGCGATCTTCTCGCCGAAGCGATCCTGAAGCGTCCGAAGGACAGCGTTCAGGTGCGTGTCGGCGATCTCGGCGGCGGCTTCGGCCAGAAGACCGGCCTTTATCCGGAAGACGGCATCGTCGCCTATGCGGCGCTGAAGCTGAAGCGCAAGGTGCGCTGGCGCGGCGACCGCACCGACGAATTCGTCGGCGGCACGCACGGGCGCGACCTGACCTCGAAGGCCGAGTTCGCGCTGAACGCGAAGGGGCGCGTGCTGGCGTTCCGGGTGCGGTCGATCGGCGGCACCGGCGCCTATCTCGCCGGCGCCGGCGTGCTGATTCCGCTGGTGCTCGGCCCGTTCGTCGCCACCGGAGTCTACGACCTGCCGCTGGTGCATTTCGAGATCAAGGCGGTGATGACCCACACCGCGCCGGTCGGCGCCTATCGCGGCGCCGGACGTCCCGAGGCGGTGTTCATCGTCGAGCGGCTGATGGACGTGGCCGCGCGCCAGCTCGGCATCGATCCGCGCGCCATCCGCAAGGTGAATTTCATCAAGCCGGACCAGCTTCCCTACACCAACGCCGCGGGGCAGGTTTACGACAGCGGCGCGTTCGCGCACCTGCTGGAGCGCGCCGCCAGGCTTGCCGATTGGGATGGCTTTGCCGCCCGCAAGAAGGCGGCGAAGAAGAGGGGTCTGCTCTATGGGCGCGGCCTCACCAGCTACATCGAGTGGACCGGCGGCCGTCAGCACGCCGAAAAGGTGACGCTGTCGGCGACGGCCGAGGGCCGGGTGGTGCTGTATTCGGGCACCCAGGCGATGGGCCAGGGCCTCGAAACCAGCTATGCGCAGATGATCTCGGCGTCGCTCGGCATCGGCATCGACAAGATCGATGTGGTGCAAGGCAACACCGATCTTGCGCAAGGGTTCGGCAGCGTCGGCTCGCGCTCGCTGTTCGTCGGCGGCACCGCGGTCGCCGTCTCGACCGTGGACCTGATCGCGAAGGCGCGGGAGAAGGCCGCCGAGATGCTGGAAACCTCGGTCGAGGATATCGAATACGGCGACGGCTGGCTCACGATCGCCGGCACCGATCGGCGGGTCTCACTGTTCGAGATCGCGAAGGTCGAGCAGGACGCCCGGCTCAGCGTCGACAGCGCCGGCGAGGTGGACGGGCCGAGCTGGCCGAACGGCGTCCACATCTGCGAGGTCGAGATCGACCCCGAGACCGGCATCACCACCGTCGTCAGGTATACGACGGTGGATGACGTCGGCGTCGCGGTCAATCCGATGCTGGTCGCGGGGCAGGTGCATGGCGGCGTCGCGCAAGGTATCGGCCAGGCGCTCTACGAGGGCGTCGCCTATAGCCCGGAAGGCCAGCTCCTGACCGCGAGCTTCCAGGATTACTGCATCCCGCGCGCCAGCGACCTGCCGTCGATCGCGGTGACGCTCGACGATTCCGCGCCGTGCAGGACCAATCCGCTCGGCGCCAAGGGCTGTGGCGAATCCGGCGCGATCGGCGGCCCGCCCTGCATCACCAACGGCGTGATGGATGCGCTGGGTTCCCTCGGCATCCGGTCGCTGGCGACGCCGCTGACGCCGGCCAAGATCTGGCAGGCCATTCAGGAGGCCGGAGCGAGGGCGGGCTGATACGACACTCGGGCACGCCCTCCCGCGCCATGCGAATGTCTCGGAGCGCGGGGCCCCCGCTGGCAAGCGGCCACGTTTCGGCTATGTTGGCTGTCCCTGAATGCGATGCCGGCCGCGCCGGCCCGCATCGCGAACGTTTGCGAGCGTGTGACAGGAGATATGGATGCGCCGGTTTCTGACGGTTCTTGCGGCTCTGGCCTGCCTGAGTCTGACCAATTGCGGCTACAACGCGATCCAGAGCAACGACGAGCAGGTCAAGTCGAGCTGGTCGGAAGTCGTCAACCAGTATCAGCGCCGCGCCGATCTGGTGCCCAACCTGGTCAACTCGGTGAAGGGCTTCGCGCAGCAGGAGAAGGACGTCCTGCTCGGCGTCACCAATGCGCGCGCCAAGGTCGGCAGCATCCAGGCGTCGCCGGAGACGCTGAACGATCCGGCCGCCTTCAACAAGTTCCAGCAGGCGCAGGGCGAGCTGTCCGGCGCGCTGTCACGGCTGCTGGTCGTCACCGAGAACTATCCGCAGCTCAAGTCCGACGCGCTGTTCCGCGATCTGATGTCGCAACTCGAAGGCACCGAGAACCGCATCACCGTGGCGCGCAACCGCTACATCAAGGCGGTGCAGGGGTATAACGTCACGGTGCGCTCGTTCCCCACCAATCTCACGGCGATGCTGTTCGGCTACAAGCAGAAGCCGAATTTCACGGTCGACAACGAGAAGGCGATCTC
>JAGRLZ010000036.1 GCA_020441545.1 Xanthobacteraceae bacterium | reverse complement strand
TCGGCCATGGCGATATCGCCGGTGTCGAGCCCGGCGTCCATCTTCATCACCATCACGCCGCTCTCGGTATCGCCTTCCATCACCGCGCGATTGATGGGTGCCGCGCCGCGCCAGCGTGGCAGCAGCGAGGCATGAAGGTTGAAGCAGCCATATCTCGGCGCATCGAGGATCGCCTGCGGCAGGATCATGCCGTAAGCGACCACCACTGCGGCGTCAGCGTCGTGGGATCGAAATTCAGCGAGCGCCTCGGGCGTCCTCAAGGTCGCCGGCGTGAACACCGGAATGCCGAGCCGCTTGGCCTCGCGCGCCACCGGCGTGTCCTGCACCTTCATGCCGCGCCTGGCGGGCTTCGGCTCGCGGGTATAGACGGCGACGATCTCATGGCCGTGCGCCGCCAGTTCGAGCAGCGTCGGCACCGCGAAATCGGGCGTGCCCATGAAGATCAATCGCAACGGCATGTGTCGAGGCCGGTCCTTGCAGCCGCGGAGCGACGATTACTTCCCCGCCAGCTTCGCCGCCTTGGTGAACTTCTTCATCACCCGGTCGCGCTTCAGCTTCGACAGGTAATCGATGAACAGCACGCCGTTGAGATGATCGATCTCGTGCTGGATGCAGGTGGCGAAGAGCCCTTCGGCATCTTCCTCGTGCACCTTGCCGTCGAGATCGAGATAGCGCACACGCACCCGCGCGGGGCGCTCGACCTCCTCGTAATATTCGGGGATCGACAGGCAGCCTTCCTCATAGACCGACAGATCCTCGGACGCGGCCACGATCTCGGGATTGATGAAGACACGCGGCTGCGGCTGGGCTTCCGGATCGTCCTTGTCGCGCTTGGCGATATCCATCGTCACGATGCGCAGCGGCACCGCCACCTGGATGCCGGCGAGCCCGATTCCGGGCGCGTCGTACATGGTCTCCAGCATGTCGTCGGCAAGCTTGCGGACCCGGGTATCGACGGTGTCGACGGGTTTCGAGACGAGCCGCAACTGCTTGTCGGGTAGAACGATGATTTCACGAATGGCCATGGGCGCGATGTAATGCGCGCGCCGGACCGGGTCAATCCGCGTCGCGCGGGCAAGACCCGGGACACCCGCCGTCCGCCGGGTCAGGCTTCGCAATATTTCATTCAGCATATGTGTTCTCTTTTCGTTCTTTCACCGATCGAATCGGCTAGGATCGCCGGATGAACGGAACGCTTTTCAGGCTCGGCGACGTGCCGCTCTCCGCCGCCATGGTGATGATCGCCTTCGGCGCGACGGCCCTGCTGCTGCTGTTTGCGATCGCCCTCATCATCGCCCGGTCAAGTCGGGAAACCGCCGCGACCGCTATGGCGCAGGCGATCCGCGCCGACGAGCTTGAGGAGCGGCTGAGCGACCTCCTGCGCGCGCAGAGCGAGGCGAGCGGCCGGGTCGACGCCATGGGCCAGGCGCTGGCCGGGCGACAGGCGGAGATGGCGCGCGCGGTCAGCGAGCGGCTCGATTCGGTGACGCACCGGGTCGGCCAGTCGATGGAACAGACCACCCGCCACACCATGGACAGCCTGCGCGTGCTGCACGAGCGGCTCGGCATCATCGACAGCGCCCACAAAAATCTCACCGACCTCACCACCCAGGTGACCTCGCTGCGCGACGTGCTCGCCAACAAGCAGGCGCGCGGCGCGTTCGGCCAGGCGCGCATGGAGGCGATCGTCCGGGATGGACTGCCGAACGGCGCCTATGCCTTCCAGCACACGCTTTCGACCGGCAAGCGGCCGGACTGCGTGGTGTTCCTGCCGGACCAGCGGCCGCTCTGCGTCGATGCCAAGTTCCCGCTGGAGGCGATCACCGCGCTGCACGGCGCCCGCTCCGACGAGGAGAAGAAATTCGCCACCCAGCGGCTGCGGCAGGACGTGACCAGGCACATCACCGATATCGCCGGCAAATACCTGATCCCGGGCGAGACCCAGGACACCGCGCTGATGTTCGTGCCGTCGGAATCGGTCTATGCCGAGATCCATGACGGCTTCGACGACATCGTCCAGAAAGCCTACCGCGCGCGCGTGGTGCTGGTGTCGCCGTCGCTTCTGATGCTGGCGATCCAGGTGATGCAGCAGATCCTGCGCGATGCCCGGATGCGCGACGCCGCCGGCCAGGTGCGCACCGAGGTGATGCACATGATGGGCGATGTCGAGCGGCTGCGCGAGCGCGTCGGCAAGCTCGGCAGCCATTTCGAGCAGGTCGGCGAGGACGTCCGCCAGGTGCTGATCTCGGCCGGCAAGATCGGCAAGCGCGCGGCCCGGATCGAGGAACTCGATTTCAGCACCGAAGATGCCCCCGCCGATCCCACGCCGCATTTCGTCAAAGGCCGCGAAGCGGATATGTTTTCGCCGCCCGCACCCAAGCTGCAAGCTGGAGAATAATCGCATGACGCCTTACGACCGCCTCGCCAGGCTTGGCCTCACCTTGCCCAAGGCCGTGCCGGCCCAGGCCAACTACATGCCGTGGCTGCTGCGCGGCAACCAGTTGCACGTCTCCGGCCAGGGCCCGTTCGACGCCAGCGGGCAACTGCGCACCGGCAAGGTCGGACGCGACCGCACCACTGACGAGGCGTATGACGATGCCCGCATCACCGGGCTCAACCTGCTGGCGCAGGTCCATGCCGCAGTCGGTGACCTCGGCCGTGTCGCCCATGTCCTCAAGGTGTTCGGCATGGTCAATGCTACCGACGACTTCAGGGATCATCCCAAGGTCATCAACGGCTGTTCCGACCTGTTCGTCGCGGTGCTGGGCGAGGCCGGCGGCCACACCCGCTCGGCGGTCGGCATGGGTTCTCTGCCGATGGGCATCAGCGTCGAGATCGAGGCATCGTTCGAGATCGCGATGTGAGGGGCGCAGGCGAGCCGCGCACGATTGTCGCGGGAAAGCCTTTTGCCGCGGGAAACCCTTTGCGAATCTGATAGCTAGTCGGGCCATGTCGCAAATGCCGGACGGAGCGCCCGAATCGATCCTGCCGCAACCGCGCGCCTCCTGGCGCGAGGCGATCGCGGTCTATCTGCAGCCGCGCGTGCTGATCGTGATGTTCCTCGGCTTCTCGTCGGGGCTGCCGCTTGCGCTGTCCGGCTCGACGCTCCTGATCTGGATGCGGGAAGCCGGCGTCGATCTCGGCACCATCGGGCTGTTCGCGCTGGTCGGAACGCCCTACACGTTGAAATTCATCTGGGCGCCGCTGGTCGACGCCCTGCACATCCCCGGCTTCACCCGCGCCTTCGGCCGCCGCCGCGGCTGGCTGGTGTTCTCGCAAGCGTTGCTGATCGTCGCGATCCTGCTGCTGGCGATCGCCGATCCGGCGACCTCGCCGCTGCTGGTGGCGCTGGGGGCGCTGTTCGTTGCCGCAACCTCCGCGACGCAGGATATCGTGGTCGACGCCTTCCGGGTCGAGAGCCTGCCGGAAAGCGAACAGGCCGCCGGCATGGCCGGCTATGTCGCGGCCTACCGGATCGGGATGCTGGTGTCGACCGCCGGCGCATTGTTCCTGGTCAGCGCCTTCGAGGGCACCGGGCTGGTGCGCGCCAATGCGTGGACATGGGGCTACGTCACCATGGCGGCGATGGTGCTGATCGGCACGGTCACCGCCCTGCTCGCCACCGAGCCCGAGCAATCCGCGCGCGCCGAGGCGGCGACGAACGCCGAAAACGCGGTGACGCGCGTGACCCATGCCGCGATCGGCGCATTCTCCGAATTCCTGTCGCGCAAGGATGCCTGGGCCGCACTCGCCTTCGTGGTGCTGTTCAAGTTCACCGACGCCTTTTCCGGCACCATGACGGCGCCGTTCGTGATCGATCTCGGCTTCTCGCGCAACGACTATGCCGCCATCGTCAAGGGCGTCGGGCTCGCCGCCACGCTGATCGGCGGCTTCGCCGGCGGCTATGTGGCGCGCGCCTGGTCGCTGCCCGCCAGCCTGTGGATCGGCGGCATCCTGCAGGCGATCGCCAACCTGGCGTTCTCGTGGCTGGCGCTGGTCGGCGTCAATCAATGGGCGCTGGCGCTGGCGATCACCGCGGAGAACTTCACCAGCGCCATCGGCACCGTGATCTTTGTCGCCTACCTCTCGGCGCTGTGCAAGAACCCGCTGCACACGGCAACGCAATACGCGCTGCTGACGGCGCTCGCCGCGGTCGGCCGCACCTACCTGTCGTCGGGCGCGGGCTATGTCGCGAAAGCCACCGGCTGGCCGCTGTTCTTCATCATCTGCGTGCTGGTGGCGATCCCGAGCCTGGTTCTATTAGGCTGGCTGCAACGGCGCGGCCATTTCGACGGCCTCGGGCTGAACGGCCGAAGCAAGACCTAGAAGAGAGTCCGCTGCCGCATCGCCGCCGCCAGCGTGCCTTCATCGAGGTAGTCGAGTTCGCCGCCGACCGGCACGCCATGCGCCAGCCGCGTCACCTTGACATCGGCATCCTGCAACAGGTCGGTGATGTAATGCGCGGTGGTCTGGCCATCCACGGTGGCGTTGAGCGCGAGGATCACCTCCGTCACCTGCGGCTGATGGGCGCGCGAGACCAGCGAATCGATGGCAAGGTCCTGCGGGCCGACCCCATCGAGCGGCGACAGCGTGCCGCCGAGCACGTGATAGAGCCCGTTCACCGCGTGCGCGCGCTCCAGCGCCCAGAGGTCGGAGACGTCCGCGACCACCGTGATGATCGACGGATCGCGCCGCGCATCGGTGCAGACGGTGCAGGGATTCTGCGAGTCGATATTGCCGCAGGTCTTGCAGACCTGAATCTTGCTGATCGCCACCTGCATCGCGGCGGCAAGCGGCGCCATTAGCGCCTCGCGCTTCTTGATGAGATGCAGCGCGGCACGCCGCGCCGAGCGCGGCCCGAGACCGGGCAGCCGCGCCAGCAACTGAATGAGACGTTCGATTTCAGGGCCGGCGACGGACGCCATCTCCGTGGGCGCCCCGCCTAGCCGAGCAGCCCGGGCGGCAGGCCGAGGCCGCCGGTGAGGGACTGCATCTTGTCCTGAACCGCGGCTTCCGCCTTGCGGCGCGCATCATTGGAGGCGGTCACGATGAGGTCTTCGAGGATCTCGCGGTCCTCGGCCTTCATCAGCGACGGATCGATCGCCACCGCCTTCACTTCCATCTTGGCGGTCATGCGCACCTGCACCATGCCGCCGCCGGAGACGCCCTCGACCTCGACCTGATCGAGCTCGTCCTGCATCGCCTTCATCTTCGATTGAAGCTGCGCGGCCTGCTTCATCATGCCGAGAAAGTCAGCCATGGTCGTCCTTTCGTTGAATCACTGAAACGGATCAGTCGTCGTCGCCATCGAACGGCTCGGCCGGATCCTCGTCGATTCCCTCGGGCTCCGGCACTTCGGGCACCAGCCGCCGCACCTCGATGATCCTGGCGCCCGGAAACCGTGCCATCACCTCGCGGACCCGCGGGTCGGCCTCCGCCGCGCGCTCGCGCAGCGATTGCTGCGACTGCGCCAGCGCGCGCAGCGTCGGCTGGCCTTCCTCGCTGGACACGATCACGGCCCAGCGCCGGCCGGTCCAGGCTTCGAGCTTGCGCGACAACTCGCCGATCAGGCCACGCGCGGCGCTGCGCTCCATCGCGACCTCGAGCCGGCCGTCCTCCATCCGCACCAGCCGCACATCGGCTTCGAGCGCGGCCTTGACCTGAAGATCGCGCTTGGCGGCGGCCAGCGCCACCAGTTCGGGAAAGGTGTCGAGCCGGATCCGGGGCGCGGCCTGTGCGGCCTGGGGCGCGGGCACCGACATCTGCGGCCGTGCCGCCGGCTCGGCCTGGGCGCGCGGCATCGCCGCCATCGGCCGCGTCGAGGCCGTCGCGACACCCGCCGACGATGATGATCCGGCCGCTGAACTCAGCCCTGACGCATTGCCGCGCGCCGGGGCCGCGCCACCGCCGTTCTGCTCCAGCATCCGCAGCGCCTCGTCCGGCGTCGGCAGGTCGGCGACATAGGCGATGCGCACCAGCACCATCTCGGCCGCCGCCGCCGGGCGCGTCGCGCCTTGCACTTCGGTGATGCCCTTGAGCAGCATCTGCCACATCCGCGACAGCACCCGCATCGACAGCTTGGCGGCGAAATCACGAGCGCGCAGCCGCTCGGTCTCGCCGAACGCCACGTTGTCGGCGGTGGCCGGCACGATCTTGACGCGGGTGACGAAGTTGACGAACTCGGCGAGGTCGCTCAGCACCACCACCGGATCGGCGCCGGTATCGTATTGCGCGCGGAATTCATTGAAGGCGCCGGCGACGTCGCCGCGCACCAGCGCCTCGAACAGGTCGATGACGCGGGTGCGGTCGGCCAGGCCCAGCATCTGCCGCACGTCCTCGGCGCGCACGGTGCCGGCGGCATGGGCGATCGCCTGATCGAACAGCGACAGCGAATCGCGCACCGATCCCTCCGCGGCGCGGGCGATGATGCCGAGCGCCTCGGGCTCGACCTCGACGCTTTCCTTTGCCGCGATGTTGCCGAGATGGCTCATCAGCACATCGGCCTCGACCCGGCGCAGGTCGAAGCGCTGGCAGCGCGACAGCACCGTCACCGGCACTTTCCGGATTTCGGTGGTCGCGAACACGAACTTGGCGTGCGCGGGCGGCTCCTCCAGCGTCTTCAGGAAGGCATTGAAGGCCGCCGTCGACAGCATGTGGACTTCGTCGATGATATAGACCTTGTAGCGCGCGCTGGTCGGCGCATAACGCACGCTGTCGTTGATCTGGCGCACGTCGTCGACGCCGGTGTGGGAGGCCGCGTCCATTTCCAGCACATCGATGTGCCGGCTTTCCATGATCGCCTGGCAATGCACGCCGAGCGACGGCATGTGCACCGTCGGCCCGTTGATCGAGCCGTCGGGCAATTCGTAGTTCAGCGCCCGCGCCAGGATGCGCGCGGTGGTGGTCTTGCCGACGCCGCGCACGCCGGTGAGAATCCAGGCTTGCGGAATCCGTCCGGTCTCGAACGCATTGGAGATGGTGCGGACCAGCGCATCCTGGCCGATCAGGTTGTCGAAACTGGTGGGCCGGTATTTGCGCGCCAGCACCCGATAGGCGGCGGCCTGCGTTTCCGGCGCGGCGCCGAGATCGAATCCGCCCTGCCCCTCGCCGGCCATTGGCGATGAGGTCGGCGGCGATGAGGTCGGCGGCGCTGAAGTTGGCGGCGATGAATTGGTCGGGGGCGTGCCAGCGTCGGTCATCGGACGATCCGCAATTCACTGTCTTTCAGGGCCAGCTTGTTCTCCAGACCAGCTTGCGGAACAACCTGCGCCCCTCCGGCAACAACATGATCGCGGCGAACGGCGCGCCCCGCCGGAAGCGGCCCTGCCGGAAAACACGGTGCCGGAAAACCAGGCCCCGGAAAACGCAAGGCAAACGCAAGGTAAACGTAAGGCACAAGGTAAACGTAAGGCAGGAGACTGACGAGCGACCCGATCCTGATCTCGTTAGGGCTGCTTCCTTCCGGACCTGACCCGGTTGGCGAGTGGCTCGTCCACCGCCAATCTCCCGGTCCCTATTTGGGGCCAAAGCGAACAGAAAGCAAGCCGCGGAATCCGCCGCGGATCGCCGGTGTTCCACATCGGCCACGGTCCGGCCTGGTACTTGCGCGGTTGTCGGCCACGCCGCGCTCTGCGACAATGTGGCCGCCTGCCCGAGACACCCGATGCCCCCCGCCGACTGGTCGCTCCATCCACAGCTCCTGAACGACACGATCGCGGTCGGCGACCTGCCGCTGTCGCGTGTCCTGCTCAGCAAGGATGCCGGCTATCCGTGGCTGCTGCTGGTGCCGCGACGCGCCGGCGCGGTGGAGATCATCGATCTCGACGCGGCCGATCAGGCGCAGCTGATGACGGAGATCGCCTGCGTCTCCCGCGCGCTGAAGGATGCGACCGGGTGCGACAAGCTCAATGTCGCCGCACTCGGCAACATGGTGCCGCAGCTTCATGTCCATATCATCGCGCGCCGGACCGGCGATGCGGCCTGGCCCGGTCCCGTCTGGGGCGCGAAGCCGCCGCGCGACCACGATCCGGAGGCGATGGAACAATTTATCCGTGCGCTGCGCGGCAAAATCTGGCTTGATTGATTCATGACAACAACAAGATCGACCATTCCCTTCCCGCTGGGCCGCCCGGCCTTCGTCTCCAACATCCTCGACCGCGCCGCCCACCTCCGCTTCGACGACGACAAACTGATGGCGCTGGAAACCCGCGCCGACGCCCGCGCCTATGTGGTGCATCGCGATTCGCTGGTGGTGAAACAGGACGCCGAAGGCCCGCGCGCGCTGCTCGCCATCGACGAGGCGCTGAAGTTCGGCGCCAATGCCGGCACGGTGTTTCTCGGCCTGCGCGACGGCGCCGCGGTGTTCGGCATGGGCATCGGCGCGCAGGCGGCCGAAGACCTGATCGGCCGGGCGGATGTCGCGCTGACCGAACTGCGCGGCATGGCGATGCAGGGCCTGGTGCCGCCGGAGCAACTGTCCGCCATCGCCATGGCGAAATCCATGGTCACCTGGCATCAGCGCCACGGCTATTGCGCCAATTGCGGCACCCGCACGCGGATGAGCCACGGCGGCTGGCGCCGCGACTGCCCAAGCTGCAAGGCCGAGCATTTTCCGCGCACCGACCCGGTGGTCATCATGCTGGTGACCGATGGCGAGCGCTGCCTGCTTGGGCGCCAGAAGCAGTTTCCGCCCGGCATGTGGTCGTGCCTGGCCGGCTTCGTCGAGGCGGCCGAGACCATCGAGGATGCCGTGCGCCGCGAGGTGTTCGAGGAATCCGGCATCAACTGCGCCGAGGTCGAATACTACATGACGCAGCCATGGCCCTATCCGTCTTCACTGATGATCGGCTGCACGGCGCGCGCCACCAACCACGAGATCGTCATCGATCACGCGGAGATGGAAGACGTGCGCTGGTTCGATCGCACCGAGGCGATGCGGATGCACAAGCGCGAACACGCGGACGGCCTGACCGGCCCGCACCCCTTCGCCATCGCCCATCACCTGCTCGGCCACTGGCTGCAGGCCGGCTGACCGGGCGGAACCTGCCAGTTCCCGATCCGCTGCCGCTTCTCGATCCGAACCCGCGAGGGAGACGCTGATGACCGGACCGGCGACAGGGCATGAGGCAGGGACTGCGACAGAACCCGCCCCGCATATTCTCTGCGTCGGCATGCCGGTGCGCGATCTCGCCTTTCGCGTCGACGGCGTGCCGGAGCGCGGCGCGAAGATTCCCGCCGACACGTTCACGGAGATTGCCGGCGGCAATGCGCTGAATGCCGCGATCGGAATCTCCCGCCTCGGCGGGCGTGCCTCGCTCACCGGCCCGATGGGCGACACCCACGAGACCTCCAGCCGCTACATCTTCGACAGGATGGCGGAGGAAGGCATCGGGACGACGCATCTCGTCCACATGCCGGACCTGGTGACGCCGATCTCCGCGATCATGATCGACGCAAGCGGCGAGCGCACCATCGTCACCTTCCGCGATCCCGCCCTGTGGAAGGTGCGGCTGCCCGACCCGGACGTCCTGCTGCGCGGCTGTCGCGCCATCCTCACCGAAAGCCGCTGCGCCGCCTTCGTCACCGAACTCTGCGCGGCGGCGCGCAAGCGGAACGTTCCGGTGGTGGTGGATGTCGACGGCGTGATGTCGATGCGGGCGGGACTTCTGACCGTGGCCTCGCACCTGGTGTTTTCCAGCGAGGCGTTGCAGCAGACCGTCGGCATCGCCAACGATGCCGACGCGCTGAAGGCGATGGCCCGCCTCTCCGATGCCTTCCTCGCCGGCACCCGCGGCCCCCGCGGCACCCTGTGGCTGGACGATAACGGCGAATTTCAGGAGACCCCGGCATTTCCGGTCCACGCCGTGGACACGCTCGGCGCCGGCGATATCTTCCATGGCGCCTTCACGGTGGCGCTGACCGAGGGCCGGCCGCTGCGCCAGGCGCTGCGCTTCGCCTCGGCGGCGGCTGCACTGAAATGCACCCGGTTCGGCGGCGCCTTCGCCTGCCCGCGGCGGGACGAGGTGGATGCCTTCCTGAACGGCACCGGCGCGCTGGCGGAATGAAACCGTCGAAACATTCCAGTTGCACTGGAACATTTTCCTCTTTATTGGGTCGGAATCCCCCATAAATGGAAAAATCGTCTCCAATGACCGACGCAACCATCCCTGCCCCGGAAACCGGCCGCCGCCTCGACGCCATCGATCGCAAGATCCTCACCGTGCTGCAGGACGACGCCTCGCTGTCGGTCGCGGAGATCGGCGACCGCGTCGGGCTGTCCTCGACGCCGTGCTGGAAACGGATTCAGCGGCTGGAGGCCGACGGCGTCATCACGCGCCGGGTGGCGCTGGTGGACCAGAACAAGATCGGCCTCGGCATCACCGTGTTCGTGTCGGTGGAGAGCGGCGATCATTCCGACGCCTGGCTGAAGACATTCGCCGAAGCCGTCAGCGCCATGCCGGAGGTGATGGAGTTCTACCGCATGGCCGGCGACGTCGATTACATGCTGCGCGTGGTCGTCGCCGACATGCAGAGCTACGACGTGTTCTACAAGAAGCTCATCAGCGCCGTTGCGCTGAAGAACGTCACCTCGCGCTTCGCGATGGAGAAGATCAAGTCGGTCACCGCGCTGCCGGTGCCGGCGGCGAGCGCGGCGTGACAATTCGGGGGCCGTCCTTAGATGCGGGGCACGGCGCCGCAACACCAAAAAACGTCATACTCCGCGAAGGCGGAGTATGACGTACGTCGCACAGCACCCGTTACACCTCTGCCGACGTGTTGACTGGATCGTCCGCTGTCACGGACGATGACCGCGCCCGTGTAACGAGCGCACAGACCGATCAAATCTTCTGATTATATTCGCCGACTTCCGGGTGAGTGCGCAGCACCGAGTCCATCGCCTCGAACATGTCGCGCATGCGCTGCTCCGACACCGGGCTTTCCACCACCACGACCAGTTCGGGCTTGTTCGACGACGCGCGCACCAGTCCCCAGCTTCCGTCCTCGACCGTGACCCGCACGCCGTTGACGGTGACAAGGTCGCGGATCGCCTGCCCGGCGACCTTATCGCCCTTCGCCTTCGCCGCCTCGAAGTGCTTCACGACGGCATCGACCACGCCGTACTTGGCTTCGTCGGCGCAATGCGGCGACATGGTCGGCGACGACCAGGTCTTGGGCAGCGCATCCTTGAGGTCGGCCATCGACTTGCCGGGCGCGCGGTCCAGCATGTCGCAGATCGCGATCGCCGACACCAGGCCGTCGTCGTAGCCGCGGCCGAACGGCTTGTTGAAGAAGAAATGGCCCGACTTCTCGAAACCCGCCAGCGCGCCGAGTTCGTTGGTGCGGCGCTTCATGTAGGAGTGGCCGGTCTTCCAGTAGCTCACTTTCGCGCCCTGCCTCGAGAGCACGGGATCGGTCACAAAGAGGCCGGTCGATTTCACATCGACCACGAACTGCGCGTCCTTGTGGATCGCCGACATGTCGCGCGCCAGCATGACGCCGACCTTGTCGGCGAAAATCTCCTCGCCGGTGTTGTCGACCACGCCGCAGCGGTCGCCATCGCCGTCGAAGCCGAGGCCGACATCGGCCTTGTGCGCCAGCACCGCGTCGCGGATGGCATGGAGCATCTCCATGTCCTCCGGATTCGGATTGTATTTGGGGAAGGTGTGATCGAGTTCCGTATCGAGCGGGATCACCTCGCAGCCGATCGCCTCCATCACCTGCGGCGCGAAGGCGCCGGCGGTGCCGTTGCCGCAGGCCACAACCACCTTGAGCTTGCGCTTCAGCCTGGGCCGGTCGGTGAGGTCGGCGATGTAGCGCGCCGGGAAATTTTCGTGGAACCGATAGCTGCCGCCACCCTTGGTGTTGAAGTCGGCGTTGAGCACGATCTCCTTCAGCCGGTTCATTTCATCGGGGCCGAAGGTCAGCGGCCGGTTGGCGCCCATCTTCACGCCGGTCCAGCCGTTGTCGTTATGGGAGGCGGTGACCATCGCGACGCAGGGCACGTCGAGATCGAACTGCGCGAAGTAGGCCATCGGCGTCATGCACAGGCCGATGTCGTGCACCTTGCAGCCCGCCGCCAGCAGGCCGGAGACCAGCGCATACTTGATCGAGGACGAATAGCCGCGGAAATCGTGGCCGGTGACGATCTCCTGCTTCGCCCCGAGTTCAGCGATCAGCGTGCCGAGCCCCATGCCCAGCGCCTGAATGCCCATCAGGTTGATTTCCTTGCCGAACAGCCAGCGCGCGTCGTATTCGCGGAATCCGGTCGGCTTCACCATCGGCTCGGATTCGTAGGCATAGGTATTGGGCGCGAGAACGGGCTTCGGCTTCGGAAACATCAGGTCGGCCTTCTGGAAAGGAACGTCGGGAACTCACGCAGCCATAGCCAAAGCCATGGCCGGTGGAAAGGCGGGATTGTCGCTTAAGCCGCAATTGCGGCGGATTGGCAGCGAGGCCGGGTAGCGCGCTTGCGCTACTGCTCCAGCACCATCCGCCCGTTGGCGAATTCGAAGCGCTTGAGCCTCGACAGGAACGACAGGCCGAGCAGGTTCTGCGACAGCGCCTGGTCCGGCAGGATCATGGCATCGACGTCGCGCACCACGAGGTCGCCGACCTGGACCATGGCAAGCCGGGTCCGCGCCGCCTTGACGGTGCCGTTGGCGGTACTGACCGATGCGGTGAAGGCATTGCGCGCCGGGCGCACGCCGATGCGGGCCGCCGAGCTTTCGTTGAGAGCGACCACCGATGCGCCGGTGTCGACCATCATGCCGATCCGCTGCCCCTCGATGCGCGCTTCGGTCTGGAAATGGCCGCGCGGGTCGCTTGAAATGGTGACGCTGCGGGGGCCGGAGGCGGAAGTGGTTGCGACCGTCGCGTCGTCGGTTGCCGCGGCAAGCGCCGGCGTCGGCGTCATCCGGTCGGCCATCTGCGCCATGACCGTACCGAGGCCGACCAGCAGTCCCGCCAGGATCATCACATTGCGCATGACGCCATACTCACCGGATGCAACTCGCAATCTCACCGCATGCACGCATCGCGCGGAAGAGCGTGCGGGGGCGAAGTGCATCTATTGTCGCGAAAACGATGAGCGAAGGGTTAATCGCACCTCGCAAACGGCGGCTATGGCGTTTTCGAGCGAGGTGAATGCCGGTTCACGTGAAGAAACACGTCAGAAGCGGAACTTCATGTGCCGCGCGGCTTGGCGCGCCGGGTCGGCACGGCGCCTGCCGGATCCTCCGGCCACGGGTGGCGCGGATAGCGGCCGCGCAGGTCCGCACGCACCGCCGCATAGCTGCCGCGCCAGAAGCCCGGGAGATCGCGCGTCACCTGCACCGGCCGCTGCGCCGGCGACAGCAGTTCCAGCACCAGCGGCACCCTGCCCTTCGCGACCGACGGATGATTGGTGAGCCCGAACAGTTCCTGCAGGCGGACCGCGATGGTCGGCCCCTGCCCGGCGGCATAGTCGATCGCCAGATGCGAGCCGGTCGGCGCCTCGAAATGGGTCGGCGCCTCGCGGTCGAGGCGTGCGCGCAAGTCCCACGGCAACAGCGCCATCAGCGCCTCCGACAGGTCGCCGGCGGACAGCGCCTTCAGCGAGGTCTTGTTGAACAGCGCCGGCACCAGCCACGAGTCGCGGCTTGCGGCCAGCCCGGTATCCGAGAGATCGGGCCACGGCTCGCCCTCGGCGGCGCGCAGGAACATCACCCGGCCGCGCCATTGCATGAGCGCCTTCGACCACGGCAGACGGTCGAGGCCGAGCGAGAGGAGCCCGTCGGCGAGAACCTTCGCGGTCTCCGCCGTCGGCGTCACCGGCAGCACCGCTTCCGACAGCGTCACCGCGTGCAGCCGCTTGCGCCGCCACGCCCGCAACGATTGCGCCTCCTTGTCAAAGGCGACCTCGTCGCGGGATTCGATGTGGTCGGCGAAGCGGGCCTCGATCTCGCCTTGCGTGATCGGCGCGGCGAGCAGGATACGGCCGCGCGCGGCGGTGCCGGTGAGTTCGCCGACGGCAATATAGGGCGCGCGCGCCAGCGGCGAGGCCGGGTCGAGCGCGGCGCCGCGCCCGTTGGCGAGCACGAAGCCGCCGCCGCCGCGATTGCGCGCGACACGGTCCGGGAAGGCCAGCGCCAGCAGGGCGCCGGTGGAGAGTTGCTCCCCTTCCCCTGGTGGCGCGAAAGAAGACGACACCTGTCCGGCCCATCGCCGCGCCAGTTGTTTCGCGCTGGCCGCGCGCGGCGAACGGTCGCGGCGATACTGGTCGAGCCGCGCATCGAGATCGACGCTGTCGCCACCGAGCCCGCGCTCGGTGAGGATCGCCGCGATATCGGCGGCCTCCCGCGCCATGCCGAAACCTGCCGCATCGACGATCATCCGCGCCAGCCGCGGCGGCAGCGCCAGCGCGCGCAGCTTGCGGCCTTCGTCGGTGATGCGGCCGTCGCCGTCGAGCGCGCCAAGCTCGCGGAGCAGGTTGCGCGCCTCGGTCAACGCCGGCAGCGGCGGCGGATCGAGGAACGAAAGCGTCGCCGGATCGTGCACGCCCCATTGCGCGAGATCGAGCACCAGCGACGACAGGTCGGCGCTGAGGATTTCCGGCACCGTATAGGCCGCAAGCGACGCCGTCTGCGGCTCGTCCCACAGCCGATAGCAGATACCGGGGGCGGTGCGCCCGGCCCGGCCGCGCCGCTGGTCCACCGCCGCGCGCGAGGCGCGCACGGTCTCCAGCCGTGTCAGCCCGATGTCCGGCTCGTAGCGCGGCACCCGCGCGAGGCCGCTATCCACCACGATGCGGACCCCCTCGATGGTCAGCGAGGTCTCCGCGATCGAGGTCGCCAGCACCACCTTGCGGCGGCCGGGCGGCGGCGGCGCGATGGCGCGATCCTGCACCGCCGCGTCGAGCGCGCCGAACAGCGGCACGATATCGACGCTCGCATCCTGTACCCGCTCCCGGACGAGCCCCTCCGTGCGCCGGATTTCCGCCGCCCCCGGCAGGAATGCCAGCACCGAACCCACCTCGGCCCGCAGCGTCGTCGCGATCACGTCCGCCATCTGCCGCTCGATCGGCAGGTCCGGCTTACGCCCGACATGGCGCGTCTCGACCGGGAAGGCGCGGCCTTCGCTGGCCACCACCGGCGCATCGCCGAGCCGCCGGGCGACCCGCGCCCCGTCGAGCGTCGCCGACATCACGAGAATGCGCAGGTCCTCGCGCAGGCCGGTCTGCACGTCGCGCGCCAGCGCCAGGCCGAGATCGGCATCCAGCGAACGCTCGTGGAATTCGTCGAACAGCACGGCGGCGACCCCGTTCAGCTCCGGATCGTTCAGGACCTGCTGCGCGAAGATGCCTTCGGTGACGACCTCGATCCGGGTCGCGCGCGACACTTTCGAGCCGAACCGGACGCGATAGCCGACCCTCTCGCCGACCGGCTCCCCCAGCGTCCCGGCCATCCGCT
>JAGRLZ010000209.1 GCA_020441545.1 Xanthobacteraceae bacterium | reverse complement strand
ATATCTCGCTCTCGACATCCGACCGGCAGCTCGTCGCCGATGCGCGCTCCCGCTGGCAGAACACGGTGGCCGGGCTCCAAGACGCCATGCGCGTTCAGGCCGGCGTCGTCGGCAACATCGACACCAACCGCGCCGAGATGGCCGCGCTGGTCGGCCAGAGCCAGGGCGCGACCGGCGCGCTGCAAGCCACGCAAGCCGGCAACCAACTCCTCGCGCTCCAGTCGCAGCAGCTCGCGGATCTCATCGCGGTCATCTCGGCGAACGGCCGGGCGCAGGCGCTGACGGATGCGGAACGTGCGGCGGCGGCCGAGCAGGGACGCGAACAGCGTCGCCGTTTCCTGACGCCCGGCTCCGGCTACCAGCCCGGGAACGCCCGGATGTTCCCGGGCGGCAACTGAGGGCGGCGGCGTGGACGGCAAGATGCTCGCCCGGCTCAGCGCCATCGTCTTCATCGCTTTCGCGATCACCGCGACAGCGATCGAGATGACCCGGAAGGACGAGGCGCCCGCGTTTCGGCCGGCGCCGGTCCTCGAGCCCGTGCGCGATCCGCTCCGCGAGGGGCAGCGCCGGTGCCAGCAGCTCGGCGAGGCCGCCGCCCGCGACCCCGAATGCCTGCGCGTCTGGGCCGAGACCCGCGAGCGTTTCCTCGGCAACCGCACCGCGCCGCCGCCACGTTCCGACGAGGGACGGTGAAGCATGGGCGGCAGCGGCGTCATCGACAACTTCCTCGGAGTCTTCACCAGCTACATCGACTCCGGCTTCGGCCTGCTCGGCGGCGAAGTGGCCTTCATCGCGACGACGCTCATCGTCATCGACGTGACGCTCGCCGCCCTGTTCTGGAGCTGGGGCGCGGATGACGACATCATTGCCCGCCTGGTGAAGAAGACGCTGTTCGTCGGCGTCTTCGCCTACATCATCGGCAACTGGAACAACCTCGCCCGGATCGTCTTCGAGAGCTTCGCCGGCCTCGGCCTTCAGGCATCCGGCACCGGCTTTACCGTGCAGGACCTGATGCGGCCCGGCCGCGTCGCGCAGACCGGCCTCGATGCCGCGCGCCCACTGCTCGAATCCATCTCCGACCTGATGGGCTGGATCGCCTTCTTCGAGAACTTCATCCAGATCGCCTGCCTGCTGTTCGCCTGGGCCCTGGTCCTGCTCGCCTTCTTCATCCTCGCGATCCAGCTCTTCATCACCCTGATCGAGTTCAAGCTGACCACCCTGGCCGGTTTCGTGCTCATCCCGTTCGGCCTGTTCGGCAAGACGGCGTTCATGGCCGAGCGGGTGCTCGGCAACGTCATCTCCTCCGGCATCAAGGTGCTGGTGCTGGCCGTCATCATCGGCATCGGCTCGACGCTCTTCAGCCAGTTCACCGCCGGCTTCGGCGGCGCGACGCCGACCATCGACGACGCCATGGCCGTCGTTCTGGCGGCTCTTTCCCTTCTTGGCCTCGGAATATTCGGACCCGGGATCGCCAATGGCATCGTGTCGGGCGGTCCCCAGCTCGGCGCGGGGGCGGCGGTCGGTACCGGCCTCGCGGTGGGCGGCGCCGCACTGGCCGCCGGCGGCGCAGCCGGCCTGGCCCTCAGAGGCGGCGCCGCAACCCTGTCGGGTGGCGCCGCGGCTGTAAGGGGTGGAGCGGCTGCGGCCGGCGCGACCTCGGCGGCCTACAGCCTCGGCTCCCTGGGCCAATCGGGCGCTGCCGGCGTTGCCGGTGGTCTTGGGGGTGTCGCACGGGCGGCCGGCAGCGCGGCGGCCTCGCCCCTTCGCCGTGCAGCTGAAAGCGTCAAATCCAGCTTCTCCGCCGGCGCCAAAGCCGGTTTCGGCGCGACCGGCGGCGCATCGAGCTTGGGAACGGTCGCGGGCGACGCCGGCGCGGCCGCGAGCGCGCCGGCCGCCGAGGGTCCGCCAGCCTGGGCCCGGCGCATGCGGCGCGGCCAGGCCATGAGTCACGGCGTCACTCTCGCTGCCCACGCGATCCGTTCGGGCGACGGCCATGGCGGCGGTTCCTCCATCAATCTCTCCGAAAGCGACCGCACATGAGCTTTTTCAAACGCCCCGGGACCCACTACGGAAAAACCCCCGAACCCGAGACTCCCTATCAAAGGGCCGCGCAGGTCTGGGACGAGCGCATCGGCTCGGCCCGCGTGCAGGCGAGGAACTGGCGCCTCATGGCCTTTGGCTGCCTGATCCTCACCGCCGCCTTCGCCGCCGCTCTCGTCTGGCAATCGGCGCGCGGCACGGTCGTGCCCTGGGTGGTGCAGGTCGACGATCTCGGCCAGGCGCAGGCGGTCGCACCGGCCCAGGCCGACTATCGGCCGACCGACCCACAGGTCGCGTGGCATCTGGCCCGCTTCATCGAGCAGGTGCGCTCGATCCCGGCCGACGCCATCGTCGTGCGGCAGAACTGGCTGCGCGCCTATGAGTTCACGACCGATCGCGGCGCGGCGGCGCTCAACGATTATGCCCGCGCCAATGACCCGTTCACGAAGGTCGGCAGGCAACAGATCGCCGTCGAGGTCTCCAGCGTCATCCGCGCGTCGCCCGACAGCTTCCGCGTCGCCTGGACGGAACGCCACTACGAGAACGGCCAGCTGTCCGCGACGCAGCGCTGGACCGCGATCCTGACCATCGTGATCCAGACCCCGCGCGACGCCGAACGGCTGCGCGCCAACCCGCTCGGCATCTACGTCAACGCCATCAACTGGTCGCGGGAGATGGGACAATGACACGACATCTCCGCAAAACCGGAGACCCGGCTTTCCGCAAATCCGGCATTGCGCTTGTGCTGTTCTCCGTTTCTGCGCTCGCTGGCTGTGCGACCAACCGGCCCCCGCAGATCAGCTATGACGCCGATGTGCCGCCGCTTCCGGCGATCCCGGCGGCCGTGACGGAGACGGCGCCGCGGCCGCTGCACACACCGCCGGCCTGGACGCCCGCCCGTGGCGGCTCCGTCGCCTCGACACCGACCGGCCGGGTCGAGAACGCCAACACCGCCGCGCGCGTCCAGCCGCGCCGCGAAGGCTATTACAACGCGATCCAGATCTATCCCTGGAGCGAAGGCGCCCTCTATCAGGTCTATGCCGCCCCCGGTCAGATCTCCGACATCGCGCTGGAGCCGGGCGAGAGCCTCACCGGCGCCGGCCCTATCGCCGCGGGCGACACCGCGCGCTGGATCATCGGCGACACCGAGAGCGGCAGCGGCGCGACCCGGCGCGTGCATGTGCTGGTCAAGCCGACGCGGCCGGACATCTCGACCAATCTCGTCATCACCACGGACCGGCGCGTCTACATGATCGAGTTGCGATCGGGCGAAAGACCCTACATGCCGGCCGTCGCCTGGGCCTATCCGCAGCCGCCCGCCTCGCAGCGGCAGGCCGTGCCCGCCACCCCGGTCATACCGGCGATGGCGGCCCGGAACTATCGCTATGGCCTGACCGGCGACACTCCGCCGTGGCGTCCGATCGCGGTCTATGACGACGGCCGGCGCGTCTATGTCGAGTTCCCGCGCGGGATCGTTCAGGGCGAGATGCCGCCGCTCTTCGTCATCGGCGCCGATGGCGAACCGCAGATCGTCAACAGCCGCATCTATCAGAACGTCCTGATCGTCGATCGCCT
>JAGRLZ010000208.1 GCA_020441545.1 Xanthobacteraceae bacterium | reverse complement strand
TGGGTGATGGTGACGAGATCGCGGCGGGCGCGCGGCGAGAAGCCGCCGGCAATGGCGACCGCGCTCTCGGCCGTCATGTTCGGCACGTAAGGATACTGGCCCGGCGCCACCACCTCGCCGAGGATGAAGAACGGCCGATAGGTTTCGATCTCGGCGGCGACATACGGATCGCGAATGAAGTTCTTGCGCAGCCGCGCGGCAACGCCCTGCGCCAGTTGCGAGGGGGTCTGGCCACGCGCCGGCACCGTGCCGATCAGCGGCATGGTGATGGTGCCGTCGGCACCGACCGTATAGGTGTTGGTCAAGCCTTCCTGGCCATAGACCACGACGCGGAGACGGTCGCCGCTGTCGAGCCGGTACGGCGCATCGAAGGAGCGCACCGGCGCGGACGGCGGACGGTAAGCGACCGGCGATGGCGTCCTTACCACAGGCGGCGATCCGTAGGCGATCGCATCGAGGCCGCCGCCGACGGGGCCGGACGCCACCGGGCCGGTGCGATGCACGCAGCCGCCAAGCGCCATGGCGCAGGCCGCAACTCCCAACAAAACGCGAAACGCAGGTCCAATCCGCACGGCTATCCCTCGTAGCGAGATAGCCCGTTATGCTCCCGTTAGGGTTAACAAAGCGTTTTCGGAAACACGCCTGATGGCGCGCGCCGCGGTTGCAAGCACCACCCGCGCACTCACACCCGCATCAGGCGCCGACGCCGACCGGACACGACACCCCGGTGCCGCCAAGCCCGCAATAGCCCGCCGGGTTCTTGGCGAGATACTGCTGGTGATAGTCCTCGGCGTAGAAGAACTCCGGCGCCGCCGCGATCTCGGTGGTGATCGGCCCCAGCCCCCGCGCCGCCAGCGCCTTGCCGTAGACAAGCTTCGAGGCTTCGGCAGCCTGCGCCTGCGCGTCGCCGACGGTGTAGACCGCGGAGCGATACTGCGTGCCGACATCGTTGCCCTGGCGCATGCCCTGGGTCGGGTCGTGGCTTTCCCAGAAGGTCTTCAGGAGTTGTTCGTAGCCGACCTGTTTCGGGTCGAACACCACCATCACCGCTTCGGTATGGCCGGTCTGCCCGGAGCAGACTTCCTCATAGGTGGGATTCGGCGTGAAACCGCCGGCATAGCCGACCGCCGTCACATAGACGCCGTCACCCAGTTCCCAGAACTTGCGTTCCGCGCCCCAGAAGCAGCCAAGCCCGAAATAGGCGATGTCCAGCCCATCGGGAAAGGGAGGATGAAGCGGATGTCCGTTGACGAAATGAAACCTCGCGGTCGGAATCGCGGTGGCGCGCCCGGGCAGCGCATCCGCGGCACCCGGCATCGCGATCGGCTTGCGCATGAACAGCATGAAGACCTCCCGATCCAGCGGCCGCGCCTTCGCCGGCGGCCGGCTTTCCGTGTTGCCCCAATATAAGGCGCCGCCGACAAAACGGCAGGGGCCACCGGCAGGCAATCCGGTGCGCGCCGGCGTGCGGGCCGTCAGCTCCGCGAATATCCGATCAGCGGCTTGGGCCGGCGGAACACGATCAGCAGCACCAGGCCGAGCAGTCCCATCACGGCCCAGACCGGCTGGTTCAGCACGACCTTGACGACCTCGGCCCAGAGCCAGGGCGAGATCCCCTCCACCATCGCATGAAAACTGTGCTGGCTGGCCTGGTGGACATCGTTCCAGAAGTCGCCGAGGCGCGTGAACCGGATGGCCTGGTCGGCGATCGAGCGCGCGCCGTCATAGACCGCGAAGACGAAGGCGCCGGCCAGCAGCAGGAGTCCTATCAAGCGGAAAAAGCCGCGGATCATAGCCACCCGTCCCCACGTCGCCATTGCGTCGCCGCCCTCGGGATTACCGGGCAGCGGGACAAAATTCAACCTCGCCAGCAGCTTAAGCCCCCTGCCGCGGCAACAAAAATGCGCCGCGGGGGCCGCGCGACACCGTTGACGGTGAGCGGCCGTGGCTCTATAAGGGCCGCCAATGGCGGTAGGGCCTCCCTGCCGCCGCTGTTCTTTGCGCCGTCCCCCTTTGGCCCCTTCAGGGCCGAGCGCGTGACGGCCCGGGAACGTCCGAGATACATACGCACTTCGAAACATATACGCTTCGAAACATATTCGGTTCGAAACATATTCGGTTCGAAACACAGCTTCGGTTCGAAACACCGCCGCTCGATGGCGCAAGCCAGCGGGCGATATCGATCAGCCCGGCCGTTCATCGTCGAATGGCCGCTGAAGGATTTTTGAGAGCATGGCCAACACCACCTCCGCCAAGAAGGCGACGCGCAAGATCGCCCGCCGCACCGCCGTCAACAAATCCCGCCGCACCAAGATGCGCGGTTCGGTCCGCCTCGTCGAGGAAGCGATCACCAAGGGCGATCGCGAGGCGGCCGTGAAGGCGTTCGCCGCGGCCGAGCCCGAACTGATGAAGGCCGCCCAGCGCAACATCATCCATCGCAATGCCGCGAGCCGCAAAGTCTCGCGCCTCTCGCACCGGATCGCGGCGCTGGCGAAATAACACCGGCCTATCCGTTAACGGCAATGACATCGAGACAGCCCGGCCGATGCCGGGCTGTCTCTTTTTTGTTTTCGAGTCGCCTTTTGCTTTTCGAAATGCCGTTGTCTTTGAGTTGCCGGCGCCGGAATCGTTTTTCTGGAGCTGCTTGTCCTGGCGTCGCTTGTCCTGGCGTCGCTTGTCCCGAGTCGTTTGTCCCGGCGTCGTTGCCGCGCCCGCAATCCGAAATGATCCGCCGTCGCGCGATCATCGCGTCGCATGACCGATCCCCGCACGGCCCGACAAACATTTCGCATTGCGCGCGCGATCCCGTCATGCCGGGCAACCGATGCCGGACGCCGCATGTCCCGCGCCACACGTCCAGCGCCGCATATTCGATGCTGAAAGTTCGACGCTGAATGTCGGACACCGAAAGTCATCCGCCAAAAAGCGCGACAGCAACGCGAGCTTCCCCTGATCCGGCCGCGCAACCGGCACTGTTCGCGAACGCGCCGCCCCGACAAACGGCATGCCACGACAAGCGTCCGCATGTCGCATACACGGACGCCGCATACACAGACCCCGCATACAAAGACGCCGCATGGGAACGATGCCGCAAGCCGCGCCGCGCCAGGCGACACACACCGCATGCGGGTTACCCTGAGTCAGAGAGCAGAAAAACGCGCGAGCCGATAGTCACTTATCCCCATAGCGATCGAGCCTACTTGAAAAACGCGCCGCGCCTCATCGAAACATAAAGAAAATATGAAGTTTCTTTTTTCGCTGTGACATTTTTTGTGACAGCTCGCGCGTGCTGCGAATCCCCGCGCAGATTCAAAACCTTGGGATGCGGGACCGGCACGCTTTCAAATTCGCCGCATGACGCAAGTCGATCCGGCCGCGTGCGCGGCACCATCAAAGCGGTTGCGGGAAAGCGCACGTCGTGTATTTCTTAAGCCGTCCGCAGCGCCTGCGGCTCGTTGGACCAGAGCGGTCGGGGAACCAGGGCGGACGTGCAGATCGAGTTGTGGTGTGTGCGTTAAGCGGCGTTTTCCTGCAATCGGTAGGTTGTAGCTCATAGCAATGTGAGAACGGTTGTTTTGTGTCTGGATTTCTCGACGATGACGACGTCGAGTCGCGGCGTCGTTGGACAAGAGGAACGGAACAGGATGGCAGGCGGCATGTTGCCGAAAGGCGCGACATCTTGGATTGAGGCAAACGACGAAAGCAGAGACGACAGCAGACCGTGCGGCAATGTCGGCAGTCGGGCCGCGCGCCGCGAGCGACGATCAAGAAACTTTCGAATGGTGAACTGGCCGCGGCAAACCGCGGCGAGCGGGGGAGCTTCCATGCGCTGTGACAGCACGATCCAAACGCATCATCCTGCCATTCCGCGTCTTGCGACTCGGGACGGCGTGACGCCAAGGATCGCCCGGCGCGGCCCCGCGCCCCGCGCCCCCGACGGCGCTTTCCCGCTGCACTAGATTCTTCGCGTTCCATCGTTGACGACACCCCGGCGGCGAAATCCGTTTCGCCGGACAGGGGCGGTTTGTCCGCGATGACCGAGCGCCCATCGTTCCCGGGAGACATGCTCCGCCTGCGGAATGCGCATCAACCTTTGGATCAAGAAAAGCTGCTGAACGATGTCGAATATCGCACAGGAACATGACACACAGGAACAATGGACGCGGGTGAAGGGACGGCTGCGCTCCAGCGTCGGTGAGGATGTCTATTCGAGCTGGTTCGCGCGCATGGACCTGGAAGGCGTTCAACAGCAGAGCGTCCATCTGTCGGTGCCGACCAAATTCCTGCGGAGCTGGATCCAGGCTCATTATGCCGACCGCGTGCTGTCGTGCTGGCAGGCCGAGATTCCCGGCATCAACCGCATCGACCTGACCGTGCGCTCCGCCGTCCGCTGCGCGCCGCCCGCGCGCGAGGCCGCAGCCACAGACACCCGCCGCGGCGACAACGGCGCGCGTCCCGCGGCCGAGGCCCGCACGCCCGCCGCCGCCACTACGGCCGCCGGCCACGACGCCCTCGGCGGATCGCCGCTCGACCCGCGCCTCACCTTCGCGAATTTCGTGGTCGGCCGGTCCAACACGCTGGCCCAGGCCGCCGCGCGCCAGGTCGCCGAAGGCCGCCGCGGCGATCCGGTGATGTTCAACCCGCTCTACATCCATGCCGGCGTCGGGCTCGGCAAGACCCACCTGCTGCAGGCGATCGCATGGACCGGCAATGCCAGTCCCGACCGCAAGGTGCTTTATCTCACGGCCGAGAAATTCATGTACGGCTTCGTCGCCGCGCTGAAGACGCAGACCGCGCTGGCCTTCAAGGAAGCGCTGCGCGGCATCGACGTGCTGGTGATCGACGATTTGCAGTTCCTGCAAGGCAAGTCCACCCAGGCCGAGTTCTGCCACACGCTGAACGCCCTGATCGACGCCGGCCGGCAGGTGGTGATCGCCGCCGACCGTCCGCCGGCCGACCTCGAAAGCCTCGACGACCGGGTGCGGTCGCGGCTCGCCGGCGGCCTCGTGGTCGAGATGGGTTCGCTCGGCGAGGAGTTGCGGCTCGGCATCCTCCGCTCGCGCGTCGCCGCCGCGCGGGTGCATCACGCCAGCTTCGACGTGCCGGATCAGGTGCTCGAATATCTCGCCCGCACCATCACCCATAACGGCCGCGACCTGGAAGGCGCGGTGAACCGCCTGCTCGCGCACAGCAAGCTCAACGCCCAGCCGGTGACGCTGGAGATGGCCGAGCGCGAGGTGCGCGACCTGATCCGGCCGCAGGAGCCCAAGCGTATCAAGATCGAGGACATCCAGCGCGTGGTGGCGCGGCAGTACAATGTCAGCCGCGCCGACCTGCTGTCGTCGCGGCGAACCGCCAACGTGGTCCGCCCGCGGCAGGTGGCGATGTATCTCGCCAAGACCCTGACGCTGCGCTCGCTGCCCGAGATCGGCCGGCGCTTCGGCGGCCGCGACCACACCACGGTGCTGCACGCGGTGCGCAAGATCGAGGCCCTGGTGAGCAAGGACACCGCGCTCTGCGACGAGGTCGAACTGCTCAAGCGGCAGTTGCAGGAATGATTTGCAAGCGTGATTTGCAAGCCTGATCGCCGGCGACACCCCTGGCGGCCCATTCTGAGCCGGCCTGAAAGGACGGGAAAAGGCCGTCCCGACCTTGCACTTTACAAATGAAAACGGCACCTTACGGTCCCCGTACGGCTGAGCAGGATCGGCCTCGACCGGCCTTCTCGACCGGCCTTGCGGGTGTCAGCCGCCGTGGCGCCCGTCCGGGCCGCCCGGCATTCCCATGACATGGCATTCCCATGACATGACGTGAACACATGGTGTGGTCGCGGATCTGGGCGTGATAGTGGATCGGGCGGGTTTTGCGATGAAGGTGACTGTCGAACGCGCGCAATTGTTGAAATCGCTGGGTCACGTGCATCGCGTGGTCGAGCGCCGCAACACCATCCCGATCCTCGGCAACGTCCTGATCCGCGCCGAGAATGCGCGGCTCGCGCTGAAGGCCACCGACCTCGATCTCGAGGTGACGGAAACGCTGCCGGCCGAGGTCGCCACCGCCGGCTCCACCACCGTGCCCGCGCACATGTTCTACGACATCGTGCGCAAGCTGCCGGACGGATCGCAGATCGTGCTGGAAAGCGACGGCGACCGCTCGGTGCTGGCGATCCGCGCCGGCCGCTCCCGCTTCACGCTGCAGACGCTGCCGGAGAGCGATTTCCCCGATCTCGCCGCCGGCGACATGTCGCACGCCTTCGCGCTCGCCGCCGCCGACCTCAAGCGCCTGATCGACCGCACCCAGTTCGCGATCTCCACCGAGGAGACGCGCTACTATCTCAACGGCATCTATCTGCACGTCGCCGGCAGCGCCAAGGCGGCGACCTTGCGCGGCGTCGCCACCGACGGCCATCGCTTGGCCCAGGTCGACCTCACCTTGCCCAAAGGCGCGGACGGCATGCCCGGCGTGATCGTGCCGCGCAAGACGGTCGGCGAAGTGCAGCGCCTGATCGAGGACGCCGAGGCCGAGATCACCATCGAGCTGTCCCAGGGCAAGATCCGCTTCACGCTCGGCAACATCGTGCTGACCTCGAAGCTGATCGACGGCACCTTCCCCGACTACGGCCGCGTCATTCCGCAGAACAACGACAAGGAACTGGTGGTCGACAAGAAGGACTTCGAGGCCGCCGTCGATCGCGTCTCCACGATCTCGAGCGAGCGCGGCCGCGCGGTGAAGCTGTCGCTCGCCGCCGGCAAGCTGGTATTGTCGGTGACCAATCCGGACTCCGGCAGCGCCACCGAGGAACTCGAGGTCGAATACGCCGCCGATCCACTCGATATCGGGTTCAACTCGCGCTACCTGCTCGACATCGCCGCGCAGATCGAGGGCGAGGTCGCCGTGCTCAAGCTCGCCGATCCCGGCTCGCCGACCCTGATGCACGACCGCGACGCCAGGGGCGCGCTCTACGTGCTGATGCCGATGCGGGTGTGAGAAGCCTTCCGGCTTCGACAGCGGGCGGGTAAGGACCGGCCGCGATAGCTATGCCTGCGAAGACACGGCATCCATTATTATTCCGCTGCACATCCGTTGTCCGCGTCGCGCTTTGCGGAATGCCGGACATCCGCTTTCGCAGATGACGGCCGGGTGCGATAGACATCCTGGAGCCATTTCCATTCCGATAGAATCGGAACGGGGCTCTATATTCCTGTTTTAACGCGTTTTCTTTACGCGAACCGGACCCCACTTCGCTCGAAAACGCTCTAATGATCCCCTCCCGCATCCTTCGCCTCACCCTGACCGGCTTCCGCAACTACACGGCGGCCGGGCTCGCGACCGCCGCGGACCTCGTGGTGCTGGTGGGCGCCAACGGCGCCGGCAAGACCAATTGCCTGGAAGCGATCTCGCTCCTGTCGCCGGGACGCGGCTTGCGGCGCGCCACGCTGGCGGAGGTCGCCAACCAGCAGGGGAACGGCGGCTGGGCGGTGTCGGCCGAGGTGGACGGCGCGCTGGGCCTGGCGACGCTCGGCACCGGCCGCGATGCCGCCGGCGTCGAGACGCCGGCAACGACGCGGCGCTGCCGCATCGACCGCGAGCCGGTCGGCTCGGCGGCGGCCTTCGGCGATCACCTGCGCATGGTGTGGCTGACGCCGTCGATGGACGGCCTGTTCGCGGGACCGGCGTCCGAGCGGCGGCGCTTCCTCGACCGGCTGGTGCTGGCGATCGACAGCGACCACGCCGGCCGCGTGTCCGCGCTCGACCGCAGCCTGCGGGCGCGCAATCGGCTGCTCGAAAGTTCCAATCCGGACTCCCATTGGCTCGACGCGATCGAGCGCGAGACCGCCGAACTCGCAGTCGCGGTCGCCGCGATGCGGATGGAAACCGTCACGCGGCTGGCGGCGACCCTGCGCGCCCGCGGCGAAGCCTCGCGCTTTCCGGGCGCCGGGATCGCGCTCGACGGCTGGATCGAGAACGCCACCGCCCATGAGCCCGCAACCGCGGTGGAGGACCGCTACCGGGAGGCGCTGCGCGCCGGCCGCCCGCGGGACGCCGCCGCCGGCCGCACCCTCGACGGTCCGCACCTCACCGACCTTCAGGTGATCTACGCGCCGAAGCAGATGCCGGCGAAGGACGCCTCGACCGGCGAGCAGAAGGCGCTGCTGATCGGGCTGGTGCTCGGTCACGCCACGCTGGTGGCGGAGATGACCGGCATCACGCCGCTGCTGCTGCTCGACGAGGTCGTGGCGCATCTCGATCCCGGGCGGCGCGCGGCGCTGTTCGACGAACTGGCCCGGCTCGGCGCGCAAGTCTGGATGACCGGCGCCGATCCGGCGGCGTTCACGCAGGTCGGCGGCGCCAGCGAGCTGTTCGACGTCGAGGCCGGACAGATCACGCCGCATGCGTGAGGTGGACGAACGGGCCGGCGGCCGGTTCCGCAGGGCGCACGCACGCGAGCACGCACGAATTAATCCGCCGGACACGTTCCGTCCATCTGGCACCGGCTAGAGTTCCGGACGGATGCGGGGAATTTGCGGCCGCGCGACGATCCGGCCGCCTGAACGGCGCGCAAATGCATCCTGGACTTCGGGGCAGGCTCGAAACCAGGAGACGCCCAAATGACCATCCATCTGTTTCAACGCCGTATCGAACGACGGACCTTGCTCAAGGCCGGCCTTGCGCTTGGCGCCCTCAACCTCGTCGATCCGCTCGGCCGCGCGGCGCGCGCGGCTTCCGGGCAGCGCTCCGGACATGCGAGCCGCGGCACCATCAAGATCGGCAACATCATGCCCTATAGCGGGCCGGCCTCCGCCTACGCCACCATCGGCAAGACCGAGGCCGCCTATTTCGACATGGTCAATGCCAATGGCGGCATCAACGGACGCAGGATCGATTTCATTTCCTACGACGACGGCTACAGCCCGCCGAAAGCGGTGGAGCAGGCGCGGCGGCTGGTCGAGGACGACGGGGTGCTGCTGATCTTCAACAGCCTCGGCACGCCGAGCAACAGCGCGATCGAGCGCTACATGAACGAGAAGAAGGTGCCGCAGCTTTTCGTCGCCACCGGCGCGACCAAGTGGAACGACCCCAGGCACTTCCCGTGGACCATGGGCTGGCAGCCGAGCTACCAGAGCGAGGCCCGCGTCTATGCGAAGTACCTCCTCAGGCACCATCCCAAGGGCCGGATCGCGATCCTCTATCAGAACGACGATTACGGAAAGGACTATGTGAAAGGTTTCAAGGACGGCATCGGCAACAGGCTGAGGATCCTGTCGGAGATTTCCTACGACACCAGCCAGCCCACCATCGATTCCGAGATGATCCGCCTGCAATCCTCGGGCGCGGATGTCTTCTTCGACGTCACCACGCCGAAATTCGCGGCGCAAGCCATCCGCAAGGCGGCCGAACTCGGCTGGCGGCCGCTGCACATCCTCAACAACGTATCGAGCTCGGTGGGCGCTGTGCTGAAGCCGGCCGGCATCGGCCACGCCAGGGGCATCGTGTCGACCGCCTATCTCAAGGATCCGACCGACCCGCAATGGAAAGACGACGCGGCCCACAAGACCTGGCTGTCGTTCATGGAGGCGCACTATCCCGAAGGCGACAGGACCAGCACCTTCCCGGTCTACGGCTATGCGGTCGCCGAAACCATGGCGCAGGTGCTCAGGCAATGCGGCGACGATCTCAGCCGCAACAACGTCATGAAACAGGCCGCGAGCCTGCATCGGCTGACGCTGGGGCTGCTGCTGCCCGGCATCACCATCAACACCGGACCGAACGACTACGCACCGATCAAGCAATTGCAGATGATGCGCTTCACCGGCGATCGCTGGAACCTGTTCGGCCCGATCATCAATGGCGAGGTGTCGGGCAGCTGACGTCGCGCGCCGCGCGAGGCCGAATCCATCTCCGCGCGGCAGGCCCGGACAGCCCTGCGGCGCGGCTTTGCGCAAGCCCTCGAAACGAGCCTTTCGCGGCCTTGCGCGGGCTTGAAAAACCGCTGAAAATAGCCACGTATTCAATACGTTGGGGCGGGCTACTTTGCGCTATGCGACCGCCCCGTTTCATGGCAGAAATAGGCGGCTCGGCAGCGCCGTATCCCTGCTGATTCGCGACACCCTCATAGGCTCTTCGATGACAGAACCCGCCCGGCAGCCGCTCGCCGAAACCGCTCCCTCCATGCCTGTCGAATACGGCGCGGAATCGATCCGGGTGCTGAAGGGCCTCGATGCCGTGCGCAAGCGGCCGGGCATGTATATCGGCGACACCGATGACGGCTCCGGCCTGCACCACATGGTCTACGAGGTGGTCGACAACGCCATCGACGAGGCGCTGGCCGGCCACGCCACCCGCGTCGAAGTGAGCCTCAACGCCGACGGCTCGGTGACGGTGCGCGACGACGGTCGCGGCATCCCGGTCGACATCCACAAGGGCGAAGGCATTTCCGCCGCCGAGGTCATCATGACCCAGCTTCATGCCGGCGGAAAGTTCGACCAGAATTCCTACAAGGTTTCCGGCGGCCTGCACGGCGTCGGCGTCTCGGTGGTCAACGCGCTGTCGAGCAAGCTGATCCTGCGGGTGTGGCGCGACGACAAGGAACACCTGATCGAGTTCGCCCACGGCGAATCCGTCGCGCCGCTGCGCGTGGTCGGCGACGCCCACGGCAAGCGCGGCACCGAGGTGACGTTCTACGCCAGCGCCGATACCTTCACCAATGTCGACTACGATTTCGCCACCCTGGAGCATCGCCTGCGCGAGCTCGCCTTCCTCAATTCCGGCGTCAACATCGTGCTGTCGGACCTGCGCCACGCCGAAGGCAAGCATGAGGAAATGCGCTACGAGGGCGGCGTCGAGGAATTCGTCAAATACCTCGACCGCAACAAGAAGGCCGCGGTGCCGGTGCCGATCATGGTCCGCGCCGAGCTGAACGGCATCGGCGTCGAGGCCGCGCTGTGGTGGAACGACAGCTACCACGAGAACGTGCTGTGCTTCACCAACAACATTCCGCAGCGCGACGGCGGCACGCATCTCGCGGGCTTCCGCGGCGCGCTGACGCGCCAGGTCAACGGCTACGCCGAAGGCATGGCGAAGAAGGAGAAGATCGCGCTCACCGGCGACGATTGCCGCGAGGGCCTCACCGCCGTTCTCTCGGTGAAGGTGCCCGATCCGAAATTCTCGTCGCAGACCAAGGACAAGCTGGTGTCCTCGGAAGTGCGGCCCGTGGTCGAGAACGTCATCAACGAAACGCTGGCGGCGTGGTTCGAGGAACATCCCACCGAGGCCAGGACCATCGTCGGCAAGGTGGTGGAAGCAGCGGCCGCGCGCGAGGCCGCGCGCAAGGCGCGCGAACTGACGCGGCGCAAGGGCGCGCTCGACATTGCCTCGCTGCCCGGCAAGCTGGCCGACTGCCAGGAGCGCGATCCGGCGAAATCCGAACTGTTCATCGTCGAGGGCGACTCGGCCGGCGGCAGCGCCAAGCAGGGCCGCAACCGCGAATTCCAGGCGGTGCTGCCGCTGCGAGGCAAGATCCTCAATGTCGAGCGCGCCCGCTTCGACAAGATGCTGTCGTCGGAGCAGGTCGGCACGCTGATCACCGCGCTCGGCACCGGCATCGGCCGCGAGGACTTCGATCTCGGCAAGCTGCGCTACCACAAGATCATCATCATGACCGACGCCGACGTCGACGGCGCGCATATCCGCACCCTGCTGCTGACGTTCTTCTTCCGCCAGATGCCGCAACTGATCGAGGCCGGGCACCTCTATATCGCCCAGCCGCCGCTCTACAAGGTGACGCGCGGCAAGTCCGAGCAGTACCTCAAGGACGAGCGCGCGCTTGAGGACTATCTGATCGCCACCGGCCTCGACGACTGCGTGTTCAGGCTGGCTTCCGGCGAGGAGCGCGGCGGCCGCGACCTGCAGGCGCTGGTCGAGGACGCCCGCGTCATCCGCAACGTGCTGGCCAACCTGCATCATCGCTACGACCGCAGCGTGGTCGAGCAGGCCGCGATCGCCGGCGTCTTGAACCCGCGCGTCACGAACGACGCCGACACCGCCAATGCCGCCGCCGACTACATCGCCCGCCGGCTCGACGTGCTCGCCGACGAGGTGGAGCGCGGCTGGAACGGCCGCTTCGTCGAAGGCGAGGGCTTCGTCTTCGAGCGCACCATCCGCGGCGTCAAGGATCATGCCGTGATCGACGCGGCGCTGCTGTCGTCCGCCGATGCCCGCAAGCTCGACGAATATGCCGGCACGCTGCAGGAGACCTATCCGCGGCCCGGCCTGCTGCGCCGCAAGGACACCGAAACCGTCATCCACGGCCCCGTCAGCCTGTTCGAGGCGGTGACCGAGGCCGGGCGCAAGGGCGTCGCGCTGCAACGCTACAAAGGGCTCGGCGAGATGAACCCGGGCCAGCTCTGGGAAACCACGCTCGACACCAACGAGCGCTCGCTGCTGCAGGTGAAGATCAAGGAAGTCGACGAGGCCGACGACATCTTCACCAAGCTGATGGGCGACGTGGTGGAGCCGCGCCGCGAATTCATCCAGGACAATTCGCTCAGCGCCAATATCGACATCTGACCATTGAGGCGACGTTGCGCGGGACTTTTCTCCGAGGTGATCGATGACCGCACAGCGACGCACCGTCCTGATGGCGATGGTGGCGAGCGCCGCGGCCGGCCTGGCCGCCCCGGCGGCCGCGACGGAATATGCGCCGATCGATTGCGCCAGGGCATCCTCTCCGAGCGAGACCGCGATCTGCGCCAACTACGTGCTCGGCCAGGACGAGGCGCGGATGGCGACGCTGTATCAATGGACCACGTCGCTGGTTGCCATGGGGCAGCGCGGCGCGCTGCGGGATCAGCAGGCCGTCTTCCTCAAGGACCGCGCCGCCTGCGGCAGCGACGTCAAATGCATCGGCCAGCTCTACGAGGCGCGCATCGACCAGCTCGAAGCGGTGATGCAGCGCATCCGGCAGCACGGGCCGTTCTGATCCGCGCCTTGCGCGTCATCGAGAGCGTTTTCGAGCGAGGCGGGGGCCGGTTCGCGTCAAGAAAACGCGTTAGGATAAGGATATGGAGCCCCGTTCCGATTCTATCGGAACAGAAATGGCTCCAGAGCAGGACGTGGTGCCGCTTGCGTGACTCGAACACGCGACCCCATCATTACGAATGATGTGCTCTACCAACTGAGCTAAAGCGGCAAACGCTTGATCTGGTTTGCTTTTTCGTCCTTCGGTGACCTCTGCATTTCCGCGCGGGCAAACACCCGGGGTAAACATACGCGAAGCACCGCCACCGGCCGGTTTCTATATGGTCGCGGATCGTCGGTAAAGCCCCACGGCGCTGTTCTGAGCGGCTGTCCGCCAGAAGGGTTCCCCCCTGCAGGGCGCGGTGACGTGCCCGTGAGCCAATGTGAGCGGGCTCATGGGGCCATCCAGCCCGCCCCTACAAGCGCGCCCGCCGCCAGCCTGCCATCCCAACTCCGAGGCGCGGGCTTGGGGGCCAGGCCGTGGTCAATCGGCGGTTCCATCAATGTCGGGCAACTTGCGCGCGACAGCCGTCGAGCACGTCGTCCAACGTTTCCTCGATCGTGAATTCAGGCTGCCAGCCCAGAAGATTCCTGATGCGCGAGGCATCTCCGGCGATACGCGGAATATCGCTGGCCCGCATCCGGGACGGATCCTGTTCGACGGCGATGTCACATCGGCTTCGTGACAGCAGGATGTCCAACAGGTCTCGCATCTTGCGAGGAACGCCGGAGGCGACGTTCAAAACCAGACCGGGAGGCAAATGGTCGGCGTGATTGACGCAGAGAGCATAGGCACGGGCCACGTCGCGAACGTCAAGGTAGTCGCGCTCCGCTTCGAGGTTTCCGACCCGGAGTCGCGGAGCGATAGCGCCGGCCTCGATCCGGGCAATCTGAGCGGCGAACGCCGGAATGGCGAATGCCTCGGTCTGCCCGGCTCCGGTGTGATTGAACGGTCGTAGTCGGATAACCTTCAGCCCTTGCCGGGCCAAAGTGCCCAGAGCGAAATCTGCCGCGGTCTTCGTCGCTCCGTATTCGTCCACGGGAGCGGGAAGAGCGTCCTCGGCAAGGGATCGGTCCCGCTTGGCGGTTTCGCCATAGATCAGGCCCGAACCAACGTTCAGCATCCAGCAATCGGGTGTGTGGGTGAGAATGGCGCGGGCGACGTGCCGCGCGCCGCCCACATTGACAGCCCAGGCGGCGTCCGGGTCATGCGAAGCGGTGGCGACCGCAGCGATGCCCGCAAGGTGAACGACATGCGTAGGACTGGCTTGTGCGATAACTGCATCAACGTTCTCCATATCGGTCACGTCGAGCTTGCGTGTTTTCCCGAACGCCGGGTGATGCCCCCCGCCCTTCGTCGTAACGATAATATCGGCAGGCGCGCACATCTCATGGAGGGCCTTGACGACATAGGGGCCAACAAAGCCGTCTGCCCCAGTCAGCAGGATTGTACGCATGGCCGTATCGTCAGAGGTGCTGTTGAGTTTTGAGGCGTTTGAGATCGGCATCGACCATTTCTGCGACGAGTTCTTCCAGGCTGGTCTTCGCAACCCAACCCAGTCTTTCCTTGGCCTTGCCTGGATCGCCCAGCAGGACATCCACTTCAGCGGGCCGCATGTAGCGAGGATCGGTAACGACATAGTCGTTCATGTTGAGACCGACTTGTGCAAAGGCCAGTTCGCAGAATTCACGGACCGAGACGGTCCGCCCTGTCGCCACGACATAGTCATCAGGGACGTCCTGCTGGAGCATCAGCCACATCGCTTCAACATAGTCGCGCGCGTGCCCCCAATCACGTTTGACGTCGAGATTGCCGAGTACGAGCTTGTTCTCGAGACCAAGCTTGATCCGCGCGACACCGTCTGTGATCTTCCGAGTGACGAATTCGATGCCGCGAAGGGGCGATTCGTGATTGAAAAGGATGCCGCTGGAAGCATGCAGCCCAAAGCTTTCCCGATAATTTACCGTCATCCAGTGCGCATACAGCTTTGCTGCCGCGTAGGGCGATCGGGGATAAAATGGGGTCTTCTCTGACTGGCGCGGTTCTTGAACGAGCCCGAACATCTCCGAGGACGATGCCTGATAGTAACAGGTTTGAGGGCACGCGATTCGAATGGCTTCCAACATGTTTGCCGCACCGAGCCCGGTGACGGCACCTGTCAGAAGCGGCTGCTGCCACGAGGATTTTACGAATGATTGCGCCGCAAGGTTGTAGACTTCGGCGGGCTGAACGGCTTCGAGGATCCGGAGCAGACCCGACAGGTCGGTCAGATTGCCGTCATGCAAGACGATGTCGGCCGCGACGCCGAGCCATTTCAATCGCGCGTCAACGACCTCGGCAGAAGCACTTCGACGCAACAGCCCGTGAACTTCGTATCCCTTGTTGAGCAAAAACTGCGACAGGTAGGCTCCATCTTGACCAGTGACCCCTGTCACCAGTGCACGTTTCGATTGCGTCATCTAAGTCTTTCCGTGAGCTGCGGGCTGGCGGTTGGGAAAAGCTAGAGTCATTTCCGTTCCGATTCTATCGGAACAGGGCTTTGTATCCTTGTTTTAACGCGTTTTCTTGACGCGAACCGGACCCACTTCGCTCGAAAACGCTCTGGCTGCTGGTATCGCTTGCGACGTGCCGGACGGAGCCGCCTTCGTCGGCGGCCTTTCTGATCATGGCCGATACGAACTGGCAAGGAGATGCAGGGATGCGATATGCGGCGCGAAGCTGCGATATCCGGATATCGCGCCAGGATCAATGAACAGGGTGAGGAGAGGACACGACAGCGGCGGCATAGGCTTCCAGGGCCCCGTCAACGTCCCCTGTAAATTTGACCTCACCCTGCTGCATGAAGATTCCCTTGTTGCACCACCGTTTGAGAATATCCGCATTGTGCGATGCAAGAACCAGCGTGCTGGCCTTTTCGACGAAGCCTTCGATCCGATGTTGGGCCTTCTCAAGAAACGCGGCGTCGCCCGCCATGATCCACTCATCCATAAGCAATATTTCTGGCTGGAAGCAGGTTGCGACTGCAAACGTCAAGCGTGTCACCATACCGGACGAGTAGGTTCGAACCGGCAGATCAAGATAGTCGCCCAGTTCGGTGAACGCGACGATATCCGCCATCCGCGATTCAATATCGTCAGGAGAAAGCCCCAGAATAAGTCCGCGCATCAGAATATTGTCATAGCCGCTGATCTCTCCATCGATGCCGAGGCTGATATCGAACATCGGCGAAATTCGACCATGCGTCCGGACGGCGCCGCTGATGGGCTCATAGATGCCGGCGGCGACCCGGAGCAGGGTTGTCTTGCCGGCGCCGTTCGATCCGATCAGCGCCACACGATCCCCGACCTCTGTTTGCAACGTGACGTGACGAAGAGCTTCCACCATGATCCTGTCATTTGCGTCGGTTGCAAGCTGTCCACCGGAACCGCGAAAGACCAGGCTCTTTTTCAGGGAGCGAGAGCCGCCGTGATAGATCGGAAATGAAACGCTGACATCTTCGAGCGCCAGCGTCGGCATGTTGCCCCTGGAAAGGTTTGTCATTCGTCAGACCCAATAGGAAATGCGTGCGCGGAAGCGGGTAAAGAATGCTCCGGCAACGATCAGATTGACAAGGGTAATGAGCGCGACGGCCAGGTAGTTCTTCGCGGACGGCACCGTTCCCAGCAAAGGTGCCCGCACAATTTCCACCAGATGATAGAATGGATTGAAGTCGAGTGCGAAAGACCGGCCCCTCAGAAGTTCAGGGGTCCAGAATATCGGCGTCACAAAAAACGCGATCTGCACCAGCGATGTGACGATCTGCGGAATATCGCGAAACCGCGCCGAGACCATGCCGATGCAAAGGCTGAGGAGAAGGCCGTTCAACAAAACGACCGCGAGGCCGGGAATTGCAAGAAGCGCGGCTGCTCCCGGCCAGATATCGAAATAGAGAATCACTCCGATATAGATGACGACGTTGTGAGCAAAGATGATCAGCTTGCTCCAGCACGAGCGATACACGTAGACACTATACGGAAGCCGTATCTGCTTGATGTATGCTTCCGAGCCGGTGAAAAGTGAGCCCGCTTCCGTTAGGAAGCTTGATAGTAGCGTCCATACGATCAAGCCCAGGCAGAGGTAGGGAAGAAGGGTGTCGACCTTTATCTTGAACAATTCCGCGTACAGAACGCCAAGGGCAACCACCATGATCGCCATGCTCGCGGTCAGCCAAAAGGGACCCAGCAGGGAACGGCGATAGCGCTGGAGAATATCGTTCCATCCTTGGCGGCCCCAGAGCCGCCACATGCGAATCCCCATGACAATGTCCTTGGCGGCCATTGCCGGCGCGTTTGCCAGGCCGCCTTCGATGACGGATACGGACTGTTGGTTGCGGGCCTTGCCAGCCTTGTTGAGGGAAATTGTCATGAAGTCGATATCCGTCCCCGTCCGCGCTGGGTTAGGGTTGTCTGGCGGTCTCGCGATAGACGTCTTTCATCCGTGAGAGAAACCGGCTGTTGCTATACGCGCTCCGCGCACGATCGCGACCTGCTTTTCCAAGGCGGGTTGCGAGATCCGGATTGTCGAGAATCTCTGAAATAGCGTAGGCCAATGCGTGTGGATCTCCAGGCGGGACGGTGAGGGCTTCCTGCTGATGGCGCGCAATGTTGGGCACCGCCGTGGGCAAGGCCGTATTGACGATGGGAAGCCCGGCAGCCATCGCTTCCAGCTGAACAATGCCGAAAGCCTCGGCATTTGTGATCGACGGAAATGCCAGGACCCGGGCGGCATGAAGGAATGACTTCATGTCGCCGGACGGGACGCGGCCAAGGAACTGGACCTTCCCGGATACGGCGAGCTGCCGGGCCAGTTTTCTGAGAGGTGCTTCCTGCGGGCCTTCACCAATAATTATCAGCGTGGCGTCAAGCGCCTGCATTGCGCGAAGCAGGATGTCGATCCCCTTGTAGGGAACCAATCGGCCGACGGCGAGTATCATGCGCGGATACTTCTGACGGAGCATCTCTGCCGCACCGCCCTCGGTTTCGGTCAGCGTGCCCCAGAAATCGACGTCTACCCCATAGGGGATGACGGTGCATTTGGCGGCGAAAGGCTTCAGAAGCATCGAACTCTCGAGAGCAGTCTTGTCGGAGATGATAATGCGCTGAGCGCGCTGCAACGCGTATCGAACCGCCGGCGACACCAGCTGTTTCAGCCACGAATATCCCACGATGTCGGCATGCCAGAAAACGATCAATCCGACGTGGTCCGGCAGGCCGGACAATGCAATGTCCACGACCGGGAATGGGGCGTGATGTACAACGATATCCGCCGACCGAGCCAGGCGAAGCAGCCTCCACGGGAAGGTCGGCGCCAGCGGAGTCGAGAACAGTGTTCCGAACGACGTGACGGCTTCAACGGGCGTGCCGTCCGAAATGGAACGGCGGCCCCACCCAAATCGGCGCGCGACAAGGATACTGTTCGCGGCTCCGTCGACAAACCGGCACAAGGTATCGATGACAAACGGTATACCGCCGTCAATGTCCGGACGGTAGACCTTGTAGGTGTGCAGGATCTTCAATTTGTCACGCGTGGAATACCGGAAAAGGAAAGGTCAACGAAAATTCGCAAGGCCAGCGATCAGGCATCGGCGCATCCGTCATTTCCGACCATGGCTCCGACCGCCTCTCCCAATCTGCACCATCGATATAGCGGTCGCGGTGTGTACTCAAGCACGGCGGCTGGTGCCACGGAATTATTGGCGG
>JAGRLZ010000207.1 GCA_020441545.1 Xanthobacteraceae bacterium | reverse complement strand
CGCGGCGCCGCCTTGGCGGGCTCGGCCGCGGCCGTCTCGCCCGGCCCGCTGTCGCCGGCGAGCCGGCGCTTGCCGCGCTTCTCCACCACCACCTGCTTGCTACGGCCGTGGCTGAAGCTCTGGCGCACGGTGCCCTGCTCGACGCGCGGCTTGAGCGTCAAGGTCTTGGTCGGGCTGACGCTCAAAGTCTTGTCGCCAGGATTTTTCGTATCAACCATACAGCAGTCCCAATCTTTCTACGTCGCGCAAGCCGTTGCGCAGTCTGAACTCAACGAAGGCGCTCAATCGGCGGAATAGCGCGGTCTTCGGTCCGGCAGTCTTCGGTCCGGTCGTCTCCGGCCCGGATTGCTGTCCTCGGCCGCCCGGTATCGGACCAGGAACCGGCTTCGCGACAGGAATGTCCCGCCCGCCGGGCCTGCGAGCAGGGCAGCATGTATCACATTTGACCGGCCCAGTGCCAAATCCAATTCATCGGACGACAGTGCCGTGATGACCGGAACATCGGGCGATGGTCCGGCCGTCTCGCCGGTATCCCGCGCCGATGCCGCCAAACGGGCGTTCAGCTTGCGGATTCCGTCCTCGGCGCCGTCGGCGGCATGGATCAGCGCCACCGCCCGGCCGCGCCCGATCGCCTCCTCGACCTTGGCGAAGCCGGACACCACCTGCCCGGCCTTGGCCGCGATCGCCAGCGCCTCGACCGCGCTTTTCGCCAATAGCCGCTCGGTATCCTCGGCCAGCGCCGGGCCGACCCGGACCTCACGCTTGAAGCCGCGGCCGAACGCCTTGCGCCTGACCGCCTCCGCCACCGCGGCGCGCGAGGCCGACACCCACAATCCGCGCCCCGGCAGCTTGCGCTTGAGGTCGGGGACGACCTCGCCGGTCGGCGCCACCACGAAACGGATCAGCTCATCGACCGGCCGGACCTGCCGCGACACCGCGCACATCCGCCCGATCCCGGACTTTGCGGTCCGGGGGCCGTGATCGAGATCGGCCGGATCGAGGCTTGCGAGCATGCGCGGGCATTCTCCTTGCTCATTCACATGGTCCGGAGGCCGGACCGCGGGTCGGGGCGACGGCCACGCTCAGACCGCGTGATCTGCGGCGGCCTGATCGGCCTCGGCTTCCTCGGCGGCGTCCTCAGCGGAATCTTGAGCAAGGTCCGCCTCGGTGATCCAGCCGGCGGCCAGCCGCGCCTGCATGATCAGGTGCTCGGCGTCCTCGCGCGACAGCTCGATGCCGTCGAGGTAGCCGGCGTGCTTGGTGACTTCGCCGTCCTTGCGCTCGGTCCAGCCGACCAGGTCGTCGGTGGCGCAGCCGGCGAGATCCTCCACCGACTTGACGTCGTTCTCGCCGAGCTTGACCAGCATCTTCGAGGTGACGCCGGGCACGTCCTTCACCGCGTCCTCGACGCCGAGTTCCTTGCGGCGGGCCTCCAGCTCCTCCTCCAGCCGCTCGAGATAGTCGCGGGCGCGGGCCTGCAGTTCCTCGGCGGTCTCGTCGTCGAAACCCTCGATGCCGGCCAGCTCGCGGACATCGACCAGCGCCAGTTCCTCGACCGAGGTGAAGCCTTCCGAGGCCAGCAGCTGCCCGACCACCTCGTCGACATTGAGCGCCTCCATGAAGGCCCGGGTCGAATTCTCGAAATCGGCCTGGCGGCGCTCGGATTCCTCCTGCTCGGTCAGGATGTCGATATCCCAGCCGGTGAGCTGCGAGGCCAGCCGCACGTTCTGGCCGCGGCGCCCGATCGCCAGGGAAAGCTGGTTATTGGTATCCGGAACCACAACCTCGATGCGCTCGCGATCTTCGTCGATGACCACCTTGGCGACTTCCGCCGGCGCCAGCGCGTTGACCACGAAGGTGGCGATATCCGGCGACCACGGGATGATGTCGATCTTCTCGCCCTGCAACTCGTTCACCACCGCCTGCACCCGCGAGCCGCGCATGCCGACGCAGGCGCCGACCGGATCGACCGAGGAATCGCGCGACACCACGCCGATCTTGGCGCGCGAGCCGGGATCGCGGGCCACCGCCTTGATCTCGACGATGCCGTCGTAGATTTCCGGCACTTCCTGCGCGAACAGCTTCGCCATGAACTGCGGATGGGTGCGCGACAGGAAGATCTGGGGCCCGCGGGTCTCGCGGCGCACGTCGAAGACATAGGCGCGGACGCGGTCGCCGTTGCGGAACACCTCGCGCGGCAGCATCTCGTCGCGGCGAATGATGGCCTCGCCGCGGCCGAGATCGACGATCACGCTGCCGTATTCGACGCGCTTGACGGTGCCGTTGACGATCTCGCCGATGCGGTCCTTGAATTCCTGGTACTGGCGGTCGCGCTCGGCCTCGCGCACCTTCTGTACGATCACCTGCTTGGCCGACTGCGCGGCGATGCGGCCGTATTCCAGCGGCGGCAGCGTGTCGGCGATGGTGTCGCCGATCTGCGCGCCGGGATTGGCGCGCTGCGCCGCGGCCAGCGAAATCTGGTTCGACGGGTTCTCGACATTCTCGCTCACCAGCATGTGGCGGGTGAGCGACAACTGGCCGGTCTTGGGATGAATCTCGGCATGGACGTCGGTCTCGCTGCCGTAGCGGGCGCGCGCCGCCTTGGCGATCGCCTCCTCCATCGCCGCGATGACGATGTTGCGGTCGATCGACTTCTCGCGCGCGACGGCGTCGGCGATCTGCAACAGCTCAAGTCGGTTGGCGCTGACAGCGGCCATGGCTTCACTCTCCTTCGATGGGGTCGATGACACCGGCGAGCCGCCTGTCGGCGGCCAGACGGTGCTGCTTGGTATTCGTCGGCAACGGCTTCTTCTTCGGCTTCGGCGCGGACTTTCCGCCCTTGCCGTTCTTGCCGCCCTTGGTCGCGCGCGCCTTCCGGGCGTGCGCGGGCGGCGGCGGCGCGATACCGAGGCTTTCCTTCAATTCGCGCTCGGCGGCCTTGCCGCGCCGCATCGATTCGGCGATCAGCTCGTCGGTCAGCACCATGCGCGCGTCGCCGATGTCGGCGAGCGGCAGCGCCGCCACGGCGTCCTCACCGGCCGGGGAATCGTCGCGGCGCAGATTCAGCATGTCGCCGTCGAGACGTTCGAGGATGCCGCGAAACCGCTTGCGTCCGTGATGGGCCACCGCCATCTCGATCTTCGCCAGATGGCCGAGATGACGCTCGAAATCGGAGCGGCGCACCAGCGGCCGGTCGATGCCGGGCGACGAGATTTCCAGCCGGTAGGCGCGGTCGATCGGGTCGGCGACGTCCAGCACCGGCGACAGCGCCTTCGACACCGCCTCGCAATCCTCGATCAGCATGGTTCCGTCGGGCCGCTCGGCCATGACCTGCACGGTGCAGCCGGCCTCGCCCGAGACCTTCACCCGCACCAGCCGGTAGCCCATGCCTTCCAGCACCGGACCCGCGACCGCAGCCACCCGCGCCGCGACGCCCGGCTCGATCACGAGGCGCGGCTCGGCCAGCAGTTCGGCAAGGTTTGCGGCGGCGGTTTCCGTCATGAGACTCCAATGCGCAGGGGCGGCTATCGGTCGCGCGAGGCGCCTTCAGATAATTAAAGGCACCTTCAGGTAATAAAAAAGAGCGGGTCCCCGGGGGCCCCACTCTCGATACGCCTTCGTATGAGATACCTGTCAATTAACGGCTATATAGCCGTTCGGCGCGGTTTCGGCAAGGACGAAAAAGGGCGGAAAGCGCCCGTCCCGACGGCGGTCCGGAACGGTCGATCGAACCGTTATTTGTAGACCGCGCGGGCCCACAGCGCGCTGGCCTCCCTGACGATGGCGTCGACCTCGAACTCGCCCTGGTCCGGCTGCCAGCCGAACGACAGCCAGGAATAGGCGGTGAACTCCACCATGATGACCAGCAGGAACGAGGTGATCGCCGGGTCGATGTCGTGGCATTCGCCGCGCGCCACCGCGCGCTCGAGATGGGCGCGAATCCGCGCGATGAACTTGCCCCGCAGGCCGCTGAGCGCCTCGGCGACGCGGGGATCGAAGGTCGCGACCTGCAGGGCGCTGCGCATGAAGGCGCGGTGGCGCCGGAACGTCTCGAGATAGGCCCGGTTGGCGCTCTCGATCCGCTCCTGCCGCGACCCGGTCTGGCGCGACGCCGACAGCAGGAACATCTCGTCGACGGCCTGCGACAGCAGGGTGGCGAACACGTCCTCGCGGTCCTTGAAATACAGATAGAAGGTGCCGCGGCTGACGCCCGCCGCCTTGACGATGTCGGCGATGGTGGTGTCGAAAAAGCCCTTCGCGGCAAACAGCGCCTGGGCCGCCCGCAGGATGGCGCTCCGGGTTTCCGCCGCCATCGCCTTCTTGTCGGAGCGCGGTTTGCGTGGTGTCTTCGCCATCGGCCGGTCGTGTCCCCAATCGAGCTTGCACGCTTATAGAGCCATTTCCGTTCCGACAGAATTGGAACGGGGCTCTATATCCTTGTTTCAACGCGTTTTCTTGACGCGATCCGGCACCCGTTTCGCTCGAAAACGCTCTGGCGCCTTCCGGCACGGCCTGTCCCGACTCCCGACGCGCCACGGGTCCGGATTCCGCCATGGCGGAAGATTACATTGACACTGACGTCAGTGTCAGCATAAATACATGCAGCCAGAGGTGAAAAAGACCTGTTTCCTTGCTTTTGCCTTGAACGCCGCCAATCGCGGCCCGACAAAAAACGCCTCCAGACAGACCGGGAGACCCATGATGCCGAGCGAAGCCGAGATCGCATCCCACGCCGCGCGCATCCGCGAGGACGGCTACACCGTGCTGGAGCGCGTGGTGGCGCCGCAACTGGTCGACGACCTGAAAGCGGCGGTGGAGCGGATCGAGCGCGAGCACAATCTCGGCACCGCCACGACCTCGTTCGAGGGCTACAAGACGCTGCGGGTGAACAACCTCCTCACCTATGACGAGGTGTTCTGGGAAGTGCCGCTGCACGAAGCGGTGCTGCCGGTGGTGGAAGCGGTGCTCGACAGGGAATGCCTGCTGTCGTCGTTCTGCTCGCTGGTGCTCGGCCCCGGCCAGGAGGCGCAGCCGATCCACGAGGACACCCAGTTGATCCCGCTGCCGCGCCCGCACATCCCGATCACGCTGAACGCGATCTGGGCGCTGTCGGATTTCACCGCCACCAACGGCGCGACCCGCATCGTGCCGGGCAGCCACAAACTCGATCACGCGCCGGAATACGGCAAGGACTACGAGACTCAACTCGCGACCATGCCGGCCGGCAGCGTGATGCTGTTCGACAGCGCGCTGTGGCACGGCGGCGGCGCCAACGACAGCGACGCCCGCCGCTTCGCCTTCTCCTGCGCCTATTGCTGGGGCTGGATGCGGCAGCAGGAAAACCTGCAACTCGGCATTCCGCGCGAGACCGCGCAACGGATGCCGCGCCGCCTGCAGGAACTGTGCGGCTACAGCGTCTACAAGGGACAGTTCGGCCATATCGACAATCACGATCCGATCGAGCTGCTCGGCCGCGAGCGCGGCAAGCGCATGGTGTGGGAAGCGACCGACGTGAAGAAGGCGCGCCAGGCCGCGCGGGCCTGAGACCGGCGCATCCGCGACGCCTTTGAAGCCGCGACGTGGTGGCTGCACCGCGATGGCAGGTGCGCCGCCTTGCCCGGCGACCTGGCGCGGCCTATCACCGCCGCCATGTCTTCCAACATCTCTTGCAACATCATGTCTTTCGATCTCGTCATCTTCGATTGCGACGGCGTGCTGGTGGACAGCGAGGTGATCTCCTGCCGCGTCCATGCCGAGCTGCTGACCGCCCACGGCTATCCGATCAGCGCCGATGAGGTCCGCGCGCGCTTCCTCGGCCGCTCGGCGCGTGAGGCGACGCGCGAGGTCGAGGCGGCGCTGGGCCGCGCGCTGCCGGCCGATTTCGACACGCAACTGAAAGGCCGGCTGCTCGACGCCTTCGCAGCCTCCCTGCAACCGATGCCGGGCATCGTGGCGGCGCTGGGGCAAATCGCGCTGCCGGTCTGCGTCGCCTCCAGCGGCACGCCGGAGAAGATCGCGGCGAGCCTGACCCGCACCGCGCTGCTGGCACGCTTCGCGCCGCATGTCTTTTCGGCGGTGCAGGTGGCGCACGGCAAGCCGGCGCCGGACCTGTTCCTGCTCGCCGCCGCCGAGATGGGCGCCGAACCCGCCCGCTGCCTGGTGATCGAGGACAGCGTGCCCGGCGTCACCGCCGCCCGCGCCGCCGGCATGACGGCGTTCGGCTTCTGCGGCGGCAGCCATTGCCAGGCGGGCGATGCCGCGCGGCTTGCGGCGGCCGGCGCCGCGACGATTTTCGACGCGATGGCCGATCTGCCCGGCCTGATCGCGCAACACCTTGACCGAAAAGAGACTCTCGTAGCGGACCGCTGACCGCGCCGCCGCCCCCCGATCCGGCCCGGTGCTGGATTTCCGCGGCTTGAGGCTATATGTGCAGCGGGTGCGCCGCCGGCGCGCCGAGATGACACTTTTACGGGTTCCATGAGCGCGCCGCGCAAGCTGCATATCAAGTCATACGGCTGCCAGATGAATGTCTACGATGCGCAACGCATGGTGGATACGCTCGCGCCCGAGGGCTTCGTCGAGACCGCAAGCGTCGACGACGCCGATCTGGTCATCCTCAACACCTGCCACATCCGCGAGAAGGCGTCCGAGAAGGTCTATTCGGAACTGGGCCGGCTGCGCGTCGCCAAGGACGAGGCGGCGCGCCGCGACCGCCGCATGGACGTCGTGGTGGCGGGCTGCGTGGCGCAAGCCGAGGGCGAGGAGATCATCCGCCGCGCCCCGGTGGTCGATGTCGTGGTCGGCCCGCAGAGCTATCACAACCTGCCGCAGCTTCTGGCCCGCGCCCGCACCGAGGGCCGCGCCCTCGACACCGAATTTCCGGTCGAGGACAAGTTCGCGCGCCTGCCGCAGCCGAAGCCGGCGGCGATCCGCGCCCGCGGCATTTCCGCCTTCGTCACGGTGCAGGAGGGCTGCGACAAGTTCTGCACCTTCTGCGTGGTGCCCTATACGCGCGGCGCGGAGGTCTCGCGTCCCGTCGCGCGCATCGTCGAGGACGTGACGCGGCTCACCGAGAGCGGCGTACGCGAGATCACGCTGATCGGCCAGAACGTCAACGCCTATCACGGCGAGGGGCCGGACGGGCGAAGCTGGACGCTCGGGCGCCTGCTGCATCGGCTGGCCGCCATTCCCGGCATCGCCCGCCTCCGCTATTCCACCAGCCATCCGCGCGACGTCGACGATTCGCTGCTGGAAGCCCATCGCGACATCCCGGCGGTGATGCCCTACGTCCACCTGCCGGTGCAGTCCGGCTCCGACCGCATTCTCGCGGCGATGAACCGCAGGCACACCGCGGCCGAGTACCGCCACGCCATCGCGCGGTTCCGCGCCCATCGCGCCGACATCGCGTTCTCGTCGGATTTCATCGTCGGTTTCCCCGGCGAAACCGAGGAAGATTTCGCCGCCACCCTCGCGCTGGTCGGGCAAATCGGCTACGCTGGGGCGTATTCGTTCAAGTATTCCCCGCGCCCCGGCACGCCGGCGGCGGACATGCAGGAGATGGTTGCACCGGCGACGATGGACGAGCGATTGGCACGGCTCCAGGACCTGATCGACCGCCAGCAGCACGCCTTCAACCGGGCGGCGCTCGGCACCACGGTCGATGTGCTGTTCGAACGCACCGGCCGCGTCCCGGGCCAGATCGTCGGACGCACGCCGTGGCTGCAACCCGCCCATGTCATGGCGTCCGACGACATCATCGGACAGGTGCTGCCGGTCGCGATCACCGGCCATGAGCGCTACAGCCTGTTCGGCACCCTGCCGGCCGGCCCGGGCCACGCCGCAGCCGGCGCGCGCGCCGCCGCCCTCAACGGAGGCTAGAGCCCTTGCCGAAAAGCGCATCGGATTCCCCGACCCTCGCGCCCGGCCGCAAGCCTGACCGTGACAAGCCTGACCGTGACAAGCCCCATCATGACAAGCCTGGCCGTGACATGACCGCCTCGCCGGAAAGCCTGACCGTCGCCTACGACGACAACCGCGCCGTCTCCGCGCTGGTCGGCCCCTATGGCCAGAACCTCGCGCTGATCGAGCGCAAGCTCAACGTCATGGTCGATTCGCGCGGCAACCACATCACCGTCGCCGGCACCCGCGACGGCTGCGAGACCACGCGCCGCGTGCTCGACGCGCTCTACGCCCAGGCGCAGGGCGGGCACGAGCTCGCCCAGGGCGATGTCGACGGCGCGATCCGCGCGGTGCTCGCGCAGGGCTCGCTGTTCGAATACGACGCCAAGGTCGCGACCTCGTCGTTCGACGCCATCAACCTGCGCAAGCGCCCGGTGCGCGCCCGCACGCCCGCGCAGGATTCCTACATCCGCGCCTTGAAGCACCACGAACTGGTGTTCGGCATCGGCCCCGCCGGCACCGGCAAGACCTGGCTGGCGGTGGCGCGCGCGGCGCAGCTGTTCGAGCGCAAGGAGGTCGACCGCATCATCCTGACGCGCCCCGCGGTGGAGGCCGGCGAACGGCTCGGCTTCCTGCCCGGCGACCTGCGCGAGAAGGTCGATCCCTACCTGCGCCCGATCTACGATGCGCTCTACGACCTGATGGACGCCCGCATCGTCGAGCGCGCCTTGCAGTCCGGCGAGATCGAGATCGCGCCGCTTGCCTTCATGCGCGGCCGCACGCTGACCAACGCGGCGATCATCCTCGACGAGGCGCAGAACACCACCTCGATGCAGATGAAGATGTTCCTGACCCGGCTCGGCGAGAACAGCCGCATGATCGTCACCGGCGATCCGAGCCAGATCGACCTGCCCAACGGCCAGGTCTCCGGCCTGATCGAGGCGATGCGGCTGCTCGGCAATGTCGAGGGCATCGCCCAGGTCCACTTCAAGGCTGAGGACGTGATCCGCCACGAACTGGTGGCGCGGATCGTCGCCGCCTATGAGGGCACGGCGGCCGCGGCGGCCGCGCCGCGTTCGTGATGCCGCAATCGTTCTGAAACGAATTTCCAGGCCATGCCACGCAGTACCGAAACCATGATGCATTTGCCGCCGGACACCGACGTTCTGGTGGTCGCGGCATGCTGGCAGGAGGCACCCGATGCGGAAGACGTCATTCTCCGTGCCATCACGGCCGCCGCCGCCATGGTCGACGACGACACCGCCGATGCCGAACTCGCGGTGATGCTGACCGACGATACCGGCATCCGCACGCTCAACAACAACTGGCGCCATATCGACAAGCCGACCAACGTGCTGTCGTTTCCGGCGCTGCAGCCGGAAGGCGCGCCAAGGCCCGGCGACGCACCCCGCATGCTCGGCGACATCGCCATCGCCTACCAGACCACCCGCCGCGAGGCCGACGACGAGGGCAAGCCGTTCGACCATCACCTCAGCCACCTCGCGGTGCATGGCTTCCTGCATCTGATCGGCTACGATCACGAGACCGATGCCGAGGCCGACGCGATGGAAGACCTCGAACGCCGGATCCTTTCGCGGCTCGGCATTCCCGATCCCTATGACGATGCTGCTGCCGATCCGGAGCGGGCCGACCGACATGCCTGACTCCGATCCGAAACAGGACGCACTGGACTCCGGCCCGGAGCAGATCCCCGAGTCCGCGCCTGAAGCCGCCTCCCACCTGCCGGTGCCGGTGCGTGAAGGCGAGGTGCTGCGGCCGAACCGCGACACCTGGCTGATGCGCGCGATCCGCACGCTGTTCGGCTGGAAGGCCGGCTCGGTGCGCGACGACATCCAGGTGGTGCTGGACGCGTCGGCGCCGGATGAATCGAGCTTCTCGGCGGTCGAGCGCACCATGCTGCGCAACCTGCTGGCGCTGCACGACCAGCGCATCGACGACGTGATGATCCACCGCGCCGACATCGTCGCGGTGCGGCAGGACATCTCGCTCGGCGAGTTGATGGTGCAGTTCGAGGCCGCGGCGCATTCGCGCTTCGTGGTGTTCAACGAAACGCTCGACGATCCGGTCGGCATGGTTCACATCCGCGACCTGCTGGCATTCATGACCTCGACCGCGAAAGTGGCCGATCCGGCCAGGACGCGGCGCAAGAAGCCTTATCCGGCCGGGCTCGACCTGCGGCTGGTCGACCTGTCGCGTCCGCTGGTCGATACCGGGCTGATCCGCAACCTGCTCTACGTGCCGCCGTCGATGCGGGCCATCGACCTCCTGGCGCAGATGCAGGCATCGCGGCTGCACCTGGCGCTTGTGGTGGACGAATATGGCGGCACCGACGGGCTGGTCTCGATCGAGGACATCGTCGAGCAGATCGTCGGCGAGATCGACGACGAGCACGACAGCACCGAGCCGCCGGCGATCGTGCGGCAGGGCGACAACACCTTCATCGCCGACGCCCGCGCGCCGCTGGAGGATGTCCGCGCCATGATCGGCGAGGCGTTCGAGACCGGCGAGGCCGGCGAGGACGTCGACACCCTCGGCGGCTTCCTGGTCACCCATGTCGGCCGGCTGCCGGTGCGCGGCGAGATCATCTCCGGTCCCGGCGATTTCGAGATCGAGGTGCTCGATGCCGACCCGCGCCGGGTCAAGCGGCTGCGGATCCGGCCACGCAAGGAGCGCACCGCGCCACGCGGCCGCGAGGCGCGGCGGCGCGATGCGGGAGGCGACAGCGCCACGCTCCCGGGCGAGTCCCAGGATTCTCCGCCTCACGACTCCCTGCCTCACGACTCCCCGCCGCATGACGGAGCGCCGTCTTGACCGCGATGGGCCGCAAGCTGCGCGATGCCGCGCAGACGATCATCCTGTCCTGGGGCTGGCGGCGAATGCTGATCGCTGGCCTCGCCGGCGCGCTGTCGTCGCTGGCGATGGCGCCGTTCAATCTCTGGCCGGTGCTGTTCGTCACCTTCCCGGTCATGGTGTGGCTGATCGACGGCGCCGGCGCCGGGCGCTTCAACGGTGTGACCTCGGCGGCGATCGCCGGCTGGTGGTTCGGCTTCGGCTACTTCGTGCCGGGCCTGTACTGGATCGGCTATGCCTTCCTGGTCGATGCCTCGACCTTCGGCTGGCTGCTGCCGTTCGCGGTGTGCGGCCTGCCCGCCTATCTCGCGCTGTTTCCGGCGGCCGGCTTCGGGCTGGCCCGCGCGATCTGGCCGCGCGGCGCGGCCCGCATCCTGGCGCTGGCGGCGGCGCTGACCGTCAGCGAATGGCTGCGCGGCCATGTGCTCACCGGCTTTCCCTGGAACGCCTTCGGCTACGCGCTGACCGAGCCGCTGGCGCTGGCGCAGACCGCATCGCTGGTCGGGCTGTGGGGTCTGACCTTCCTCGGCGTCGCGATCTTCGCCGCGCCCGCGGTGCTGATCGACGGCAAGGCCCGCCGGCCGTGGCTGGTGCCACTCGCGGCAGTCGCGGTGCTGGTCGCGATGGGTGCTTACGGTTCGCTGCGGCTGGCGCGCCACCCCACGGTGCTGGTCGACGGCGTCAGGCTGCGCATCATGCAGCCGGACGTGGCGCAGGACGAGCGCTTCAACTACTCCGCCAAGGCGGCGGTGATGCGGAAGTATCTCGCGCTGTCCGATCGCGCCACCGGCCCGCAGGCGACCGGGGTGGGCGATGCCACCATCCTGATCTGGCCGGAATCCGCTTTCCCCTTCTTCCTGACCCGGGAAGGCGACGCCATGGCGCAAATCGCCGACCTGCTGCCGAAAGGCACGGTGCTGATCACCGGCGCGGTGCGCGCGCCGGACCTGCCGCCGGGCGTGCCGGTCCGCCGCGCCTACAACTCGATCTACCTGATCGGCGACGACGGCAGCGTGCTGTCGGTCTACGACAAGCTGCACCTGGTGCCGTTCGGCGAGTACCTGCCGTTCCAGGACCTGATGGAGAAGCTCGGCTTCCAGCAACTGACGCGGGTCCATGGCGGCTTCATTCCCGGCACCCGGCGGCGGCCGATCGCGATTCCGAACGCGCCGCGGGCGCTGCCGCTGATCTGCTACGAGGCGATCTTCCCGAGCGATGCGGTGACCGGCGAGGATCGTCCGGGCTGGATCATCAACCTGACCAATGACGGCTGGTTCGGCATCTCCACCGGCCCCTATCAGCACCTGCAGCAGGCCCGGCTGCGCGGCATCGAGGAAGGGCTGCCGCTGGTGCGCGCCGCCAATACCGGCATCTCCGCGGTGGTCGACCCGGTCGGGCGGATCACTGCGCGGCTCGGACTCGGGGTCGAGGGCGTGCTCGACGCACGGCTTCCGGCCGCGATTCCGCCGACGCCCTATGCCCGCTTCGGCGACGGTCCGGTGGCGATTATTTTGGCAATTGCCTTCCTTCTAGCCATCCGGCGGCGGCAAACGGGGGCGGATTTCTGAAAGGGGTGAATTTGGGACAACAATCTTTTCGAATAATTCCATTTTCCCCATTTTTCAGCTATCCAATCGTCCTATCTTCGATATAATAGGCGGACAAAATAGGGTGTTGCGCGGCTTCCCTGCCACCCCCAAATACCGAAATAAACCGCATTCGCAGTTCACTGTTCCGGGTCGATTGACGGGCCCATCCGTCAAGTCATATTTTCAGACCGGGCTTCAAGCGCGCCAACTTATTTGAGTCATGGAGAAGTTGATGTCGACCAAAGCGCCCAACCCTGTTGACAGGTATGTCGGCAGCCGCGTGCGCATGCGCCGCATCATGCTCGGCATGAGTCAGGAAAAGCTCGGCGAGGCGCTCGGCCTGACGTTCCAGCAGATCCAGAAATACGAGAAGGGCACCAACCGCGTCGGCGCCAGCCGCATCCAGCAGATCGCGGACATCCTGCAGGTGCCGGTGTCGTTCCTGTTCGACGGCGGCCCGACCTCGTCGGTTTCCGCCAACGGTTTCGGCGAGGCGCCGTCGCCGAGCTACGTCTCCGACTTTCTCGCGACCTCGGAAGGTCTGGCCCTGACCCGCGCCTTCACACGCATCAGCGACGCCAAGCTCCGCCGCAGCATCGTCGACATGGTCGAGCAGATCGCCGCGCGCGAACAGTCCGCCAACGATTGAGCGCGGCGTGGCGCGTCCGCCGCGCGCGTCGCGGCCCTCTCCCATCACGCCGCCATCGCCAGGGTCCGGTTCGCCAGAGTTCGATCCACCGGGGTTGAATCGGACCCGCCATCTATCTTTCCGTTTGAGCATGATCTTTTCCGGGAATCGATTTCCACTTTTCGGGATCATGCTCTAAGACGCGGGCCGGATTCCGGCGCGCCGCCCGCGCGCCGGCGCCAGCAACCATTCGACGCGACCGATCATGCCGCATCCGCCACGCCCGCAAGGCGCCGTTCAGGGCGCATTCTTCGGCCGCCGCAAGGGCCACAAGCTGCGCATCCATCAGGCCGACCTGATGACGCGGTTGCTGCCGCGGCTTGCCGTCGATATCGCGCGCGCCGCGCCCGCCGACCTGCGCGCGCTGTTCTCAGCGCCGGTCACCGATGTCCGGCTCGAGATCGGCTTCGGCGGCGGCGAGCATCTCGTCGCCGAGGCGCTCGCCCATCCCGAGATCGGCTTCATCGGCTGCGAGCCCTACGTCAACGGCATGGCGAAGATCCTGGCGCAGATCGAGACCCACGACATTCACAACATCCGGCTGGTGGCGGGCGACGCCGCCGAGCTATTGGCCTGGGCGCCGGCCGGCTCGCTCGCCCGGATCGACCTGATCCATCCCGACCCGTGGCCGAAGCGGCGGCACTGGAAGCGGCGCTTCGTGCAGCACGCGACCCTCGCCGCGATGGCGCGCGTGCTCGCGCCGGGCGGCGAATTCCGCTTCGTCTGCGATATCGACGACTACGTCGCCTGGACGCTGGCGCACCTGCTGCGTGCGCCGCACTTCACCTGGCTCGCCGAGCGGGCCGCCGACTGGCGCCAGCCCTGGCCCGGCTACACCATGACCCGCTACGGCCGCAAGGCGACGCGCGAGGGCCGCCGCGCCACCTATCTCCGGTTCCGGCGCGAGGGCGAGGCAAAACGCGGCGCTTGAGGCCCCGCCGCCCAGAGCCATTTCCGTTCCGATAGAATTCGGAACGGGGCTCCATATCCTCGAAAGCGCTCTAAAACTCGGCCACCGCCGCCAGCAGCCGGGCGATGTCCTGCGGCCGCGACAGCCGGTGGTCGCCGTCCCTTATCATGGTCAGCACCACGTCCTCGCTCGGCAGCCGCTCGGTGAGCGCGAAGGCGTGGCGCCACGGCACGTCCGGATCCTGCGCGCCCTGCAGGATGCGCACCGGGCAGCCGACATCGATGCTGCCGCCGAGCAGGAGATGTTTCCGCCCGTCCTCGATCAGGCCGCGCGTGATCGGATAGGGATCGCCATAGTCGGATGGCCGCATCCATACGCCGCTGGTCTCGATCTCGCGCTTTACCTCGTCGGGAAAACCCTTCCACATCAGCTCCTCGGTGAAGTCCGGCGCCGGCGCGATCAGCACCAGGCCCGCAAGCGGGGTGCCGCGCCGCTTCAGCTCGCGCGCCAGCAGCAGCGCGATCCATCCGCCCATCGAGGAGCCGACCGCAACCGTGGCGCCCGGACAGAAGCGGTCGAACACCGCGAGCGCTTCCGCGAGCCAGCGGCCGATGGTGCCGTCGACGAAACGGCCCTCGGATTCGCCGTGCCCGGAGTAATCGAACCGCACGCAGGCACGCCCCTGTTCCCCGGCCCAGGCATCGAGCGCCACCGCCTTGGTGCCGGCCATGTCGGAATTGAAACCGCTGAGCCAGAACAGCCCGGGCGCGCCGTCCCCTCGCGAGGTTTCCCGCCGGGCGCGCACCGCGATCCGGCGCCGCTCGGCGCCCGCGCCGACCTCGACGAAGGCGGGTTGTGCTTGCGCGGGGCTGGTGCCGGGAGCGTCGGTGGCTGTCATCGCGGGGGAATCCTTGCATTTGTCGCATCGCAGGGCCACAGCTCCGCTTGCGGAACCGGACCTACGGCTTTAAGTGAGCCCGGCGTGGCCGAAAAGACGCGTAAGGGCGGTTTCGGCGCCGCGCAACATCGGGCGGCTTGTATGCCGCCGCCTGTTTCTGCAAAATAAGGCTTTCTTTCACAACACTGGAGACTCTCCCATTCGCCGTCCCAACAGAGCCCCGCCCACCGTCGCCAAGGATGGGCCGCGCATCAATGACGCTATCCGCAACGCCCAGATTCAGCTGATCGACCAGGAGGGCACCAATCACGGCACCGTCGAAACCGTGGTTGCGATCCGGATGGCCGCCGAGGCCGGCATGGACCTCGTTGAGATCTCGCCGAACAACAATCCTCCCGTCTGCAAGATCATGGACTACGGGAGGTACAAGTTCCAGGCTCAGAAGAAGGCCGCCGAGGCGCGCAAGAAGCAGAAGACCGTCGAAATCAAGGAGATCAAGCTCCGGCCGATGATCGACGATCACGACTATGGCGTGAAGATGAAGGCGATGAAGCGGTTCTTCGAGGAAGGCGACAAGGTGAAGATCACCCTGCGCTACCGCGGCCGCGAGATGGCGCACCAGGAGATCGGCACCAAGCTGCTCAACAAGGTGAAGGACGAGGTCGCCGACATCGCCAAGGTCGAGCAGGACGCCAGGTTCGAAGGCCGCCAGGTGGTGATGGTGCTGGCCCCGCGCTGAGCGGATTGGCGGCCCGGCATTCGACAAGCCCAGTGATCGAGAACAGCAGGGCCATGCCCGGATGTCGCGCAGCGCGCCGGCGGTACGCTGCTGATCCGGGGCCGTCGCGACCGCCGCCCGTGTGACGGTTCCGGTTTTGCGATGCGGCATCAAGAATGTCGCATCGCGCCCGGGACACGCCTTCCCCGTTGCCTTTCCCGCGATCCTCTGCCATAAGCCCCATCTTCATCGCCCGGCTGATTTCAGGGCTGCCGTGGCGATGGCCCGTGTGGACCGGCTCCATCAGGAGAAGGCCAGCACATTCAACGCTCTAGCGAGCTTTTTCGTCGCGCGCCGCCCTTCGGGGCGGATTTTTGCGTGGCTTTCAGGAGAGCCAAATGCCCAAGCTGAAGACCAAATCCGGCGCCAAGAAGCGCTTCAAACTGACCGGGACCGGCAAGGTGGTATCCGCCCACGCCGGCAAGCGTCACGGCATGATCAAGCGCACCAAGAAGCAGATCCGTCAGCTTCGCGGCACCCGCGTGATGTTCAAGACCGACGGCGAGAACATCAAGAAATACTTCCTGCCGAACGCCTGACGCCATCGTCGCCCGCGCGGCCATCGCGCGGCCCATCCCGCACCCGTCAATTTGAAGGAATTTCGTCATGTCTCGCGTCAAACGCGGTGTGACCGCCCACGCCAAGCACAAGAAAGTCTACAAGATCACCAAGGGGTTCTCCGGCCGCCGGAAGAACACCATCCGCGCCGCCAAGGCCGCCGCCGACAAGGCGCAGCAATACGCCTTCATCGGCCGCAAGCTGAAGAAGCGCACCTTCCGCGCGCTGTGGATCCAGCGCCTCAACGCCGCCGTGCGCCCCTACGGCCTGACCTACAGCCGCTTCATCGACGGCCTGTCGAAGTCGGGCATCACGGTGGACCGCAAGGTGCTGTCGGATCTCGCGATCCACGAGCCCGCCGCGTTCCAGGCGATCGCCGAGAAGGCCAAGGCCGCCCTCGCGGCTTGAAGCGACATTCTCCCTTCGTGGGAAGCGGTGGACGCGAAGCTTCCGGGACAGGGTGAGCCCGTCACGCATCGCGCCTGACATCCAGCCTTTCTCATTGCGATGAGTTGGCATCGAAAAGATCGTCATCGCCGGGCTTGACCCGGCGATCCATCGCTCTTCACAGGATGGATGCCCGGATCAAGTCCGGGCATGACGCTGTGCAGGTGGTGGCCATGTCCGATCTCGACTCTCTCCAATCCCAAATCCTTTCCGACATCGCGGCCGCTCCCGACGAGGCCGCGCTGGAAGCCGTGCGGGTGTCGGCGCTCGGCAAGAAGGGCGCGATCTCGGCACTGCTGGCCACCCTTGGCAAGATGTCGCCGGACGAGCGCAAGACCCAGGGCGCGGCGATCAACCGCGCCAAGGACGCGGTGAACGAGGCGCTCACGGCCCGCCGCGAGGTTCTGAAGGCCGCGGCCCTCGACGCCCGGCTCGCCTCCGAGACCCTCGACGTCACGCTGCCGCTGCGCGATGCGCCGGCGGAGGCCGGCCGCATCCATCCGCTCAGCCAGGTGTGGGACGAACTGACCACCATCTTCGCCGACATGGGATTCGCGGTGGCCGAGGGCCCGGACATCGAGACCGACGACTACAATTTCACCCGGCTGAATTTCCCCGAAGGGCATCCGGCGCGCGAGATGCACGACACCTTCTTCTTCAATCCGAAGGAAGATAACTCGCGGCTGCTGTTGAGGACGCACACCTCGCCGGTGCAGGTGCGCACCATGCTCAATCAAAAGCCGCCGATCCGCGTGATCTGCCCCGGCCGCACCTACCGCATCGATTCGGATGCGACCCACACACCGCAATTCCATCAGGTCGAGGGGCTGGTGATCGACAAGGGCTCGCATCTCGGCCACCTGAAATGGATCCTGCACGAGTTCTGCAAGGCGTTCTTCGAGGTCGATCGCATCAACATGCGGTTCCGGCCGTCGTTCTTCCCGTTCACCGAGCCGTCACTGGAGGTCGATATCCAGTGCCGCCGCGACAAGGGCGAGATCCGCTTCGGCGAGGGCGAGGACTGGCTGGAGATTCTCGGCTGCGGCATGGTGCATCCCAACGTGCTTGCCGCCTGCGACATCGATCCCGACGTCTATCAGGGCTTCGCCTGGGGCATGGGCATCGACCGCATCGCGATGCTGAAATACGGCATCGCCGACCTGCGCCAGCTGTTTGAAGGCGACGTGCGCTGGCTCAACCACTACGGCTTCAAGCCGCTCGACATCCCGACGCTGGCGGGAGGACTCAGTTCGTGAAATTCACCCTCTCCTGGCTGAAGGATCATCTCGACACCGACGAGCCGCTGGACAAGCTCGCCGACAGGCTCACCATGATCGGGCTCGAGGTCGAGCACATCGAGGACAAGGCCAGGCTCCTGGCGCCGTTCACCATCGCCAGGGTGATCTCGGCCGAGCAGCATCCCAACGCGGATCGCTTGCGGGTGTGCATGGTCGAGACCGGCAACGGCGACGCGCCGGTGCAGGTGGTGTGCGGCGCGCCGAACGCGCGCGCGGGGCTTACAAGCGTGTTCTCCGCGCCCGGCACCTATATTCCCGGCAAGGACATCACGCTTGGCGTCGGCACCATTCGCGGCGTCGAGAGCCGCGGCATGCTGTGCTCGGCGGCCGAGCTGATGATCTCCGACGATCATGACGGCATCATCGAGCTGCCGGCCGACGCGCCGGTCGGCGCGCGTTACGCCGACTGGGCCGGGCT
>JAGRLZ010000206.1 GCA_020441545.1 Xanthobacteraceae bacterium | reverse complement strand
GCGTTCAGCCCCCCACCCCGGTGACTTTGGGACAACCCCCGCACAACCAAAACAACCCCTCAACCCCCGCGATACTCCGACGGACTCTTCCCTGTCCACCGCGAAAACGCATGTCGAAAATTCGCCGCGTCGCTGTAATCCAGCCGCGCGGCGATCTCGTCGTTCGTCATCTGCGTGGTGCGCAGGTATTCGATTGCGAGCTTCATCCGAACATCGGCGAGCAGGTCGCGATACGAAGTGCCCTCGGCCTCGAGCCTGCGACGCAACGCCCGGGGATGCAGCGACAACTCCGCGGCGATCGTCTCGATATTGGGAAACCGTCCGGGGCGCTCGACAAGGATCCGGCGAATGTCCGCGGCAATTCCGCCGCCCTGATCGGAATCCTCCAGAAACTGCTCGCACAGTTCGCCGGCCATGGCATGGGCGTTCGGATGCATATCGGCAACCGGCCGGTCGATCCAGGACACATCGAACTGCAATTCATTGGCGCGCTGCTCGAACTGGATCGGGCACTCGAATATCCGCCTGTAGAGCCTCGCATGCGGCGGCGCCGGATAGCTCGCGCGCAAAGCGGAAAACTTGAACGGTCGGCCGTAGATATCCTTGCTCAGCGTCTGGCATGTCGCGAAAGCAAATTCCAGCGCGAAGCGGTAGATGTCGTCGCGGGGATTACGCGACAGCAACGCCTCGAGGCTGAAGATCGCCTGCGTCTCGGTGCGCGAGAACACCACGTCGGCGACCATGCCCAGGACGCGGCCATACTTCGCGGTGAAATCGATTCCCTGCGCCAGCGTCGGACTGCTCAACAGCGCGTAGCCATACATGCCATAGGCCATGACATGCATCCGCCGTCCGGCGCGCAGCGCGATCGCGGGATCGTTCGACAGGCGGATCGCATTCCGGAACGCGGTCTCGACCTGCTTGTAGGATACCCGCGTATCCGGGGCTCTCAGATCGGCGGTCTTGAGGCCGGTTCCGGCAAGCGCCCGCGACGGTGCGACACCTTCTTCGCCCAACGTCTCGACGACGGCGGCAATCCGCTGCGCGGTATGCACACGCTGCACGAGATTGGGAGACGGGCGATACACGATCCTGCTTTCGTCTGCCTGATGGCGCGGACTGGGCGCGCCAGCGGAAAATTATTGCGATCGAAACTACCGTAGAGTCCACGCTAGTGCCGCCCTCACCCGAGCGGAAGGTGCGATCGATCCATTTGAAAGGTGAATTAGGGACAATCTTTCAATCCGCGCCGCACTATCCTTACGGTTCCCGGATGTTTTCGAAACGAAAAAAAGGACCGTCTGCGCAGTGCTGACGGTCCAGTTCGGGGGAGGAGAACAAGATCTCCAGAATGAAAGCATAACGACGCGCCGACACAGAGGAAGGTGCGATTGATCCGAAATTACGGTGAATTGCGGACAGCCCTTCTTCCGCATGCCGACGGCCGCGAACATTCGTCGCAGGGCGATGTGCGTGTCAGCGCCGGATGTCCATCGGACACAGCACCTATTGGCGCGCCGCGTTGCGGAAATCCGACGGGTTCTTCCCGGTCCAGCGCATGAAGGCATGCCGGAAATTCGCCGCGTCGCTATAGCCCAGCCGGCCGGCAATCTCCTCATTGGTCATCTGGGTCTTGCGCAGATACTCAATGGCGAGCCGCATCCGCACCTCGGCCAGAATATCCCGATAGGACGTGCCTTCCGCCTCCAGCTTGCGCCGCAGCGCCCGCGGATACATCTCCAGCTTCTCGGCAATCGCCTCGATGCTCGGATAGCGCCCCGGTTGCTCGATCAGGATCCGCCGGATATCCGACGCGACGCCGCCCGCCTGATTGACCTCCTCAAGCAGTTGCTCGCACATTTCACGCGCCATCGCGTGCGTGCGGGGATCGGCCAGGCGACGCCTCGGGAATTCGCCGTGCTCGTGTTCGTAGCCGCAGGCACGCTGATCGAACTGAACCGGGCACGCGAACAGCCTGTCGTAGTCCTCCGCATAGGACGGCGCCGGATAATCCAGCATCACGCGCGAGAAAGCGAAATCCGAACCGACATGGTCCCGCGTCGCGGTGAGATGCGCCGACAGGGCGAACTCGACCGCAAAGCGATGCCTGTCGTCGGCCGGGTCCGGCCAATGCAGCGGCTCGATGACAAACGCCATCGCCTCGCTCGTCTCGGCGGCAACCCGGAAATCACAAAACGGTCCCACAACCCGGATGTAGCGGGCCGCGAAATCGCGCGCCTCGTCATTGGTCGCGCTGCTGAGCAGCGCATAGCCATACATGCCATAGGCGGTGACGTGCATCCGCTCCCCCGCACGCAAGGCAATCGCCGGATCGCTGGTCAGCTTCAGGGCCCGTTGAACGACGAGGTCGATCTGGCGATAGGAAACCTTCGTGGTATGGCTATCGAGCTGCGACTGGACCAGGTTTGTTCCCTCAAGCACAGCGCCCGGTTCGATGGACTGTTCGGCCAGCTCGGCCACAATCGCCGCGATCGAGTGCGGCGCATAGATGCACCGCTCGAAGCTGGTCGATCGCCGTTGCTCCGTCCCGTTCGTGTTCTGGCGCGGCTTATCCGTCGCGGCCATTATTTCCTCCGTCCAATTCGACCTTTCCTCCATCCGGTTTCAGACCGACTTCTGGAAAAGGTAAGCCTGATCGCACACGCAACGCAATCGTCCTGCCCCGGGGGGCACGACGCCATGCACGATGCGACATTCGGAATCGCGGACACGCCGGCTCGCTTCGCGCGACCAACAGCCCATCTGTTCTTATTGGAGTCGTCGGCGTGCTTGCTGCACTTGCCGAAACCCGAGGGCGACCTGTCGCCCAACGATCCGTTCAGGCGCGACGCACCCGGCCGACGGTCAACATTCGACAACGTTCACGGCGAGACCGCCGAGCGACGTTTCCTTGTACTTCGATTTCATGTCCTCGCCGGTCTGCATCATCGTCTTGATGACCGCATCCAGCGAAACGTAATGGTTACCATCGCCGCGCAGCGCCATGCGCGCGGCATTGATCGCCTTCACCGCCCCCATCGCGTTGCGCTCGATGCAGGGAATCTGCACCATGCCACCGACAGGATCGCAGGTCAGCCCGAGATTGTGCTCCATGCCGATCTCGGCGGCATTTTCGATCTGGGGGGTGGTCGCACCCAGAACGGCCGCAAGCGCGCCGGCCGCCATGGAACAGGCGACCCCGACCTCGCCCTGGCATCCGACCTCGGCGCCGGAAATCGATGCGTTGGCCTTGTAGAGCATCCCGATCGCAGCCGCCGTCAGGAGATAGACGACGACCTCGTCGTCGGTCACGCCGGCGGTGAACTTGTCGTGGTAATGCAATACAGCCGGAATGATGCCCGCCGCACCATTGGTGGGTGCCGTCACGACACGGCCGCCGGAGGCATTCTCCTCATTCACCGCCATTGCGAATGTGTCGACCCAGTCCATCGCAACCAACGGATCGCTGCCCGCGACGTCCGAATTGCGCGTCATGAGTTCGCGATAGAGTTTCGGCGCGCGGCGGCGGAGGTGAAGCCCTCCGGGGAGACACTCCTCCCCCAGGTTCTCGTCATCGAGACCCAGCCCACGCCGCACGCAATCCTGCATGACCCGCCAGATTCGCAGTACGCCCGCACGCACGTCGGCCTCGGACCGCCAGGCGCATTCGTTGGCCATCATGAGGGCGGCGACCGAAAGCCCGCTTTCGCGTGCCCGGGCCAGCAATTCCTCGCCGGTGTAGAACGGATACGGCCAGGACTCGACAACCGCCGGCCCTTCAGCCGGCGACGCCGCGCCGCTCTCGATTACAAATCCGCCGCCCACCGAGAAGTAGCAGCGGTCGGCCAGTATGCCGCCATCGGCCGCCGAAGCGACAAACCGCATGGCGTTGGGATGTTCCGGCAGCGACTCGTTGCCGAGAAAGGCAATATCGCGCGCACGCTGGAAATCGATGTCCCGGCAACCGCCAAGCGGCAGTTTCCCGGAACGCTGGATGTCGGCGAGCAGCGGCTTCACGATCGCCGGATCGACCGTATCCGGCGCCTTGCCGCAGAGGCCGAGAATGACGCCGAGGTCGGTTGCATGGCCGCGCCCGGTTGCACCGAGCGATCCATACAGCGAAACGGCGACCCGCGCGGTGCGGCCCAGCAGGCGTTCGCCTTCGAGCATCTCCACGAACTGACCGGCAGCACGCATCGGCCCGACGGTGTGAGAACTCGACGGGCCGATACCGATCTTGAAGATGTCGAAAACGGATAGCATTATGCTGCTGGCAACTGCTGCTTGACCAACTCGACCCAATAGGCCGCTCCCAGGGGAAGAATGGCATCATTGAAGTCGTAGTAGGGATTGTGAAGCGGCGGATCGTTGTCCGTCTCGCCGGCTCCGATACAGATGTAGGCCCCGGGACACTTTTGCAACATGAAAGCGAAGTCCTCGGAACCCATCGCCGGCTTGATATCGGTCATCACCTGATCGTCGCCGACGAGCTGCATCGCGGCGGCGGCCGCGGCATCGGTCTCGGCCGGCGTGTTGATGACCCCGGGATAGCCCCGCATGTAGCGCAGATCGATCGTCGCGCCATGGGCCTGCGCGATACCCGCACAAACCTCCTTCATCGCGGCTTCGACGCGATCCTGCACGCCGGCATCGAGCGTCCGCACGGTGCCGCGCATCACGACCTTCTCGGGAACGACGTTCCAGGTGTCGCCGCCATGGATCTGCGTGACGGTGACGACAGCGGACTCGATCGCACCGATCCGCCGGCTCACGATGCTTTGCAGCGCGTTGACCAGGCCGGCCGAGATGACGATCGAATCGATTCCGGTTTCGGGCGCGGCCGCGTGGCAGCCCTTGCCCGTCACCTCGATCTCGAACGTATCCAGAAACGCGGTCGCGATGCCCGTCCGAATGGCGAACTTGCCACGCGGGATCCCCGGAATGTTGTGCATCCCGTAAACCGCATCGGCCGGAAACTTCTCGAACAGCCCCTCGTCGACCATCTTCTTGCCGCCGCCCTCGTTCTCCTCGGCGGGCTGGAAGATGAAATGCACGGTGCCGCGGAACGGACGATGACGCGCAAGATGGACGGCGGCGCCGAGCAGCATTGCGGTATGGCCGTCATGGCCGCAGCCATGCATCTTGCCGTCATGGGTGGACTTGTGGCCGCTCGCGCCGAGCTCCTGCATGTTGAGAGCGTCCATGTCGGCGCGCAGCGCGATCGAGGGTCCGTCACCGTTCTTCAGCGTTCCCACCACGCCGGTCACGCCGAGGCCGCGATGCACCGAAATCTGCATCTCCATCAGGGCGTCGGCGACGACCTGTGCGGTCCGATGCTCTTCGAACGCGGTTTCGGGATTGGCGTGCAGGTCATGGCGCCAGTCGACCATGCGGGTGCGGATGTCGTCTGCGATATCAGTTTCCCTGGACATATTTTTATTCCACCTGTTTTCCGGGTTAGCGATGGAAGAATTCGGCGATCAGCGTGGCGCCGATGAAGGTGCCGGCGGCAGCCGTCAGCGACACCACCACGATGCGCCAGCTCAACTGCTTGAAGATCGGCACGTCCTTGGCGACCGAGAAGCCCGCGAGCGCCAGCACCGGAGTGGTAAAGGCAAGGAAGTTCAGCTTGCCGACGGCCCCGATCATCATATCGGAGAACGGAAGCAGCCCCGGGATACCGAGCACGGTGGTGACCACCACCAGGATCAGGATGTGCGGTATCATCGACAGCAGGCGCGCGATGGCATCGACCAGCAGAGCGACCACCAGAACGACCAGGAGGCCGATGAGGCTCGCTTCCAGCGGCACCTTGTAGGCCATCGAATTGCCGATCAGCACGCCGCCGGCGACGATGACCCAGCCCAGGACGGAGTCCGGGAAACCGAACTTGCCCTGATGTGCCTCGCCCGCGCTGGCGATCGACGGTCCGAGGTCGCCGCCCGACTTGAAGTTGGAGAAACGGCCCAGAACCGGCTCCAGCTTGTCGTAGAGCCAGGAGCAGACCGGCAGCGAGAAGAACAGCGCGAAATAGAAGCCCAGCACCGCGGTCATCAGGTTCGCCGCGGAGGCGATCGCGATGAGTTCCTTCGACATTTCCGGCGGGCTCTGTCCGTTGATCGCGCCGATCGCCGCGGCCATCATGCTGCCCGAGCCGACGCCGGCGCCCATGGCCAGTGATTTCGGATGGAAGATGTGCAGGCTCGCGATGAAGCCGGCCAGCAGCGCGATGAACAGCGCGCCGAGCACCGTGCCGGTAATGTACTCGGCGAGCACGCCGCGCCCTTCCGGCGAATTCATGCCGTACTTTTCGCCGATAATCACCAGGTTACCTTCGCGGCCGATGGAGAAGGTCGCACCCACGGCCTCCCGCTTGACTCCGAGCAGCAAAGCGAGCGGTAACCCCAGCGCCAATGTCCCGAAGGTGTGGCCGAATTCCTGGAAGATCAGCGCCCAGCCGGCTTTCTGCACCGCCGGCAACGCGCCGCCGACCGTGAAGCCCATCTTGATGATGAACAGAAGCAGGCCCGCATTGAGCAACTGCCCGGCATAGACCTGCAGGCCAAGCCCGAAGCGGGTCGGCGACGGCAGATACGGCGACGCGATCCCCCAGGCCGCCGCGATCAGCAGCGCCCAGACCATGGGCTGCAGCAGCACCTTGCCGGGCCCGATCTGGAATTGGACGATGCCGATCATCTCCGCGATGAAAACGACGATCATCACACCGACGAAGATCTTGATCTTGTCGGCGGTGCTGCGCCCCTTGGGCGCCGCGGCAGGTTCGGTGGTAACGGAAGTAGCAGACGTCATGCGTGGCACCCCTTGAATGTGGCCCGGACACACCTGTGGCGCGTCCTTGAACCGTGCGTATCAACTCCCGGATGGCATATTCATCGAAAGCAGCTCCTTGCATCAATGACCGCGGGGTGAAATTATTGTTGTATTTTCTACAACAGTCCGGACCAGGGACGGTCCCGCCCGATGCAGGAAAAGCTGGAATCCCGCCGCCTGCGCTATTTCATGCAGGTTCTCGAAGCCGGATCGGTCCGCGCCGCCGCCGGCTCCCTCGGCATGGACGCATCGGCGGTCAGCCGCGCGGTGAGCCAGTTGGAAGAGGAATGCGGCACGCGGCTGTTCGAGCGGCACGGCCGCGGCATCGTTCCCACCGATGCCGGCCGCCTGCTCGCGGCCTATCTGCGCCGGCAGCAGACTGAAAAGCAGACCCTGCTGGCCCAGTTCGACAGCATCCGCAAGGTCGAAAGCGGGCACATCGACGTCGTGACCGGCGAAGGCTATGTCGACTGGCTGATGCGCGGCAGCGTCAGCCGCTTCATGCAGTTGCACCCGAAGATCACGGTCGATCTTCACATCGGAAGCTCGGACACCATCGTCGATTACATCCTCGAGGATCGCGCGCATATCGGTGTCGTGTTCAATCCGCCCAGGAACGAGCAGTTGCAGTCGCATCAACAACAGCCGCATCCGATCCAGACGCTGGTACTGAGAAACCATCCGCTGGCGCAGATCGGCGCCCCCCTGAAGCTGTCCGACCTGCTGCCCTATTCCGGCGCGACCCTGCATCAGGGCTACGGCCTGCGCCAGCACATCCAGGCGGCGGAACTGAGCGAGGGCGTCCGCCTCTCATTCTCCCTGACGACGACCTCGTTCGACGCGCTCGGCCAGTTCGTATTGGCCGGACTGGGCTATTCGCTGGTCTCGCGGCTGCCGCTGGCGCCGGCGGACGCCGCCAAGGTCGTCTCCCTGCCGATGAAGAACTCGTTTCTGCATCGCGGACGCTCGCACGTCGTCACCCATCGCGGACGGACGCTGCCGCCGGCGGCAACGTCGCTGCTGCGCATGATCGTGGCATCGATGAACTCACCGGCCAGAGCTGCGAACAAGGCTACGGCTCCAGCCGCGCAGCCGGCGTGAGATCATCCGCGGCCCCTTCGTGCCTATGCGGACCTTGCCAGCGCCTTGATGTCGGAGACGAGTTCATCGACGCGCGCGATCTGCGAATCCCAGGCGAACATAAAGCGCGCGCCGCCGCCGATGAAGGTATAGAAGCGCCATCCCTTGTCGCGCAGCCCGCTCATCATCGCCTCCGGCATCTGCAGGAACACGGCATTGGCCTCGACCGGACAGATCAGCGCGACTTGCGGCAGGGCGGCCACGCCCTCGGCCAGCCGGCGCGCGCAGCGGTTGCCGTGCTCGGCATTGCGCAGCCAGGCACCGCCTTCGAGCATGCGGATCCACGGCGCCGCGAGGAACCGCATCTTCGACGCCAGCTGCCCGGCCTGCTTGCAGCGATAGGCGAAGTCTTCCGCAAGCGCCTTGTTGAAGAAGACGATCGCCTCGCCCACCGCCATGCCGTTCTTCGTGCCGCCGAAGCACAGCACATCGACCCCCGCCTTCCAGGTGATGTCGGCTGGATCGCATTGCAGGCCGGCACACGCATTGGCGAACCGCGCGCCATCCATGTGCAGGCTGAGACCGAACTCGCGGCACACCGCGGACAACGCCTTCAATTCGTCCGCCGAATAGATCTGCCCGGTCTCCGTCGGCTGCGTGATCGTCACCACGCGCGGCTTGGGATAATGGATATCGCTGCGGTTCGAGGCCAGCAGCCTGACCGCGTCCGGCGTCAGCTTGCCGTCGACCGACGGCGCCACCAGCAATTTCGAACCGTTGGAGAAGAATTCCGGCGCACCGCATTCGTCGGTTTCGACATGGGCGGCATCGGAGCAGATCACGCTGTGATAGGACTGGCACAGCGAGGCCAGCGCCAGCGAATTGGCCGCGGTGCCGTTGAAGACGAAGAAGACCTCGCAGTCGGTCTTGAACAAAGCGCGGAACGCATCCGCCGCCCTCGCGGTCCATTCGTCCTCGCCATAGGCAGGCGCGCCGCCGTTATTGGCGGAAGCCATGGCCTCCCACGCCTCGGGGCAAATTCCCGCATAATTGTCGCTGGCGAACTGCTGCGGCTGACTCATCTCTGCACCTCAAAAGCGACCACTCCGGCTTTCCGGCCGGAATCGTGATCGACAAGAAACGCCCGCCATGCACCACCAAATACCATTCGAACGCGCCCGGCAAATATCGGCAAATATCGGATTGCCTGATCGAACGCTTCTGGCACTATCGAGACGCACAAATGTCACGCACGGACGGTATGACCGCTCCTGTAGACCAATCTCAGCCGATGCAGCAAGGGGACGAAGGAAGGCACATGAAGGGGATCAACTCACATACGCGCCATCGATGGATGTCGCCGCTGATTGTCGCGACCGCTCTCGTCTGGGCGTCATCGGCCGGCGCGCAGCCGGTGCCCTCCACCAATCCGGATGAACTGCCGCAGATCAGGCCCGGCGTCGTCGCCGGCTACATCCCGCGCGACAAGCTGATCGACAGCCTGGCGCTGCTTCCGCCCCCGCCGTCCGACGATTCGGCGAACCGCGCCGCCGACGAAGCGGCAAGGCGCGCCGCGGTGAAGCTGCGGGATTCCGCGCGCTGGAAACTCGCGGCGCGCGATGCCGACTACACCTCGCCGACCGTCGTCGACGCGTTCGCCTGCACGCTCGGCATCAGGATTTCGCCCCAGGCCACGCCGCACCTCAACATGCTGCTGCGGCGGACCCTGGTCGATGCCGGCCTCGCCACCTACAAGGCCAAGAAACATTACAACCGCACGCGGCCGTTCGTCGTCGCGAAGGTGACCACCTGCTATCCCAAGGACGAGGCAAAACTGACCAAGGACGGCTCCTATCCGTCCGGCCATTCGGCGTTCGGCTGGGCATGGGCGCTGATCCTCGCCGAAATGGTCCCCGACAAGGCCGACGCCATCATCGAGCGCGGCTTTGCCTTCGGCCAGAGCCGGGTGATCTGCAGCGTGCATTGGCAGAGCGACGTCAATGCCGGCCGCGTTGTCGCCGCCGCCGTGGTCGCGCAGCTTCACGCCAATGCCGATTTCCGGGCCCAGTTCAAGGAAGCGCAGAAGGAGGTCGTTGCCGCACGGGCGGCCAATTCCGCAGCCGACTGCGCGCTCGAGGACGCGGCCAGGCAGCCGTAGCCCTGCCCTCGCGGGACGACCCGTGATCGCAATGCGGCTTCGAAGGAAATCATCATGCCCGGATCAAATCCGGGCATGATGCGCCGTCATCCCGTCGCGATCACGTGCCCTTGCCGCCACGCAGGTTCGGGAACCACGGCGCGGCGAGCGCGTTCGGCCGGAACGGTTTCCAGCTTTCGAGCGGCTGCGCCAGCCGGTCGGCGATCACCCACAGCGCCGGGGCGTGGAAACCGAGCCCGACATGGGTGGTGATGACCTCGATGTTCTCGCGCTGATCGCCCGCTTCCTCGAGGCAGGCGCGCCACGACACCACGCCATCGGCGCGGGTGTAGATCGATGTCGATGGCACGGGCAGCGGCTGCGCCAGCCGGCTGATGCGCTCCGGCGTCGGCGGCTCGTATTTCTTGCCGGTGACCAGCCGCCAGATGGTGCGGACGTTGCTCGCCCCGGGCGCGGCGAACGGACTGCCCAGCGTGATGACCAGGCGGACCGCATCCGGAATCTGGCGCGCGACCTCGCGGGCAATGATGCCACCCCGGCTCCAGCCGATCAGGCTGACCTTGAGGCCGGCGCTTTCGTGCAATGCGGCCACCTGCGCCGCGACGGCCGACAGGTCTGCATCGGGCGAGCGAATATTGCGTCCGCGGCCCCAGCCATGCACCTGATAGCCGAGCCGTTGCAGGAAACCGCGAATGGCGAGGGTCGATGTATCGTCCGCACCGAGCCCGGGCAGCACGACGATGGGATGCGGCGTGCCGCGCGGCGCGGTCGCCAGAACCGGCGCGGCGGCGAACAATGCCGCGATGTCCAGCAATCCGCGCCCCTCGCTGGCAAGCAAGGCCAGCGAAGGCGGCTTGACTGTCCGTTCGTCGTCACGCGCCATCCCATGATCTCCTGTTTCGACGGCTCTCCGTTCGGGCGGCTCTCCGCTCAGGCGCTCGCGCCGGCCGGTTCGGACTGCCGATCCGCCGCGGTGCAATGGTCGGCGATCGCATCGACGAGAATCGGCACGAGGCCCGGCGCCACATCGTGCCCCATGCCGGGAACGATGGTGAGCGCCGCGCCCGGCACGTGCTTTGCGGTGTCCTTGCCGGCCTCGACCGGCACCAGCGGATCGTCGGCGCCGTGAAGCACCAGCGTCGGCGCCGCAATGGTCTTCAACAGATCGACCCGGCTTCCGGACGCCAGGACGGCAACGAGCTGCCGCCCCACGCCGATCGGATAATACGACCGTTCGGCGGATGCCTTGATCTTGGCATAGAGTTCGTCGTCCGACGTCGGGAAGCCCGGGCTGCCGATCACGCGATAGACCTTCATGCCATGTTCGATGACCTTCTCGCGGTCCTTGGCGTCCGGCCGCGGCGCCAGCAGGGCGGCGACCGCTTCCGGCGTGCCCGGCGGAAGGCTCGGATCGCCGCTCGACGACATGATCGAAACCAGGCTCCGCGTGCGTGCCGGATACTTCGCCGCGATGACCTGCGCGATCATCCCGCCCATCGAGGCGCCGACGATATGGGCGCGCTGGATGCCGAGCACGTCCATCAATCCGATCGCATCCGCCGCCATGTCGTCGAGCCGATACGGCGCCTCCACGGGCTTGCCGGCCATGGCCTGCGAGAACGACGCCATGACATCGACAGGCGCCGCATCGTCGAACTTGGTCGACAGGCCGACGTCGCGATTGTCGAACCGCACGACGCGGAAGCCGCGCTGTGCCAGCGCCTCGCAGAACGGCACCGGCCACGCGATCATCTGGGTGCCGAGCCCCATGATGAGGAGAATGACCGGGGCTTTCGGATCGCCGAACTCGTCATAGGCGATATCGATTCCATTGGCGGTGACGACTGGCATTCCTGGCTCCGATCAGCTTGTTTCACGAAAACTGCATCTTATCGAGACTGCCATCAAACGACGGCCGCCTCAAATTCAAATGAGGCATCTTATCCTGCTTGTCTTGCCGCCGGCCGGGTCCGCCCGCTTGCGGCCGACATATGGTGCCCCGCGAACAACACACGTAGCATCGCAAACACGCAAGCCGGCGGACCCGGACGACCTGGCGCGCGGCAACACCTTAAGGCTGGCCCAAGAAGCCTGGCCCAAG
>JAGRLZ010000205.1 GCA_020441545.1 Xanthobacteraceae bacterium | reverse complement strand
GACGGCAATCTGGTATCCGGCGCCCCGCGCGGCGCGGTCGTCGGCCTCGATCATGCCAGGCCGGTGACGGCCGACCTCACCGCGAGCGGCGCGCAACGCTTCGCGCAGGTCGCGCTCGGCACCAACACCGTACGCTGAGCGCCCTGCCGGCTAGAGCGTTTTCGAGCGAAGCGGGTACCGGCTCGCGTTAAGAAAACGCGCCAAAAAAACAAGGCGATAGAGCCCCGTTCCGATTCTATCGGAACGGAAATGGCTCTAGAGCGTGACCCGCAACAGCGGATAGCGTTCCTGCATCGTGGCCACGTCGGCGCTTCTCGGCCAATCGCCGTCGGCGGAAGGCACGAGCGGCGGCGGGCCGTCGACCCGACAGGGGCTTGGGGCCGCCGGCGAGGGAGAGGGAGACAACCTCGCCCGAACCGTCGTTGCCGCGGGCTGCGTCTTTGAGACGCCGTCACGCTGCGCCAGCGGCACCGCGCCGCGGCCCAGCCACGACAGGTCGACCGGCCGGTTGTCGACGGTCGCTTCGCGCGACGCCAGCATGCGCCACGTCTCGACCGCCGTCTTGGCTTCCTCGAGGTTTTCGAGGAAATCCGTCTTGGTATGAAACCGCTGCCAGCGGCCGGTTTCGAGCAGTTCGATGAGATAGTCGAGCCGCTTCTCAGCGAGAACACGCCAGCGCTCGATGATGGCGCGACCGCGGTCCACGTCGAATGGTTCTGCCATGAAAAAGTCCGTAAGGAGGGAAACGGACGCAGACGCAACGGGACGAATCACTACAAGGTAGATACGTATTCTGTGGAAAACTGCGCGATTGTCCAGCATTGCGCGCATACGGTTGCGACGTTCGCGCATGGCGCGCAAACGGCGTGGATGCGGACATGCTTTCACCGGCAAAAAAACGGGGGGACCCGCCCGGGGGGACGACCGGGCGGGTCAAGCCATATGGGCGCTGGGGTGGATGGGCGCTCGCGCCAGATACGGCCATTTGGAGAGCTCGTCGCCCTCACAAGCAGTCAGTCGCGGCGGCGGCCGTAAACGTTCAAAGAAATTTTTAAGATTCTGAACGAACGGGATAATCCGCCGCCCAAGGCAGACCCCGGCATCTCGGAAAGCCTGCGCCGGAAGCCCGCGCGGGGCTCCGCTACTTCCCGGCAGCCTTGTCTCCGGCAAGCGTCGTTGCGGACGGCGACGCCGGTACAGCGGCCCGATCCCGCGCGTCGGTCGTGCCGGTTCCGCCTTCACCCCGGCTGCTCGCCACCGGAATCGGCGCCGCCACGGCCGATACCGCGCCGAAGGCGTCGGCCTCGCCGGCCCCGAACAGGTCGTCCCGTCCGGGATCGCCGAGATCACGCGCCGTTTTCATCAGGATGGCACGCACCTGGTCCGCCTTGAGCTTCGGATCGCGCGCGATCATCAGCGCCGCGAGCCCGCTGACATAGGCGGCCGAGAACGAGGTGCCGGTGGTCAATTGGTACTTGCCTCCCGGCGCGGGCAGGAACACGTCGACGCCGGGTGCGGCAACCGCAACGTGGCGGCCGCGATTGGACGCCGGGAACAGCCGGTCATAGGCATCGGTAGCACTCACCGCGATCACGCCTGAATCCGCGGCCGGATAGAGCGGAGGCGATTTCGGTCCGGCATTGCCGCTGGCGGCGACCAGGACGATGCCTTTCGCTTCGGCGGCAGCAACCCCTCGCCCGACCAGCGCATCCTTCGGCCCGGCAAAGCTCATATTGATGATCTGCGCGCCGTGCCCGGCCGCATAGTCGAGGCTTTTGAGGATCACGAACGAGGTGCTTTCGGCACCGCCGCGCGTCACGCCGAAGGCGCGGATCGCCAGGATCCGGGCCGAGGGCGCGCTGCCGATCAGGCGCCCGTGCGCGACGATGGCGCCGGCGATCCCGGTGCCATGCACATGCGGACCTTCCTTGCTGCCGAGCGCATCGAACGTACCCACGACGGCATCAGCAAGCTCGGGATGGTGGGCATCGATACCGGAATCGATCACCGCGACCGTGACGTTGCCGCCATGGGACAGCGCATGGGCCTGCGGCAGCCGCAGTTTCCTGACCGCGTATTGCGCCGGATCGCCCTCCTGCGCCGGAATCGAGGTCTGGTCCTGCAGCACATAGCGGAAGTTCGGCTGCGCCAGCCGCACGCCGTCATCAAGGGCAAGCCGGCGTTGCACCGATTGAACGGAACGGCCGCCGTCGATGCGGAACAGGCCGAGCCTGCCGCCGATCAGCGGAATGTCCTGCACGCCGAGCAGCGTCAGCCGATGCCGCCGGGCCAGCGCCCTCACCTGCGCATCCGACAAGGCACCGTCGAGTTCGGCGACCACCTGACCGGGGACATACCTGCGATCGAAACCCGCGGCGGCGACGCGCGCCCCGCCGTTCTGGCTCACCGGGGGCGGACCACCCCGGCCGATACCACCGAGATCCGCAACATAGGCCGGGCGGTCGCTGCATCGTCCGCTGTCGTCACGGCCGGTATAGCGACAGCTCGGATAGGTGTTGGGCGCATAGCGGACGAACGGAATGGTCGGCAGCACCACCGCCACCCGTGGCGGAACATGACGCTCGCCGTGCGGCCGGTGGGATGGCGGCGGGCGATGAGGTGGCACATGGCGGGCCGTATCCCGTATGGAAGTGCGATCGCGACGCGAAGCATTGCGATGCGCGGCGGCGCGAGCGGCTCTCCCTGCACGGACGTTCCGTCCCGCACGGGGTGCGACCGGCTCGAAGCCATGGGCGGCGCGCCGTGGCGTGATCCCGGGGACCATGCGCGGCCCCCGATATGGAGCGTCCCGAACGCCGCCAAATCCCGGGCCCATCCCGGGCACAAATTCCGGTGCGAACCGGCGTCCCATTCGTACGCCCCTTCCGGGCGCGAATCCCTGCCTCATCCGGGGAGCAAAGCGCGGCGCGAACATCGGCGGGCCGGAATGGGCCCGCGAATATGTCCCGCGCATCAGGTTCTGCGCGTCCGCGGCCTGAATCAGGCCGCCGGCCGCCACGAGGAACACGGCGAGAACCGCAAGCCGGCGGATGGCCTGCCAGCGAAGCAAACGATCAACGGTCATCGCGACCTCCCGCCTTCGTGGGCCGCATCATCCGGCTGTGGCGCAGCCTACTGCGCCGGCACCGCCATGGCGACGATGCTCTCCTTCTGCAGACGCGCCAGCACCGAGGACGCTTCGGCATCGGTGCGGCCGGCAAGCCGGATGCGAAACAGATCGCCGCTGCCACCAACCACCGCGGCTTGATAGCGCGCCAGCAGCGCGGTTACGTCCACGATCCGGGCGTCCGGCTTGAAGCGGACGAACAGAACCGCATCGCGGGCCGGCGCCAGCGAACGCGTGGTCGTCGTTCGCGGTGCCGCCGAGTGCCGCATCCGCGCGGCGGGCGCGGCGGCCGGCGGAGGCGCCGCTTCCTGGGCGGGCATTTTTGGGGCCGGCGCTTCCTGATACGACGCCGTCCCGAAGGTGCCGCCGGTCTGCTCCATCATGATCCTGCCGATGATCCCGGCCTGCAGCAGCAACAGCACCGCGCCGACCGAGGCCGACCACGCCAGGGTGCGCGGCGACAGGCGGGCAAAGAAATTGCCGAAGCGCTCCGACCAGCCCGGCGCCGGCGCGGCCGCGAGCTTCCGCACCGGCTCCGCATCGATCGCCGCGAACAGCTTCTGCATGGCGAGGCCGGAGGGCGCGCCGAGACTCTCGTTCAGATGAATGGTTTCGGCATATTCGTCCTGGATGACCGCGAACTGCCTGGCCAGACCCGGATCCCGTGCCAGCGCATCCTCGACACGGTGCGCATCGCGAGCGTCCAGCGTTCCCGCCGCATACCACGGCAGGAGAGCCTCGATCTCGCCGGGTTCGTCATCCGGCATTATTTTTCTGCTCGTCGCCATCATGGCCAGCCTCGCTCGATGCCGGCTGCCTTGAGCAGTTCGGCAAGTTTCTTGCGCGCGTAGAACAGGCGCGTCTTCACCGTGTTCTCGGGAATACCGACGATCCGCGCGACCTCCTCCACCGATTTCTCGTGGTAGTAGACCAGGTCGACGATCTCCCGATGCTCCGCCGAAAGCGCCGTCAGGCACCTGCGCAGAGCCTCACCCTTGTCCTTCTTCTGGACCGCCACCTCCGGATCGTCCGAAGTATCCTCGATGGCGGCCGCCGTCTCGTCATCCAGTTCGGCATCCTGCCTGCGACGCATCGCAGAGAGGGCCTTGAAACGGGTGATCGCCAATATCCAGGTGGACACCGCGGAACGACCCTCAAACTTGCCGGCCTGACGCCAGACGTCGAGAAACACCTCGCTAATCAAGTCTTCCGCGAGTTGCTCGTTCCGCACCAGCCGGAGGCCGAAGCGAAATACCCTGACATGATGCCGCCCATACAGAACCTGCATGGCCAGCCGATCGCCTCGGGCGATCCGAGCGAGCAGGACGTCGTCCGCGATCGCTTGTGTCGCACTCAATGGCCGTCTCGCAAGGTTGGTCGGATCAATCCGATGGAAGGTTCGAAGCCCACGACAAATCTTCTGAGTTTCACCGCCGCCCCCCGGCCGCGTCTGTGATCTGGAGCACGCAACTTGCCCCTGATTCACCGTCAAGGGCAAGACGACCGGCGGCAAAGGTCGCCGATCCGGCGACACAACGCCAGATTGCACGCCATTCCGGCCCCCGGGCCCATTCGGCGCATTTTCCGCATCGCCGAAGCTTGACTTTGGGCGATTGGCGGCTAGTTTGCGCGGCAAATACAGGTCGGCTCGGCTGGCCCGTTCACCGATTCCCGACATTTCGAGGTTTTGAACATGGCCAAGGCGGTCACCATCAAGGTCAAGCTGGTTTCCAGCGCCGACACCGGCTTCTACTACGTCGCCAAGAAGAACTCGCGCACCATGACCGACAAGCTGGTCAAGAAGAAGTACGACCCGGTCGCGCGCAAGCACGTCGAGTTCCGCGAGGCCAAGATCAAGTAAGATATTCAGTATCTTGCGGCGGTTGTCTAAACGGGGCTTCGAGCCCCGTTTTTGTTTTCGGCGGCCTTACGCGGCCGCCGCGACCACCCGGTTGCGGCCGTCGTGCTTGGCGCGATAGAGCGCGACATCGGCGCGCTTCAGGACATCCGCGACCGGCTCGTCCTTTCGCTCCAGCGTGGCGAGCCCGATCGAGATCGTCACCTCGATCCGCCGTGCCCCCTTCTCGATGGTGAAAGGCTCGGCCGCGATGGCGCGCCGCACCCGCTCGGCGACCTTGCCGGCCACGTTCAGATCCGTCTCGGGCATCACGATCACGAATTCCTCGCCGCCATAGCGACAGGCGAGATCGATGCCGCGAATCGACCTGCGGATCCGGGTGGCGAACTCGCGCAGCACGTCGTCGCCGGCATCGTGGCCGTAGGTGTCGTTGACGGCCTTGAAGAAATCGATGTCGAGGATCATGACGGCGAGCGGCTTGCCGCGCGCCACGTTCTGCTCCGCCAGCGTGGCGAGATGGCTTTCCATGTAGCGGCGATTGTGCAGGCCGGTGAGCGCGTCGGTGATCGCCATTTCGATCGAGTTCTGCACGTTGTCGCGCAGGTGATCGGTATAGCGGCGGCGGCGTATCTGCGTACGCGCGCGCGCCAGCAATTCGTTCTTGTCGACCGGGCGCATCAGATAGTCGTTGACGCCGATCTCGAGCCCGCGCAGCAGCCGGGTATTGTCGTCGGCATCGGCCAGCGCGAGGATCGGCAGCTGCCGCGTGCGCTCAAGCGAACGCGCCTGGCTGCACAGCCGCAAGCCGTCGAAATCCGCAAGGCTGAGCGAGACGATCATCAGGTCGTAATTGCCCTCGGCCGCGTGAAACAGCGCCTGCGTCGGATCGGGCTCGACATCGACGGCATGTTCGGTGCTGAGCACCGGCGCCAGCCGCTCATAGGACGACGGGCGATCGTCGACCAGCAGCACGCGGCCGCTCTTGCCGGTGTCCGACACCGCCGCGCTTTCCGGCGCCTGAATGCCGATCTCGAGCGAGGTCAGCGCCCGCATCCGCAACTCGTCCGTCATCATCTTGAGCCGGGTCAGCGAGCGCACCCGCGCAATCAGCACGACATCGGATACCGGCTTGGTCAGGAAATCGTCGGCACCGGCTTCAAGCCCGCGCACGCGGTCCGCCGGACTGTCGAGCGCCGTCACCATCACCACCGGAATGAAATGGGTGGCCGGATTCGACTTCAGCCGGCGGCAGACTTCGAATCCGTCCATGTCCGGCATCATCACGTCGAGCAGGATGATATCGCATTCGGCGCGCGCGCAGATTTCCAGCGCCTGCGCCCCGTTGCTCGCGGTCATGACGTCGAAATATTCGGCCGACAGGCGCGCCTCGAGCAACCTGACGTTGGCAGGCACGTCATCGACGACCAGTACGCGCGCTGACATCGGATTCCCCTAACCGATAAAACGCCGGACCGTTTCGATGAACTTTCCGACTGAAATAGGTTTCGACAAATAAGCTTCGCACCCGCCTTCCCTGATGCGCTCCTCGTCGCCCTTCATCGCAAATGCCGTGACGGCGACGACGGGAATCGCGCGAAGCTCCGGATCGTCCTTGATCCAGCGCGTCACTTCGAGACCCGACACCTGGGGAAGCTGAATATCCATCAGCACCAGATCGGGGCGCAGCTTGCGCACGAGATCGAGTGCCTCATAGCCGTTGCTGGTGCCGGAGGTCTGGTACCCGTGGGCTTCGAGCAGATCGCGAAAGAGCTTCATGTTGAGCTCGTTGTCCTCGACGATCAGGACGGTCTTGGCCATTCCGCCCTCCCATTCCGGCGCGAGCCGCGATCCCGGGGGCCGATCGCCCGCACACGAACGCGCCGCAACGCCAAATCGCGATTCGAAGCCGAAATCCGCTCAAGCCTGGCAGTTATCTTCACGTGAACGGGTTTCCACTTCCTGAAAACACAGCACGCGGCAGACTCGATGCTCCTTCGCCGTCGCAGCCGACGGATCCAGGGAACGCCAGAGCCAAAGCCACGCTCGACGTCTATATTCGCAGCGGTTCTTCGATTCGAACAAATGCCTGTCGCAACAGGCCGCGAATGCTAGAATCAAGACACCGGAGACTCGGGGCTCGACGCATCCAAAATAGCGACGATAAGTTACGGAAAGGCAAACACGATCGATGACAAAGCGCCCGCATGACCCGCGCGAAGTGGCTGAAATCGTGGCCGTTCAGGCGCTGTCCTTCATCGCCGGCGAGCCTGAGCGGCTGGGCCGGTTTCTGGCCGAGACCGGGTTGGGTCCGGATACGCTGCGGTCTGCTGCTACCGATCCGCAGTTTCTCGCCGGCGTGCTCGACTTCGTGCTGCGGGACGATTCGACCGTGCAGGCATTCGCACAAGCCTCGGAACTGCCGCCGGCCACCATCGCGGCCGCGCGCCAGGCGCTGGGCGACAAGCCATGGGAGCGCGATGTGCCGTGAGCACCGCCGGGCTGCGCTGCTTCTGCCGCGATTGCCTGCGTGACCTCGACTTCACGGCGCGGCGCTGCGCCCATTGCGGCTCCCCTCGCCTGGTCCGCCATCACGCGCTGCCGGACCTGACCATCGCGCATATCGACTGCGATGCGTTCTACGCCACGGTCGAAAAGCGCGACAATCCGGACCTGGCCGACCGCCCGGTCATCATCGGCGGCGGCAAGCGCGGCGTGGTGTCGGCGGCGTGCTATATCGCCCGCACCTATGGCGTGCGCTCGGCGATGCCGATGTTCAAGGCGCTGGCGCTGTGCCCCGATGCAGCCGTGATCCGCCCCGACATGGCGAAATATGTGCGGGTCGGCCGCGAGGTGCGCCAGGCCATGCACGCGCTGACCCCGCTGGTGGAGCCATTGTCGATCGACGAGGCGTTTCTCGATCTCGGCGGCACGCAGGGCGTGCATGGCGCCATCCCCGCCAAGGTGCTGGCGCGTTTCGCCGCGCAGGTCGAGCGCGACATCGGGATCACGGTTTCGGTCGGCCTGTCCTGCAACAAGTTTCTCGCCAAGATCGCTTCCGACCTCGACAAGCCGCGCGGCTTCGCCACGCTCGATCAGGACGACGGCCGCGCCCTGCTCGCCGACAAGCCGGTCGGCTTCATCTTCGGGGTCGGCCCCGCCACCCAGGAGCGGCTGGCGCAGCGCGGCTTCCGCACCGTCGCCGACCTGCAACGGGCCGACGAGATCGACCTGATGCGGCAATTCCCGACCGACGGACGCCGGCTGTGGCGGCTGGCGCGCGGCATCGACGACCGCCGCGTGGTGGCGGATCGCGGCGCCAAGACCATCTCCAGCGAGACCACCTTCGAGGCCGACATCCGCGATCTCGCAAAGCTGGAGCGGATCCTCTGGCGCTTGTGCGAGAAGACCTCCGGCCGGCTCAAGGCCAGCGGGCTGGCCGGCTCGACCATCACGCTGAAGCTGAAGACCGCCGACTTCCGCCAGCGCACGCGCTCGCAATCGCTCCAGGTACCGACGCAACTGGCGTCAAAAATCTTCGCGGTATCGCGCGACATGCTGGCGAAGGAGATCGACGGCACCGCCTTCCGCCTGATGG
>JAGRLZ010000204.1 GCA_020441545.1 Xanthobacteraceae bacterium | reverse complement strand
GGCATTCGCGCAACAGGCCGGTGAGATAGCCGTGGGTGACATGGGCGCGGCTGCGATAGGGCTCGCGCGTCATCATGATCCTGTGCAGCTTGTGCAGGTTGAAGGACGTCACGCTCGGATAGAGGTGGTGCTCGAGGTGATAGTTCAGCCCGTAGGGTGCGATCATCCATTGCTCGAGCAGCGGCGAGATCACGGTGCGGGTGCGATCCTCCGGCGGCAGGTGATCCATCCCGACATGGTCGCCGACATTGCGGATATAGCGGACGATCGAGAACGTGGTCAGGATCGGGATGAACCAGTACAGGATCAGCATCGGCCAGAATCCGAACCAGATCGAGGTGCCGATGATGGTCAGCGTCACCGCCATGCGGATCACCGATTTCCGCACCGACACGTCCTTGACCTGCTCGGTCTTGTGGTAGTCGGTGAAGGTCTGCCAGGTCTTCAGGCCGAGGCCATAGCGCACCAGCGTCCACAGGATGGTGCGCAGCGGCTGCGGAAAGATGAACTCGCCGGTCAGCAGGTTGCGCACATAGTCCGGATCCTCGTCGGTGTTGAGGTGGCGGTGATGGGCGAAGTGGTTCTTGCGGTAGCCTTCGAGCGAGGCGGTGGTGCAGAACGCGACGATCTCGCCGACGAAGTCGTTGAGCTTGCGGTTGCGGTAGCCGCGATAGTGCGAAGCCTCGTGCATCAGGACGCCGAGCGCATGGATGCGCGGCCCGATGATGCACACAGCCAGCAGATACGACCACCAGGTGAAATGGGTCCAGCTGAGCCAGACGGCGAGGCCGATCACGGTGAACTCGAGCAGCACCGCAGCTGTGAACTTGACGCTGTCGATCTGCGACAGTTCGCGGATTTCCTCCTTGGTCGCGACCCTCAGGTCGGACTGGACGACACCTTCATCGCCGGACGATTGGCTCGGCGGAACATGGCTCGGCGGAACTCGGTTCGGTGAAACTTGGCTCGGCGGAACAGCGGGGGCGGCAACGGACATCTCTGGCCTCGAATGCGTGCATTGTACCAATCAATGTAACGCAAAATTAACCGCGATGCGACGGCGGAGTCCCGCGGCACGGGTATCGCGGCTGTGCACAATCTGTCGGATTGCGATCACGGTTAACCCGCCGGAATGCGTCCTTTGCCGGGGCAGATGGCGTGTCAGCTTGACTGGGCGAGTTGCCTGTCCAGTTCCATCAGGGCCGCGCGGGCGAAGGCATGCATGTTGGCCACGCGGTCGGCGCTCGCGGTCTCGATCGTGAGGACGGACTGGCCGGGCCCTGCGATCCCGATGCAGCTATGGCCGGCGGCATCGCCGTAGCGGTTGCCGGTCGGTCCGGCGGCGCCGGTTTCCGACACGCCCCAGTCGCTGGCGAGACGGCGGCGGATCTGGTCCGCCAGCAGCCTGGCATAGGGCTCGGACGAGGAGCGGATGCCTTTCATGTCGCCATCCGGAATATCCATCACCGTGCGCCGCGCCTCGCGCGTATAGACCACGGCCGAGCCGAGAAAATAGCGCGAGGCCCCCGGCACCGCGAGCAGCGCCGCCGAGATCAGCCCGCCGGCGGAGGATTCCGCGACCGCGACGGTCTGCTTGCGTGCGATCAGCCTGTCCGCGACCCGGCCGGCAATCTCGATCAGTTCTTTCATCGCTCGTTTCTCCGTCGCATCTGCATGTCGGGCCGGGGGCGCCGATGAGCAGTGACGCGCTAGGTTGGGTATCGCCATGCCGTTGCCGCCCTGAATCGTATGGCAGCATTGCCGCCGCGAAACAACACGCGCCCCGCTTGCGATATGCGGCCGGCGGGTGTCAAATCACCCCGGACGCTTTCGCTGCATGGGCAGCAGGAGGAAACCGAACCGATGACGTCACCGATTGCGGGCGGCGTGGATTGCGATCTGCATCCGGCGCTGCCTCATCTCACCAGCCTTCTGCCTTACCTCAACGACTACTGGCGCGACCAGGTGACGACGCGCGGCATGACCGACCTCGAGTCGCAGTCCTATCCGCCGCATTCGCCGATTTCCGCGCGGCCCGACTGGCGGCCCGTCGAGGGCAAGCCGGGCGCAAGCCTTCACGATCTCACCACCCAGGCGCTCGACCCGTTCGGCACGGCGATCGGGATCTGCAATCCGCTCTACGGCTTGCAGATGGTGTTCAGCGAGGACATGGCGGACGCCTTCTGCCGCGCGCTCAACGACTGGCTGGTCAAGGAGTGGCTCGACAAGGATACCCGGTTGCGCGGCTCCATCGTCATTCCGGCGCAGAATGTCGAGAAGGCGGTGGCCGAGATCGAACGCTGCGCCCGCGACCGCCGCTTCGTCCAGGTGCTGATGCTGGCGATGGGCGACATCCCGCTCGGCAAGCGCGCGCTGTGGCCGATCTATGCCGCGGCGGAGCGCCACGGCCTGCCGATCGGCGTTCATGCCGGCAGCAACTACCACAACCCGCCGAGCTCGGTCGGCTGGGGCTCCTATCACATCGAGGATTATGTCGCCCAGGCGCAGGCGTTCCAGACCCAGCTCACCAGCCTGATCATCGAGGGCGTGTTCGCGAAGTTCCCGAATCTGAAAGTCGTGATGCTGGAGTCCGGCTTCACCTGGCTGCCGTCCTTCGTGTGGCGGCTGCACAAGTTCTGGCGCGGCGTGCGCATGGAGACGCCGTGGGTCGACCGCGCGCCGATGGAGATCGTGCGCAGCAACGTGCGTTTCTCGCTGCAGCCGGTGGACGCGCCGCCGGACGCCGCAGTCCTCGACCGCATTTTCGACCAGATGCAGTCCGACGAACTGGTGCTGTTCTCGACCGACTATCCGCACTGGCAGTTCGATGGAAATGACGTGCTGCCCGACGGCCTGCCGCCGGACCTGGTGCGCAAGATCATGATCGACAATCCGCATGCGACATACGGGCGTCTCAAGGGCGCCGAAGCGAAGGAGGCCGCAGCATGAACGTGCAGTTCCGCCCCGCCGCCGAGCGCGGCGCGCCGGCCGGCGCCGTGACCGCGATCGCCGATTGCGACATCCATCCCGCCCGCCGCTCGATGAGGGATCTCTACCCGTATCTGTCGAAGCGCTGGCAGGAGCATCTGGAGACCTATGGCGGCCATGCCTATCAGGGCATGATGGAAGGTCCGCCTTACCCCAAGGCGCAGCCCAACGCCTCGCGGCGCGACGCCTATCCACCGGAGGGCGGCGTGCAGGGCTCGTCGCTGTCCTTCATGCAGAAGCAGCATCTCGATCCCAACAACGTCGTGCTCGGGGTGCTCAATCCGCTCAACACCGGGCAGGGCCTGCGCAACCAGGACCTCAGCGCGGCGCTCGCCACCGCGGTCAACGACTGGCAGGTCGCGGAATGGACCAGCAAGGAGCCGCGCCTGAAGGCGTCGATCGTGGTCGCCAACGAGGATGGTTCGGCGGCGGCGGCCGAAATCCGCAAGCGCGCCGGCGATCCGAATTTCATCCAGGTGCTGCTGCTCAGCCGCAACGTCGAGCCGCTCGGCCAGCGCCGCTACTGGCCGATCTACGAGGCGGCGCAGGAGGTCGGGCTGCCGATCGGCGTCCATGCCTTCGGCTTCGGCGGCAATCCGATTACCGCGTCGGGCTGGCCGAGCTATTACATCGAGGAGATGGTCGGGCACTCGCAATGCCAGCAGACCGCGCTGGCGAGCCTGGTGCTGGAAGGCGTGTTCGCGCGGTTCCCGAAGCTGAAGATGATCATGGTCGAGGCCGGCTTCGGCTGGGCGCCGTCGCTGTCGTGGCGGCTGGACCGGGTCTGGCAGCGGCTGCGCAGCGAGGTGCCGCATGTCAGCCGGCCGCCGTCGGAATACATCAAGGACCACATCTGGTGGACGACACAGCCGATGGAGGATCCGGAGCGGCGCGATCACCTGTTCCAGACCATCGACTGGATCGGCTGGGACAAGCTGCTGTTCGCCACCGATTATCCGCACTGGGATTTCGACGAGCCGATGCGGGTGCTGCCGGCCGGCGTCAGCGACGCCGACCGCGCGGCGTTCTATCTCGGCAATGCCAAGAAACTCTACGGACTGACCTGATGGCGCGGCATGTGGTGGCGGCGGTGGATGACCTGCCGCCGGGAACGCGGAAATTCATGACCGTCGACGAGCGGCCGATCGCGGTTTTCAACATCAATGGCGAATTCTTCGGCCTGCTCAACCGTTGCCCGCATCAGGGCGCGGCGCTGTGCGAGGGACCGCTGATCGGACTGGCGCAATCCTCGACGCCGGGCGAGATCGAATATACCAGGCTCGGCGAGATCATCCGCTGCCCCTGGCACGGCTGGGAATTCGACGTCCGCACCGGGCAGTCCTATTGCGACCCGCGGCGCTTCCGGGTGAAGGCCTATGCCGCTCACGTCGAGGCCGGCGCGAGCGTGGTCAAGGGCCCCTATGTCGCCGAGACCCTGAAGGTCTCGGTCGAGAACGACTACGTGGTCGTCGATCTGTAGCGCCTTCTATCTGTCATGCCTTCGACCTGTCGCGCCTGCCGTCAGGCGCCGCCGCCAACCGGACGGCGGGCGCGGTCTCCGGCGAGAGCCATTTCCGTTCCGATGGAATCGGAACGGGGCTCCATATCCTTCTTTTGACGCGTTTTCTTTACGCGAACCGGCCCCCGCTTCGCTCGAAAACGCTTCAACCGCGGCCGCTCATAGCGAGGCCCGCGCGGATTCGATCAGCCAGTCGCGGAACGCGATCAGCTTCGGCGTGTCGGCATGGCTCTCCGGCGCCACCAGATAGAAGCCGGCATTGGCCGGCAGCGTGGTCTTGAATGGCGCCACCAGCCGGCCCTTGGCGATGTCGTCGCGGACATAGGATGTGCGGCCGATGGCGACGCCCTGGCCGTCGATGGCGGCCTGGACCGTCATGAAGGCGAGATCGAAGGTCAGCCCGACGTGATGCGACAGATTCGCGGGCAGGCCCGCCGCCGTCAGCCACAGGCGCCAGTCGTCGGGCGCGGCGCTGTTGTGCAGCAGCGTATGGTTGGCGAGATCCTCCGGGCGGCGCAGCGGCCGGTCGCCGTCGAGCAGCGCCGGGCTGCACACCGGAAAGATATCGTCGGCCATCAGCCAGTCGGCGCGCAGGCCCGGCCATTCGCCGCGGCCATAGCGGATCGCGGCATCGACGTCGCCACGCTGGAAATCGATCAGTTCCGTTGAGGTCGCGATGCGGACGTCGATGCCCGGATAGGCTTCCTGGAACGCCGACAGCCGCGGCAGCAGCCATTTGGCGGCGAACGAGGCCAGCGTCGAGACGATCAGCTTCGGGCTCTGGTCCCTGCGCCGCAGCCGATCGGTCGCGAGCCGCAGGTCGTTGAACGCGGCGCGGATGCCGGGGAGATAGTCGTTGCCTGCCGGCGTCAGCGCCAGCGCGCGGTTCTTGCGCACAAACAGGCGGACGCCGAGTTCGGCCTCCAGCCGCTTGATCTGATGGCTGATCGCGGTCTGCGTCACGTTCAGCTCGGTGGCCGCCACCGTGAAGCTGAGATGGCGCGCCGCCGCCTCGAAGGCGCGAAGGCCGTTGAGGGAGGGCAGACGATCCGGCATGGCCCTTCCTTTCAGATGAATTTATATCATGTGAAGAGGTTCAAAGTGTCGTTTGCGGGAAGGACTTCCACGCACAATACTCACTATCAGAAGTTATCCGATGGAGGCTATGATGTCCAACCGCTCTTACCCTGCGATGACAAATCATCATGATGAAGGCTTGCTCGCCCATCTCGGCGAGACGCTGCATGCCTGGCACGAGCGTGCGGTGCAGCGGCGCGAGCTGGCGCGCTGGACCGAGCGCGACCTGCACGATGTCGGCATCTCATGGTCGGAGATGCTGGCCGAGGCCGACAAGCCGTTCTGGCGCAGCTGACGCGAGCAGGAGCGGGCGGTCATTCAGGCCGCCCGCCCTCGTTGAATCCGGACGATCGAGGAGGCTCGCCATGCGCGCGCTCGATTTCCATGATTTTTCGCAACATGCCGACATGCTGAGCCTGCCCGGCGGGCATCGCGTGACGGTGCGCTTCGTCGAGCCGGCGGACGCGGGGGCGTTGCAGGCTTACGTCCGCGCGCTGTCGCAGACATCGCGCTACAACCGCTTTTTCGGCGCGACCGCCGCATTGCCGCCGGGCGAACTGGAAAAGTCGATCCATTCCGGCGAACATAATCTTTTCACCGTCATCGCGGTAACGCGGATCGACGGCTTCGAGAGCATCGTCGGCGAGGCGCGCTACCAGATCGATCCATCGACCGACCGCTTCGAATTCGGCCTGTCGGTGAGCGATCACTGGCAGGGCCACGGACTGGGCCGCGCGCTCCTGTCGAATCTCGAATGCCGCGCCGCGGCGCTTGGCGCGCGCAGCGTCTTCGGCGACACGCTGCGTTCCAACGCCGCGATGATCGGTCTCGCGGCCAGGTCCGGCTACGACTTCAGCCCGACGCCGGACGACTGGAAGACGGTCCGTTTCGAGAAGCCGGTCGATCCCGCGCCGGAAACGATTCCCTGCTCGGGCTGGCGTCACGCCGCGCAAACTTTCGATGCCGCGCCGCTGCACTGAACGGCGGCGTCCTGTTCATTTCCCCGTGAAAACCGGCGGGCGCTTCTCGACGAAGGCGCGCACCGCCTCGTGATGGTCCGCCGTCTCGGCGGTACGCATCAGCCGTTCGGCTTCGGTGTCGCGCGCGGTATCGAAATCGACCACAAGCGCGTCGTCGAGATTGTCCTTCATGTAGCGCAATGCGATCGACGGTCCCGCCGCGATCGACCTGGCCAGCGCGAAGGCGTCCTCGCGAAGTCTTTCGTCGGGCACGACGCGGTTGACGAGCCCGATGGCTTCGGCGCGCTTCGCCTCCACCTTGTCGCCGGTGAACATCAGTTCGCGCGCCCGCGAGGTGCCGACGAGGCGCGTCAACAGCCAGGCGATGCCGTAGTCGCCGCTCATGCCGATTCGCGCATAGCCGGTGGTGACGAAGGCCGATTCGGCGGCGACGCGGATATCGCAGGCCATGGCGATGGCGAGGCCGGCGCCGGCCGCAGCCCCCGGCAGCGCGGCGATGGTTGGCTTGCGCACCCTCACCAGCGCGCCGGTCAGAAGCCGCTGGCGTTCGCGCAGGTCGGCCACTCTCTCGTCGAATGACATCGCCGCCTTCGCCGCACTGCGGTTGCTACCCATGCCCTTGACGTCGCCGCCGGCGCAGAATGCCGTGCCGGCTCCGGTCAACAGCAAGGCGCCGACGCCCTCGTCCTCGCCGCAGACCCGGATCATGGTGCGCAGTGCCGGTGTCAGGCGATCG
>JAGRLZ010000203.1 GCA_020441545.1 Xanthobacteraceae bacterium | reverse complement strand
GGATATCGGAAATGCAACGTCAAGCCGGCCCGTGGTGCGACCGCGCGCCTCTTTAGCCGAAAAACCGTCTTTCACCAATCGGGTACGCAGCCATTTCGCCCGGATTAAGGCGACGGTGGCGCGACGATGACGCAGCCCGTGGGTGATGCATGACGGCCACAATCACGACGGCCACAATCACGACGGCCGCAACGGAGACCACAAGCGCGGGCGCGGCGAACGTGGTCGCCCCCGCCCCACAGCAAACGCGGCAGCTTCAGGAAACGTCCGGGCCGTAAGCCGGCGCGACCAGCCCACCGACCATGCCGCCGATGGCTTCCACCGGACGGGCGCGGCGCGACCGCTCGGCCTCGACGATCCGCCAGCAGGTCCGGTCCGCCAGCAGCGCGGTCAGGACCGCATGATTGAGCTTGTGGCCGCCGCGCACCGAGCGGAACGACGCCAGCAGCGGGAAACCGGCCAGCGCCAGGTCGCCGACCACGTCGAGGGCCTTGTGGCGGGCGCACTCGTCGGCATAACGCAGCCCCTCGGCATTCAGCAGGCGGGTGTCGTCGAACACCACCGAGTTCTCGAACGATGCGCCGCGGGCAAAGCCGGCCTCCCAGAGCTTGGCGACGTCGCTGAGGCAGCCGAAGGTGCGGGCGCGGCTGATCTCGCGGCGGAAGCTCTCGGGGTTCAGATCGATGGCGAAGGTCTGCCGGCCGATCACCTGATTGGCGAAATCGATCTCGATCTCGGCGCGGAAGCCGTCGGCCCAGGGGCGCAGTTCGGCGAAGCTGTCGCCCGAACGGACCTGAACCGGCTTGAGAACCTGGATGTAACGGCGCGCGGCGCTCTGCTCCGTGATTCCGGCCTGGTCGATCGCGGCGACGAAGCCGGCGGCGCTGCCGTCCATGATCGGCACTTCGGGGCCATCGACCTCGATGGTGGCGTTGTCGACGCCCATTCCCCGTAGCGCGGCCAGGACATGCTCGGCCGTCGACACCATCGGACCGTCGCGGTCGCCGAGAACGGTGGCGAAGGCGGTCGCGGTCACCGCCCTGGCGGTGGCCTGAATGGCGCGGTCGTGACCTTCCGGGCTGGTCCGGACAAAAACGAAGCCGGCATCGATCGGCGCCGGCCCGATGGTCAGATTGACAGGTGCCCCGGAATGCACGCCGATACCCGTGACGGTGGCTTGCGACCGGAGCGTCGTCTGTCGGCTGAATTTCATACCAGAAGTGCCCAATGCTGACCCATCGAATGCCCGTGGCGGCTCAGGCCGCGACTCGATTCGATGTCCCCAAAGTCATGGCAAACCATACCTTGTTGCCCCAAACCCCGCCAATTCACGCTTTTTTACCGATTGTTACCCGGCTTTTGCCGCATTGATGCCGCGCGTTAACCAAATTTGGGCGACGGAACCCGCAAGCCCACAGCCGGCGAATTCAGGGTGATGAAAATTCGAATTAAAAATCATCGACTTATACCCCCGCAGCCGATCCCCCTGCCGACATGAAAAACTCCCGGCCCTGAAGGCCGGGAGTTAAAATTCTCATCGATTGTTACAATCGGTCAGTTCGACTGCCGGCGCAGAAAGGCCGGGATATCCAAATGATCGTCGCCCTGTGGCGCCGGCGCCACAGGCGCATGACGGCCATGAGCATCCAGTCCCTGCGGTGCGGGCCGGCGGGCGTATTCCGATACCGGATCGTGCGCCGCCATCTGCTGGGCGACCGAACGCTGCGGACGACTCTCCTGCAGCGGCGGCATCTGCGGCATCGCCGGCCCCGACGCACGCGCGGCGATCGGCGGCTCGCTGTCCTCGTCGCGGCGGCCGAGCCCGACATTGGCCAGGCGCTGCAGCAGCGACAACCGGGTCTTCTGCGGCTGGTCCTCGTCCACCTCGCCTCTCGCCTGGCGGATTTCGGCCTGCGCGGTCATCGGCAATTCCTCGAACTTCGGCATCCGCGGCGAGCGAAGCGGCGCCCGCTCGGCGGCCTGCGGAATGAAGTTCTCGGGCGGGGCCTGCTCGTGCAGGTCCGGCTGCATCGGCTCCGGCTCGGGGAACAGCGACGGCTTCTGGGCAACCGGACGCACCGTCACGTCGCCATAGGAGGCCGGCTGGACCGGCGCCGGCGCGGCGGGCTGCTCCGGCGCGACGGCGGCCGCGATCGCGGCAAGGGCGACGCGGTCGACATTGTTGCCGGCCGGGCGGGCGGCCTGCGGCG
>JAGRLZ010000202.1 GCA_020441545.1 Xanthobacteraceae bacterium | reverse complement strand
GCCGGCGTGGTGCTGCAGACCCTGCAACAGCGCGCCGACGACGTCGACCGGCTGTTTCCGCTGTCATTGGGGGCGGAGGGAAGCTGCACCATCGGCGGCAACCTCTCCACCAATGCCGGCGGCACCGGCGCGCTCGCCTACGGCGTCGCGCGATCGATGGCGCTCGGGCTGGAAGTGGTGCTGGCGGACGGCCGCGTGCTGAACACGCTGACCAGGCTCAAGAAGGACAACACCGGCTACAACCTGCACAACCTTTTCATCGGCGCCGAAGGCACGCTCGGCGTCATCACCGCGGCGAGCCTGCGGCTGTTTCCCAAGCCGCGCGCGGTGGAGACCGCCTTCGTCGGGCTGCAATCACCCGACGCGGCGTTGAGGCTCCTGGAGATCGCCCAGAACGAGGCGGCCGGCGGCCTGACCAGCTTCGAGCTGCTGGCGGAAATCTGCGTCGACTTCTGCGTGCGGAACGGCCCCGCGATCCGCGATCCGCTGTCGACGCGCTATCCGTGGTACGTGCTGATGGAGGTATCGTCGATGCGCGACGATGCCCGCGCGGCGATCGAGGCGATCCTCACGCGCGCGCTGGAAGACGGCATCGCCGACGATGCCGTGATCGCGGAGAACCTCGCCCAGCGAGCCGCGTTCTGGAAACTCCGGGAAGTCATTTCGCCGGCGCAGAAGCCCGAAGGCGGCTCGATCAAGCACGATGTCTCGGTGCCGGTCGCAGCCGTCCCGGCTTTCATCGCGGAGGCCGATGCGGCGGTGGTGAAGGTGGTCCCCGGCAGCCGTCCGGTGCCGTTCGGCCATCTCGGCGACGGCAACATCCACTACAATGTCAGCCAGCCGGTCGGCGGCGACACCAGGGCATTCCTCGCAAGCTGGCACGACATCAGCGCGGAGGTCTTCGCGATCGTGCGCCGGCTGGGCGGTTCGATCTCCGCCGAGCACGGAATCGGCGTGATGAAGCGCGACGAATTGCCGGAGGTGAAGGACGCGGTGGCAATGGATGTGATGCGCGGCATCAAGGCGATGCTCGATCCGCTCAACATCATGAATCCCGGCAAGGTGCTGTAGCGCTCTCGTCCGGTTTCAGAATAACGAGCCTTGTCAGAATAACGAGCCCTGCCCGCCGTCGTCCGGCGCGGCAGCCGGCCTGCGCCGCGCCGGCCGTTGCCTCGCGACCGGCCGCGCTGCGTCCTCCGCAATCGCCTGCTCGGAAACCGGCAGGATCAGTTGCGCGTCGTCATTGGCGACGCGGTTGACGTCGCGCGACACCCGATGCCAGCCGAATGCACCGTCGCGCGGCGCGACCATCATCGCCGCGGCCTCGTCGGCGCTCACGCCGGCGCAGTCCAGCCAGGCCGCGAAATCCTCCGGCGCGATCGTCACCGGGACACGATGATGCAATACCGCCAGATCGGGAGGCGCCGCAGCCGTGATGATGGCGACCGTATCGACTTCCTCGCCGTTGGGGCCGGCCCAGGTTTCGAACAGGCCGGCGAATCCGATCGGCCCGCCACCGCGCGGATAGATGAAATACGGATGCTTCTGGCCGCCGGAGGTGTGCCATTCGTAATAGCCATCGGCAGGCACGAGGCAGCGACGGCGCCGGATCGCGTTGCGGAACGCCGGCTTGTCGCGGACGGTTTCGGCGCGCGCGTTGATGAGCAGCGTGAAATTGCGCGGATCCTTGACCCATGCCGGAATGAAGCCCCAGCGCATCAGGCGGACATGACGCGCGCTCCGATCCGCGATGACGACCACGATCGGCTGGGTCGGCGCGATATTATAACGTGCAGGAAAGTTCGGCTGCTCGCCATAGGCAAAGAGCGCGCGAATTGCGGATGGCGCCGAGGTAACTATATAACGACCGCACATTTCCCGCCTCGTCCCGGCAACTTCTTCAGCACCTTTTAACTCCGAGCATCAACAGTGGATGCGATGTCCTCACACGCTTTCAAGACCACGGCGCCGGCCCCTTCATCTCCAACGCCCGCGATGCCCAGCGACGCAGACCTGCTGGCGGCGAACATCAATCCGCGGACCGGCCTTGCGACCGACTACCTGAATCATTTCAACGAAGCCGTCATGCTGCTCGAGATGATTCCGGACATGCCGGAATGTACCGCCGATTTCCTCGAATGGCGTCCGTTGTCCTATCGCGAACATTTCGCGGCGTCGAATTTCAAGGCGCGCGACCTTGCGATCGCCGCCTACGACTCCAGCGACAAGGCCGTTCGCGCGGAGTTCGACACCATCACCGACACGATGACATCGATTCTCACCGCAATTGGCAACGCCATGCGGGACGTCAGGCAGGACAAGACCCGAATCGCATTGGCCCGGCAGGCCACCGGCTGGGTCAAGCCGCTGGTTGCGCAGGCCGGCGGCATCATTCATGGTTCGAACACCGAAGTCGATGTCGACACCATCATGCAGGAGCATCTGCCGTAATGGGCGAGCGTCCGCAGCTTGCCGTCAGCGCCGTGATCTTCCACAACGGGCAGGTTCTGCTGGTGCGGCGCGCCCGCGAGCCGGGTCGCGGCCTTTATTCGGTGCCCGGCGGGCGGGTCGAGCACGGCGAGACGCTGCACGAGGCGGTCGCGCGCGAAGTGCGGGAGGAAACCGCGCTGTCGATCGGGATCGCCGGCTTCGCCGGCTGGCGCGAGGTTCTGCCCGATCCGGCCGCCGGACGGGCCGGGCACTATCTCGTCATCTCGTTCGCGGCGCAGTGGCGTGGCGGAACGGTGAACCTCAACGCGGAACTGGACGAGTTTCGCTGGATCTTCCCCGATACCTTGCCGATCCTGGCCCGAACCGGCGAGATCGCAACCACGCAGGGGCTTCCGGATATCGTCGATGCCGCCCGGCGGCTGATAAATCCACGCTGATCCGCGGCGGCCGCCGACGCCGACGGCCGGCATGGCGATGCAGGCTTGCGAAGCCCCCGAGGCTTGCGAAGCCCCCGAGGCTTGCGAAGCCCCCCGCGAATGGGCATATCACCGCCACATCCGGATCGGATCATGCTCAAGCGCATACTCGCCATTGTTCTGTTGATTGCAGCCGGCAGCCTGTCCGCGGGCGTCGGATCGGCGCGCGCGCAGGGCGCCACCGCGGCGCCGTTCGACGGCGACCTGCAACGGCTCGCCGAGATCCTCGGCGCGCTGCATTATCTGCGCGGAATCTGCGGCGCCAATGAAGGGCCGAAATGGCGCAACGAAATGCAGGCGCTCATCAATGCCGAGACGCCCGCCGGCGAACGCCGCACCCGCATGATCGCCGCCTTCAATCGCGGCTATAACAGCTTCCAGCAGACCTATCGGACCTGCACGCCGGCGGCGAACGTGGTGATCCGGCGCTCGATCGCGGAAGGCGCCCGCATCTCGCGCGACCTCACCGCGCGCTACGCCAATTGATAGAGGCCGCACGCCCACCGCAGGAGAAGCAGCATCGGGTGTTCCGCTGTTGCCGGGAGAGCACGCTCCGAGACAATCGGGCGATCGCTGGAGCATGATCCCGAAAAGTGGAAGCCGGTTTTCGGGAAAAGATCATGCTCGAACAAAAAGATGAACGGCGGATCTGATTCGACGCAGTTGGATCAGACCCTAACGGCTCCGTTAACCCTTCCTAAAGATGTGGTCTAGGCGCGCGCGGCTCACATGCTAAACCTTGGCGAGACGCTTTGAGGCGATTCGATTCAAGGCGCTTTGCCAGACTGTCCGGGAATTTCATGTCGCTGACCTTCACTGCTGCCCGCGAGCCGTTGCCCGACCACGAGCAGAAGCGCGCCGCGCTCAACTACCTCAACGAAGCCTGGGCCGAAGCGCGCCATGACGGTATCGACGGCGATTGCCTGGCGCAGGCGAGCCTGTTTGCCGCGCTCGCCGAAATGGTCAGCACCTATGGCGAGGACGCGGTGTCGAAATTCGCCGAAGGGCTCGCCGTGCGGATCCGCAACGGCGAATTCTCCATCACCCTGCCCCGCCAGTAAGCGTTACGGCTTCAGCGTTTCGAGAAACGCGACCGGCTCGCCGGTCGACGGCGTGGCCAGTTCGCCTTCCCACATCACGCGCCGTCCGCGGACGAAGGTGCCGACCGGCCATCCCGTCACCGGCAGGCCGTCATAGGGCGTCCAGCCGGCGCGCGAGGCGGTCCAGGCATTGGTGATGGTTTCCCGTCGCTTCAGATCGACGATGGTCAAATCGGCATCATAGCCCGCGGCGATCCGCCCCTTCATCGCGATGTTGAACAGCCGCGCCGGTCCCGCGCTGGTCAGGTCGACGAAACGCGCCAGCGACAACCGCCCGGCATTGACGTGATCGAGCATCACCGGCACCAGCGTCTGCACGCCGGTCATGCCGGATGGCGACGCCGGATAGGTCCTGGCCTTCTCCTCCAGCGTGTGCGGCGCATGGTCGGAGCCGAGGATATCGACGATGCCTTGCGCGATGCCGTACCAGATGCCGTCGCGATGGCGCGAATCGCGCACCGGCGGATTCATCTGCGCCCGGCTGCCGAGACGCGCGTAGCACTCCGGCGCGGCCAGCGTGAGATGATGCGGCGTGGCCTCGCAGGAGGCGACGTCCTTGTGGTCGCGCAGGAAGGCGATCTCCTCCCTGGTCGAGATGTGCAGCACGTGGATGCGTGCGCCGGTCTCGCGGGCGATCGTCACCAGCCGCTGCGTCGCGGTGAGCGCCGCGATCTCGTCGCGCCAGACCGGATGCGAGCGCGGATCGCCTTCGATCCGCAGGTGCTTGCGCTCGTTGAGGCGGTATTCGTCCTCGGCATGGAACGACGCGCGGCGGCGGATCACGCTGAGGATGCGCCGCAGGCTGGGATCGTCCTCGACCAGCAGGCTGCCGGTGGACGAGCCGATGAACACCTTGACGCCGGCGCAACCGGGCGCCCGCTCCAGCTCCGGCAGAGCCTCGACATTGTCGCGCGTGCCGCCGATGAAGAAGGCGTAGTCGCAATGCATGCGATGATAACCGGCCTTCACCTTGGCGGTGAAAGCCTCCTCGGTGACGGTCAGCGGATTGGTGTTCGGCATCTCGAACACCGCCGTGACGCCGCCCATCACCGCGCTGCGCGAGCCGCTTTCGAGGTCTTCCTTGTGGGTGAGGCCCGGCTCGCGGAAATGCACCTGGGTGTCGATCACGCCGGGCAGGATATGCAGCCCCCTGCAGTCGATCACCTGCCCCGCCGACGCCTGACCCAGCGCGCCGAGGGCTGCGATGCGGCCCGCCGTGATGCCGATGTCGCACGGCCCTTCGCCGTCCTGGTTGACGACGGTGCCGGATTTGAGAATCACGTCGAATGTCTGGGTCATCGGGCCTTGAACATGGGTTTTGCCGGTGAAGAGATGCCGCGCGGGCCTTGCTGGCGCTACCTTAGCGTCTTACCTTCACGTGCGATATCGGGTGCGCCGGTTTTTCTCAATTCCCCGGGATTTCGACATGAAGGCAGCGTTTCTCTCCGACCGCGGCGTGGTGAAGGTTTCCGGCGAGGATGCGCGCGGCTTCCTCAACGGCCTGGTCACCACCGATGTCGGCGCGCTGCAGCCGGGCCTCGGCCGGTTCGGCGCGCTGCTGACGCCGCAAGGCAAGATCGTGATCGATTTCCTGGTCACCGAAGCCCCGGCCGGCCATGGCGGCGGCTTCCTGATCGACTGCCCCAAGGCGCTGGCGGCGCAGCTCGCGACCAAGCTCGGGTTCTACAAGCTGCGCGCCAAGGTGAGCGTCGAGAACCTCACCGACAAGCTCGGCGCGCTGGCGGTGTGGGACGGAACGCCGGAAACGCAGATCGACCTGTCCTTCGCCGATCCGCGCGACGCGCGGCTGGGATGGCGCATCCTCATCCCGCAGGACCTTGCCGAAAAGGCCGCGAAGCTGGCCGGTGCCGACCTCGCCGATGAAGCGGCGTATGACGCGCATCGCATCGCCTGCGGGGTTCCACGCGGCGGGCTCGACTTCGGCTACGGAGACGCCTTCCCGCACGAGACCAACATGGACCGGCTGCACGGCGTCGATTTCGACAAGGGCTGTTATATCGGCCAGGAGGTCGTGTCCCGGATGCAACATCGCGGCACGGCCCGCACGCGCACCGTGCGCGTCGTCCATGACGGCGCAGCGCCGGAAGCCGGCGTCGCGATCCTCGCCGGAGACCGGCAGGTCGGCACGATGGGCGCCTCCGCGCAAGGCCAGGGACTGGCGCTGCTGCGGATCGACAAGGTCGGCGACGCGCTCGATGCCGGCACGCCGCTCACCGCGGGCGGCATCCCCGTGCAGCTCGCCGCTCCCGGCGACGTCCGCGACCTGCAACGGAAAACCGTGGCATGACGCGCGCGAAAGTCCATGCCGACGGCCTGACCCGCTGCCCGTGGCCGGGCGAGGATCCGCTCTATGTCGCCTATCACGACACCGAATGGGGCGTGCCGGAATACGACGACCGCGCGCTCTACGAGAAGCTGATCCTCGACGGCTTCCAGGCCGGCCTGTCGTGGATCACCATCCTGCGCAAGCGCGATAATTTCCGGCGCGCCTTCGACGACTTCGAGCCGGCCCGAATCGCGCGCTACGATGCGCGCAAGGTCGAAGCCCTGATGAACGACGCCGGCATCGTCCGCAACCGCGCCAAGATCGAAGGCGCGATCAACAGTGCCAAAGCCTATCTCAGGATCATGGAGGATGGCCCGGGCTTCTCGACATTGCTGTGGGATTTCCTCGACGGCCGTCCGAAAGTGAACCGGTTCAAGACCACCGCAAGCGTGCCGGCCGCAACACCGCTTTCGACCAAAATGTCGAAGGAACTGGTCGCGCGCGGCTTCAAGTTCGTCGGCCCCACGATCGTCTACGCCTTCATGCAGGCGACCGGCATGGTCAACGACCACCTCGTCAGTTGCCATTGCCACGAGACCTGCGGCCACCGGCAGCGCAAGCCGCGGCTGGTCCGCCGATGAGTGCTGCGAAGATGAGTGCCGCGAAGATGGCGGTGCCGGCGCCGCGCGCATGGCAGCGCATGCTGTCCGGCCGCCGGCTCGACCTGCTCGACCCCTCTCCGCTCGACATCGAGATCGGCGACATCGCCCACGGGCTGGCGCGCGTGGCGCGCTGGAACGGCCAGACCATCGGCGCCCACATCTTCTCGGTCGCGCAGCACACGCTGCTGGTCGAAGCCGTGCTGCGCAAGGCGTTGCCGCGCGCGGATCATCGCCTGCGCCTCGCCGCGCTTCTGCACGATGCGCCGGAATATGTCGTCGGCGACATGATCTCGCCGTTCAAGGCCGTGATCGGCGGCTCCTACAAGGCTGTGGAGAAGCGCCTGCTGACGGCGATCCATATCCGCTTCGCCCTGCCGGCCGCATTGCCGGCCGACTTCACCCGGGCGATCAAGGCCGCGGACATGGGCGCGGCCTATCTGGAAGCCACCCGGCTGGCCGGCTTTTCGCAGGCCGAGGCGAGGCGCCTGTTCGGCCGCGATCCCGGCCTGCCGGCCTCGACCGAGGCCGACTACCTGACGCCGTGGTCCGCCGGCAAGGCCGAGAAACGCTTCCTCGCGCGATTCGATACGCTTATGGCGTAAGCCATCCGGACAGTTTCGGAGAATCAGCGGCACGGCCTATACTCCGGCAAAGCAGGAGAGCACCATGATCCACGTCTGTTCGCTCGCCGCGCTTCCTGCCACCGTGCAAGCGACCGGCGCCACCCACATTCTCACCGTGATGGGCAAGATCGACCGCGTGCAGCGGTTCGCCTGGATGCCGCCCGACAATCACCTGATGGTGTCGATGGACGACATCACGACGCCGACGGACGGCTTCGTCGCCCCGTCCACCGAGCACATCGACCGCGTGTTGACCTTCGTGCGCGGATGGGACCGGCGGGCGCCGCTGGTGGTGCATTGCTATGCCGGCATCAGCCGCTCCACCGCCAGCGCCTTCGCCGCCGCCTGCGCGCTCAACCCGCATCGCGACGAGGCCGAGATCGCGCGCGGAATCCGCATGGCGTCGCCGAGCGCCTATCCCAACCGCCTGATCGTCGCGCTCGCCGACCAGGCATTGCAGCGCAACGGCCGCATGGTGCGGGCGATCGAGCAGATCGGCCCCGGCGACCTGTCGCTCGAAGGCCAGCCGTTTCAGATCGAGCTCGAATGAACCTTCAGGCGGCCGTCAACGGGGTCGCGGCCGACAATTCACGCCCGCGGCCCGCTCCACGATCGAACTTGTCGGTGCTCGAACTTGCCGACACTCGAACTTGTCGACATTTGAACTTGATGAGCGGCAATCGCGACCAAGGCATTCGCAGCCCGCGCCTCGCCGCATGGCGTGGCCGGCGCCGTCACCTTCCCGTCCGGCGATGTCGGGCACAACCGGCAAGTCCGAGGCCGAATGTTTGAATTGATAACGCTGGCGCTGGCGATTGCCGGATGCCTTTTCGGCTGGAAAGCGTTCGTCGCGACCAAGGCCCTGCAGGCGCGGATCGACGCGCTGGAGGCCGCCGGCCCGCACGCGGCTGCAACGATAACGGCTCCGGCGCCGCCTTCCATGACGGCGACAACCGCCGCCGGCGCGGCACCGGCAGCCACCCCGCCGCCGCTTCCGGACATCGCGCTGCTGGAAGCCGCGCAGTCGCCGCCGGTCTCGCCGGGCGAATCCGCCCAGGCGGCCGGACAGGCCGACGCGCCATCCACCGCGACGTCCGCCCCGCAGTCCGATTCCAGCTTCGAGGAGCGGATCGGCACCCGCTGGGTGGTGTGGCTGGGCGGGCTGACCCTCGCGCTCGGCGGCTTCTTCATGGTGCGCTACTCCATCGAGGAAGGTCTGATCGGCCCCGGCGTCCGGGTGCTGCTCGGCGGCCTGTTCGCCGCGGCACTTCTGGCGGCCGGCGAATGGACCCGGCGCAAGGAGACGATTTCCGCCGTCGCGGCTCTGCCGATCGCCAACATTCCGGCGATCCTCACCGCGGCCGGCACCGCGGTCGCCTTCGCCACGGTCTACGCCGCCTATGCGCTGTACGATTTCCTCGTGCCGGGCACCGCCTTCGTCCTGCTCGGGCTGGTGGCGCTCGGCACGCTGGCGGCGGCGCTGCTGCATGGCCCGGCGCTTGCCGGGCTCGGCGTGGTGGCCGCGTTCGCAACGCCGGTGCTGGTCTCGTCGGAACGGCCGGACTACTGGGCGCTCTACATCTATCTCGCGGTCGTCACCGCCGCGTCGTTCGGCCTGGCCCGCGTCCGGCTGTGGCGATGGCTCGCCATCGCCACCTGCGTTCTCGCCTTGCTGTGGACGGTGCCGTGCCTCGACTGCGGACCGTCGATGGTCGGCCCGCACGCCTTCCACGCCATCGCCGGCTTCGCGCTGGCGGCCCTGCTGGTGGTCTGCGGCCTGCTGTTCGGCCCGCCCGCCGAAGACGGCAAGGTCGAGCCGATATCGTCCGCGGCGCCGGCAACCTATCTGCTGGCGGCCGCCGCGATCGTGCTGTTCAGCAATCATGCCGACACCGCCCTGATCGTGTTCGGCATCCTGGTCGCCGCGACGCTGGCAATCGCCTGGCGCGCCGCCTCCGCCACCGGCGCGGTCGCGGCCGGTGCCGTGCTGACCGCGCTGGTGTTCCTCGAATGGGCGGTTCGCGCCAATCCCGACGTGCTGGTGATGCCCGGCGGGGCGATACCCGGAATCGGTCCTTCGGCGACTGATGAATCGGTCACCTCGCATCTGGTCGTCGCCGCGATCTTCGCGGCCGGCTTCGGCATCGCCGGTTTCCTTGCCCAGGGGCGATCGGCCAGCGCCGGCATTCCGGTGCTGTGGGCGGCCTCCGGCGTCTTCACGCCGCTCGCGCTGCTGGTCGCGCTCTATGCCCGCATCGCGCATCTCGACCGCTCGATTCCCTTCGCGATCCTGGCCGTGGTGCTCGCCGCACTGTTCGGCTTTGCGACGGAAACGTTGAGCCGGCGCGACAACCGCCCGGGACAAACCATTGCGGCCGCGCTGTTCGCCACCGGCACGCTCGGCGCGCTGGCCCTGGCCCTCACCTTCGCGCTGGAGAAAGGCTGGCTGACGATCGCGCTGGCGCTGACGTCGCTCGGCACCGCCTGGATTTCGGCGCAGCGGCCGATCCCGTTCCTGCGCTGGCTGGCCGCGATCCTCGCCGCCATCGTGACCCTGCGGATCGGCTACGAGCCGCGGATCGCCGGCGATGCCGTCGGCACCACGCCGATCTTCAACTGGCTGTTGTGGGGCTACGGCATCCCGGCGCTGTCGTTCTGGATCGCGGGGCTGCTGCTCAGGCGCCGCGGCGACGATGCGCCGCTGCGCATGGTGGAGGCGGCCGCGATCCTGTTCACGGTGCTGCTGGCCTTCGCAGAGATCCGGCACGCGGTCTATGGCAGCGACGTCTATGTCGCCGACAGCAGCCTGGTGGAATTCGGCGCGCAGGTCTGCGTCCTGCTCGCCATGGCCATCGGCCTCGAACGGCTGCGGCTGCGCAGCCACAGCATCGTGCACAATGCCGGCGCGGTGCTGCTGACGGTCGCCGCGGGTGTGATCGCTCTGTTCGGGCTGCTGCTGATCGAGAATCCGATGATCTGGCACATCGACATCGGCGGCGTGTTCATCAACCTCCTGCTGCTCGGCTACGCGCTGCCGGCGGTGCTGGCGTTGATCCTGTCCCGCATCGTCGCCGGGCATCGCGCGCGCGTCTATGCCAATACCATCGCCGCCGGATCGCTGATGATGGCGCTCGCCTATGTCTCGCTTGAAATCCGCCGTCTCTATCACGGCCCGGTCATTCTCTCCGGGGCGACCAGCGATGCCGAACAGTACAGCTACTCGATCGCCTGGCTGGTGATGGGCGTGGCGCTGCTCGGCGCCGGCGTGCTGTTCAACTCGCAGCGCGCGCGCCTTGCGTCAGCCGTCGTGATCGCGCTGACGATCCTGAAGGCATTCATGATCGACATGTCGGAACTGACCGGCGTCTATCGCGCGCTGTCGTTCATGGGCCTCGGGCTGGTGCTGGTGGCGATCGGCTGGCTGTACCAGCGCATCCTGTTCCGCCGCCCGCCAGCGCCGGAGACCGAAGCCGGATCGGTGCCGCCATGACACCGGATCGGGATCGAGTTGCCTGGACTGCGATGCGAGAGAAACGACCGGGTCGGTACGGCGCCTCAAACCCGCCGGGTCAGTCGGTCGAGCGACGCAGTTCGGAGACCGCTTCCTGCTTCACCGGATCAAGCTTGTTGCGTTCGACCCTCGGCGTCTCGACCCGCGCCACGACTTCCGGCTCGCTGGCATTGACCGAGCGCATCACGCGGCGGGAATGGATGGCCCGCGGGCCCTTGCCGGAGACGGCGCGGGCCATGAGGATGTGCCCCGCCCCCTTGTGATGGAAATCGCAATAGGCGAAGCCCATGCCGTAAACCGACCCCCGGAAGCTGCGATCGTCGCGCTTGTCGAGATTGAAGCACGGGGAAAACGGCAATCCCTTCAGGGATGCGCAAACCGACTGGCCGCGAACCTGGAGGGTGTTGCGGGGAACCCGCATGTGCCGGGTCGGGCCGGCGCCGCCGAACTGGATGGAGCCCGCAGCCGAGCCGTCGTTGAACACCCGCCCCGCGCCGCGGGTGCCATCGAAGCAGGTGAAGGCGAACACCTTGCCGATAACGAACTTGCGTGCCTCATTCGCTTTCATCTCACCCGCCACGGCCGGGGCAATGATGGCGCCGAGCGCGAGGGCTCCGAGAACAAGACGCGCGAGCATACTGTAACTCCACACAACTGAGCGCAGGCCGGGCGGCGTGACGCCCCCCTTTACCCGCTGCTTACCATACCAACCGTGGCAACTTTGAAGCAGCTTGGTTGGTAAAGTCTGAATATCGCTCAGGGAATTTTGACCACGATCCGGCCGCGGACCTGCCCGGCGAGGATTTTCGCACCCTCGCCGATGACCTGGTCGAGGCTGATTTCATGAGTGATATCAGCAAGTTTCTTGTGATCGAGGTCGGTAGCCAGCCGCGCCCAGGCCTGCTTGCGCAAATCCAGCGGGCACATCACCGAGTCGATGCCGAGAAGACACACACCCCGCAAAATGAACGGCGCGACCGAGGACGGCAGGTCCATGCCGCCGGCCAGGCCACATGCCGCGATGGCTCCGCGATACTTCGTCATCGCCAGGAGATTGGCCAGCGTGGTCGACCCGACGCTGTCGACGCCACCGGCCCAGCGTTCCTTGCCGAGCGGCTTGGCCGGCGCCGACAGTTCGTTGCGGTCGATGATCTCCGACGCACCGAGGCCGCGCAGGTAGTCGGCTTCAGTGGTGCGGCCGGTCGAGGCGATCACATGATAGCCGAGCTTCGACAGCACGGCGATCGCCACCGAGCCGACGCCGCCGGCCGCGCCGGTCACCACCACCGGGCCGTCCTTCGGCGTCAGCCCGTGCTTCTCGAGCGCCAGCACCGAAAGCATGGCCGTGTAGCCGGCGGTGCCGACCGCCATCGCATCGCGGGCCGACATGCCGTCCGGCAGCCGCACCAGCCAGTCGCCGTTGACGCGCGCCTTCTCCGCATAGGCACCGAGATGGGTCTCGCCCATGCCCCAGCCATTGCAGATCACCTTGTCGCCGGCCTTCCAGGCGGGATTCGCGGACTGCTCCACGGTGCCGGCGAAATCGATGCCGGCAATCATCGGGAAGCGGCGGACCACCGGCGCCTTGCCGGTGATGGCAAGGCCATCCTTGTAGTTGAGGGTCGACCATTCGACGCGCACGGTCACGTCGCCGTCCATCAGTTCGGCTTCGTCGAATTGCGTCAGCGTCGCCGTCGTGCCCTTGTCCGCCTTGTCGATCCGTACTGCCTTGAACGTAGCCAAGCTCGTGCTCCCCGCTGAAATCGCCGAATTGTCGGATGTGAAATGGATGGCGCGACCAGGCCCGCGCGTCGCGCCGAACTTAGCGAAACACGCCACCGCCAGCAACCCGCGGAAACCCGCGCGGCCGCCCCGCCCGCTCGACGAAATCAGGGCTTGATCGCCGCCAGCCTGGCGGTAATGGCCGCGGTCTCGGCAGGCGTGCCCCAGCTCGGCGCATCGCTGCCGTCGCCCCATGCGCGCGGCCGATAGAAGGTATGCACGCCGGTGCGGTACATCTTCTTCATCTCGCGCACCCACGACGGATGCACCCAATAGGCGTGATAGTGGGTCGACTTGCCGACCTCGGGCAGCCACAGCTTTCCGTCCAGCGTCGCCTTGGCGATCTTCCTGGCACGCACCCACATGTCGGGCTCGCGCACGACATCGGGAATGCCGTCGCAGGCGAAGGTGAACTGGCAGGCGAGACGGCGGTTGGCGTTCTGGTAGACGACGCCGCAGACCGTGGTCGGATAGAAGCCGGAGAACACCCGGTTCATCACCACCTGCGCGACCGCGATCTGGCCGCGCACCGCTTCGCCGCGTGCCTCGAAATAGACCGCCTCGGCAAGGCATTTCTCCTGCCTGGCGCGCGCCTTGCCCTCGAGCTTGAGGCGCTCGGCCGGCGTCTCGATATGGGCCGCATGGCTGTCGTTGACCTGCCCCTTGCCCGCGACGCTCTCGCCCGCCTGCGCGCCGGCGGCGGCCTCCGGCGACAGCACCGCGGTCGCCTTCATATCCGGGTCCGATACACCGGGCATCAGCACGACGGGCTCCTCACCCGGCTTCCACTGCTGCAGCGCCTCGCCCGAAACGCCGAGCGACGTCGCGCCGAAATAAAGACTCGCGGTCTTGATCGCGAACGTATCCGCCGTATGCGCCACCGGCACCGGCGGGGCATGATCGACCGCCGGCTTGCTCAGGTCGTAAGGCCGGTCGTGATCCTGCTTCGCGGCGTCAGCATCGAATTGCGACAGCGGCGGCGCCTTGAGGGCATCGCTGAGTTCCGCATCGAGCGGTGCCGACGCGGTCCGGTCGTGGACCACCGGCCCGGCGGGCTCCTCCCGGGGCGAGGCGGCGGGCTCGGGCGCGGACGGCGTCACGATCGCAAGGCGGTCCCCCTTCAGGGTGCGATCGACCTTCGGGAAATCCGATGCGTGGTAGCGCGGCGGCGTCTTCAGCAAGGGGTTGCGGGTCACCGCGCCGACGATGTCGCTGCCCTGGCGCTCGAGGCTGGCGAGCAGATAGGCCGCGGTCCGCGGCAATGCCGTGCCGATCGGGCGGGTGAAATTGAAGGTCGCGAGCTGAATGGAACCGACGGTCGGCGAGAACACCCGCTGCTGCCAGCGCTCGACGACACCCGGCTGCCGTGCGAGCAGCGAGGCGATATCCTGATAACCGATTTCGGTCGGCAGCAGTGCGAAGAAGCAAAGGCCGAGGCTGAAGGACGCAAATCTCGCGCCCTTCAGCCCGTGACGCAGTACAGACATCGATACGCTCACGCAACGCAACGCTTACACGGCACACGATCGATCAGCACGCCGGTGCAATTCGATCGATTGCGTTAGTAGCCGATTAAAGTTGCGGGGGAGTTAATCGGCGATGCGCACGTGACACACGCAAGCATGTTGTCACTGGGCCACAGTGCTTTCCTGCATCGTGGTGAATCGCGCGTGGCGAAAACAGGTAAACATCCCGTCAAGGAAGATGGTGAAGAAAGTGTTGCTCTCTTCGCCATCATGACCGGATTCATTTCCGGCCGTGACGAGTCAAAAACAACGCGACCGTTGGCTTTGGGAACGCGGGCACTCACCGAAATGAAAAACGTCCGGAGCCTGCTCCGGGCGTTTTGATCTTATCGACCGTATGGGTCGCGCGCGCCTACGCCTGGCTCGCGATCTCCTTGCCGAGCGCGGCCTGCGCCGCCGCCAGCCGTGCGATCGGCACGCGATAGGGCGAGCAGGACACGTAGTTCATGCCGATCTTGTGGCAGAACGCCACCGAGGCCGGATCGCCGCCATGCTCGCCGCAGATGCCGACCTTGAGGCCCGCGCGCGTCTTGCGGCCACGCGCGATACCGATCTGCACCAGTTCGCCGACGCCTTCGCGATCGACCGAGACGAACGGATCGATCTCGAGAATGCCGCGCGCCACATAGGTTCCGAGGAAGCTGCCGGCATCGTCGCGGCTGATGCCGAACGTGGTCTGCGTCAGGTCGTTGGTGCCGAACGAGAAGAACTCGGCGGCCTCCGCGATCTCGCCGGCCTTCAGGCAGGCCCGCGGCAGTTCGATCATGGTGCCGACCTGATAGTCCAGCGTCACGCCGGTCTCGCGCGCCACCGCCTGCGCGGTCGCATCGATCCGGGCCTTGACCAGATCGAACTCCGCTTTCGTCGCGATCAGCGGCACCATCACCTCGAGGCCGACGGCCTTGCCGGTGCGCCTGCCGGCTTCCACCGCCGCCTCGAAGATCGCGCGCGCCTGCATCTCGGCGATCTCCGGATAGGCGATCGCAAGGCGGCAGCCGCGGAAGCCGAGCATCGGGTTGAACTCGGCCAGATCCCGCGCACGATCCGCCAGCCGACGCGGATCGGTGTTCATCGCGCGGGCGACCTCCTCGATCTCGGCCTGGCTATGCGGCAGGAACTCGTGCAGCGGCGGATCGAGCAGCCGGATCGTGACCGGCAGGTCCTGCATGATCTCGAACAGTTCGACGAAATCGGCGCGCTGCATCGGCAGCAGTTTCGACAGCGCCGAGCGGCGCGACTGCTCGTCCTCGGCAAGGATCATCTCGCGCACGGTGCGGATGCGGGTCTCCTCGAAGAACATGTGCTCGGTGCGGCACAGCCCGATGCCCTCGGCGCCGAACTTGATGGCAGTGCGGGCGTCCGGCGGCGTATCCGCGTTGACGCGCACACCGAGCTTGCGCACGGCGTCGGCCCACCCCATCAGGGTGCCGAACTCGCCGGACAGTTCCGGCTCGATCATCGGCATCCGCCCCGCGAGCACCTGGCCGAGCGAACCGTCGATGGTGATGACGTCGCCCGCGTTGAAGGTGCGGCCGCCGACGGTCATCGAACCGCGGCTGTAATCGACACGAATGGTGCCGCAGCCGGACACGCAGGGCTTGCCCATGCCACGCGCGACCACCGCCGCGTGCGAGGTCATGCCGCCGCGGGTGGTGAGAATGCCTTCGGCGGCGTGCATACCGTGAATGTCTTCCGGGCTGGTCTCGACACGCACCAGGATCACCTTGCGGCCGTCGGCCTGCAGCTTGGTCGCCTCATCCGACGAGAACACGATCTCGCCGGAGGCAGCACCCGGCGAGGCCGGCAGGCCGACCGCGACCACATCGCGTTTGGCCTCGGGATCGATGGTCGGGTGCAGCAACTGGTCGAGCGAAGCGGGATCGATACGCGACACCGCGTCCTCGCGCGAGATCAAGCCTTCATTGGCGAGTTCGACCGCGATGCGCAGCGCCGCCTTGGCGGTGCGCTTGCCGTTGCGGGTCTGCAGCATCCACAGCTTGCCGTCCTCGACGGTGAATTCGAGATCCTGCATGTCGCGATAGTGCTTTTCCAGCAGCGTGTAGATGCGCGTCAGTTCCCTGAACGCCTCCGGCATCGCCGTTTCCATCGACGGCTTGTCGGAGCCGGACTCGATGCGCGCGTCCTCGGTGATGTCCTGCGGGGTGCGGATGCCGGCGACGACGTCCTCGCCCTGCGCGTTGATGAGGAATTCGCCATAAAGCCTGCTCTCGCCGGTCGACGGGTTGCGGGTGAAGGCAACGCCGGTGGCCGAGGTCTCGCCCATATTGCCGAACACCATCGCCTGCACGTTGACCGCGGTGCCCCACGATTCCGGAATGTCGTGCAGCTTGCGATAGGTCATCGCGCGCGCGTTCATCCAGGACGAGAACACCGCGCCGATCGCGCCCCACAGTTGCGCGTGCGGATCCTGCGGAAAATCCTGCCCGGTTTCTTCCGCCACCGCCTGCTTGTAGCGGCCGACCAGTTCAACCCATTCGTCGCCGGTGACGTCGGTGTCGAGGGTGTAGCCCTTGCTGTCCTTGAAGGTGTCGAGGATTTCCTCGAAGTGGTGATGCTCGAGCCCCAGCACCACGTCCGAATACATGGTGATGAAGCGGCGGTAGCTGTCATAGGCGAAACGGCGGTCGCCGGACATGTCCGCCAGCGCCTCGACGGTCTCGTCATTGAGGCCGAGGTTGAGCACGGTATCCATCATGCCCGGCATCGAGGCCCGTGCACCGGAACGCACCGAGACCAGCAGCGGATTCCGGGTGTCGCCGAATCCCTTGCCGGTGAGCTTGCCGACATGGGCCAGCGCCTGCTCCACCTGCGCCTTCAATTCCTTCGGATAGGACTTGTCGTGCGCGTAGAAATAGGTGCAGACCGCGGTGGTGATGGTGAAGCCCGGCGGCACCGGAAGGCCGAGATTCGCCATTTCCGCGAGATTGGCGCCCTTGCCACCGAGCAGGTCGCGCAGGCCCGACTGGCCCTCGGCCTTGCCGTCGCCGAAGGT
>JAGRLZ010000201.1 GCA_020441545.1 Xanthobacteraceae bacterium | reverse complement strand
GCCTCGATCAGCCAGATGGTGTCGCCGCGCGCCTGGGCGCGGGCGGCGGGCAGCGTTTCGTCGCGCCACGCGCGCGCAACAATGTCGCGTTTCTCCGCGCCGCCGACAAGGAAAAGCATCTCGCGGCAGGACGCAAGCGCGGGCAGCGTCAGCGTGACCCGCGGGACCGGCGGCGGCACCGGCGCGGTCTCCACCCCGACCACCCAGCGTTCGGCTTCCGCAAGCGCGGCATCGCCGGGAAACAGCGACGCGGTGTGGCCATCCGGGCCGACGCCCATCAGAACCAGCGCGAACAGCGGCCGCGCCGGATCGAACCGGCGCGCGCCGTAGAAGGATTGCAGCGTTTCCTGATACAGTGCCGCGGCGGCTTGCGGCGTCGGTGCATCGGTCGGGATCGGGTGGACGTTTTCCGAAGGCGCGCAGGCGGCGAGAAACAGCCGGCATGCCTGTCCGAAATTGCTGCGCGGATCGTCGAACGGCACGAAGCGGTCGTCGCCGACGAACCAGTGCACCCGCTCCCAGGGGATGCGGCTGCGATAGGGGTCTTCAGCCAGCAGCGCATAAAGCCGCCGCGGGCTCGCACCTCCGGTCAGGCAGACCGCGGCGCGTCCCGGCTGGTCGGCGATCCGCGCGACCACGCGCTGGGCCGCGGCCTGCGCCAGAGCGGTGGCGTCGGCGACCTCGATCACGCTGCGGGGGCGCTCCTCCATGCTCACACCGGCGTTCGCCAGCTTCGGCCGTCGCGCGCCAGCAGCGCAGCGCTGGCGGCGGGGCCGTCGCTGTCGGCCGGGTAGAAGTCGAGACCGTTCGCGCCGGCGGCTTTCCAGGCGTCGATAAAAGGCATCACGGCGCGCCAGCCCGCCTCGACGCTGTCGGCGCGCTGGAACAGGATGTTGTCGCCGATCATGCAATCATGGATCAGGGTTTCATAGCCGGTGCTCGGCTCGGCCTTGAAGTAGTCCCTGTAGAGGAACGTCATCGCGACCCCGTCGATCGCGATCGAGGGGCCCGGCACCTTGGTGTTGAATTGAAGCGTTATGCCTTCGGCGGGCTCGATGCCGATGACGAAATAGTTCTGCGACAATCGTTCGATCGGCGTGTCGCGGAACATCGCGAACGGCGCCTGCTTGAACTTGATCGCGATTTCCGTGCGCTTGGCCGCGAGCGCCTTGCCGGTGCGCAGGTAGAACGGCACGCCGGCCCAGCGCCAGTTGTCGATGGTGAGCTTGAGCGCGGCATAGGTCTCGGTGGTGCTGTCCGCGCGCACGTCCTTCGCGGACCGATAGTCCGGAATCGTCTCGTCGCCGATCCGGCCGGCGGTGTACTGGCCGCGAACCGAGTTCTGCAACGCCTCGTCCGGCGTCTGGGCCTGGATCGCCGCCAGCACCTGGGCCTTCTCGGAGCGGACGGTGTGGGCGTCGAAATGCGCCGGCGGCTCCATCGCGACCAGCGACAGCAGCTGGAACAGGTGGTTCGGCACCATGTCGCGCAGCGCGCCGGTGGCGTCATAGAAGCTGCCGCGATGGCCGACGCCGAGCGTCTCGTTCACGGTGATCTGGACGTGATCGATGTGGTTGCGATTCCAGATCGGCTCGAACATGCCGTTGGCGAAGCGCAGCACCAGGATGTTCTGCACCGTCTCCTTGCCGAGATAGTGATCGATCCGGTAGATCTGATGCTCGTTGGCGACGCGCAGCAGTTCGGCATTGAGGCGACGGGCGGATGCGAGATCGGTGCCGAACGGCTTTTCGATCACCAGCCGGCGCCAGGAGCCGCCATCCTGCTTCAGGAGGCCGGCACGGCCGAGTTGCAGGCTGATCGGCGTGAAGGCGGATGGCGGGGTGGCGAGGTAGAACAGGCGGTTGCCGGCGGTGCGATGTTCGGCTTCGCGCTGCTTCAGTTGCGCGGCCATGCGGTCGAACGATTCCGGCGCCGACGGGTCGGCGTCGATGCAGGTGACGCAGCGCAACAGCTTGTCGGCGATGGCATCGTCCACGGATCGGGTGGCGTGTTTGCGCAATCCCTGCATCAGGCTGTCGCGCAGCGCCTCGCGGCTCATGGCCTTGCGGGTGATGCCCACCACGCAGAAGTCGTCCGGAAGCAGCCTCGCCGCCGCCAGGTTGTAGAGCGCCGGAATCACCAGGCGATGGGTGAGGTCTCCGGTGACACCGAAGATGATGAAGCTGCAGGGGTCCGGGCTGACCTGCCGGGCGATTCCGTTCGAGGTCATCAACTGTCCTTCCCGGGCTCCTTGTGGCCGCCGAAGCCCGCGCGCATCGCGGAGAGGATTTTCTCGGCGAAGGTGTGGTCCTTGCGCGAACGGAAGCGGGCGAACAGCGCCGCCGTCAGCACCTCGGCGGGCACCGCCTCGTCGATGGCGGCGTTCACGGTCCAGCGGCCTTCGCCGGAATCCTCGACGAAGCCGGAATACTGGTCCAGTGCGTGGTTCTGTGCCAGCGCGCTGGCGGTGAGATCGAGCAGCCATGACGGGATCACGCTGCCGCGCCGCCACACTTCCGCAATGTCGGGCAGGTCGAGCGCGAAACGATGGTCGGCCGGCAGGCTGTCGCTGCCGGCGTTCCTGAGGATGTCGAAGCCCTCGGCATAAGCCTGCATCAGGCCGTATTCGATGCCGTTATGGATCATCTTGACGAAATGCCCGGCGCCGATCGGGCCGGCATGGATGTAGCCCTGCTCGGCGCGCGGGTCGCGGCCTTCGCGCCCGGGCGTGCGCGGGATGTCGCCGATGCCCGGCGCCATGGTGGCGAAGATCGGATCGAGCCGCTGCACCACTTCCGTATCGCCGCCGATCATCATGCAATAGCCGCGCTCCAGCCCCCAGACGCCGCCGCTGGTGCCGACATCGACGTAGTGGAGCCGCTTCGCCGCGAGCGCCTTGCCGCGTCGGATATCGTCCTGCCAGAACGTGTTGCCGCCATCGATGATGACGTCGTCCGGCGCCAGCAGCTTTGCCAGTTCCTCGATCGTGGTTTCGGTGATGGCGCCGGCCGGCAGCATCACCCACACCGTGCGCGGCGCTTTCAGCTTGCCGACCAGTTCCCGCAGCGAGGCCGCGCCGGTGGCGCCTTCCTGTGCCAGTTCGGCGACCGCCTTCGGGTTGGTGTCGTACACCACGGCGTCGTGGCCGCCGTTTCTCATCAGCCTGCGGACGATGTTGGCGCCCATCCGTCCCAGGCCGACCATTCCGATCTGCATCGACGAATCCTCACTTCAGCGCGGCGTTGATCGCCTTGTCGATCCTGGCGAGCCCCGTCTTGACGTCGCCCTTCAGGTGAATCCGCAGCGCGCGGCGGCCGCGTTCGGTCAGAACGTCGAAGTCGCCGCGCGCCTGGGCGGCCTTGATGGTGCCGAAGCTGGCGGACTGGCCGGGGATCGCCAGGTCCCTGGCGTCGTCGGCGGTGATCTGCAGGAACACGCCGCTGTTCGGGCCGCCTTTGTAAGCCTGGCCGGTGGAGTGCAGGAAGCGCGGCCCGAATTCGGCGCAGGTCGCCACGTGGCGCTTGTCGCGCACCGCCATCCGCATCCGTTGCAGCGACTTGGTGTGGCCGGCATTGCGGTCGAGATAAGCGAGCAGGGCGACGTAATCGCTGGCGCCGACCCGCGCGAGCTGCGCCTTGATCCAGGATTCCAGCGTGCCGTCCGCGCCCTTGCCGCGCAGCGCCTTGGCATTGGCGTCGTCGGTGTAGAGAGCGATGCCGTCGATCGCGGTCAACGGCTGTTCGTCGGGCAACTGGCCGGTGCTCTCGAAGGCGCGGGTCAGTTCGCGGGTCTTGATCTTGGCGGATTCGACGTCCGGCTGATCGAACGGGTTGATGCCGAGGATCGCGCCGGCCACCGCGGTCGCGATCTCGAAGCGGAAGAATTCCTGGCCGATCTGATCGGGCGATCTCATCGCGATGCGCACCACCGGATGGCCGGCGCGCGCCAGCGCATCCAGCGCGGAATCGTGTGCGGAATCCGCGTCCGCTTCGGTGCGCAGGTCGATGAAGAAGCGGTCGTTGCCGTAGACTGAAGGCGCGCCGAGCGTCTCGCCGTCGATCGGAATCAGGCCCTTGCCTTCCTTGCCGGTGGATTCGGCGATCAGCTGTTCGGCCCATGCGCCGAAATCCGCGATCGATCGGGACGACAGGATGGTGACCTTGTCGCGGCCTGCGCGGCCGGCAAGCCCCATCGCCAGTCCGAGCTGGGCGCCGGGATTGTCGTGCGGCGGCACGTCGGGGCCGCAGCAGCGCACCATGCCGAGCGTGGAATCGAGCAGCCGGGCGAGGTCGAGGCCGGCCGCGGCCGCCGGCACCAGGCCGAACGGCGACAGCACCGAATAGCGGCCGCCGATGGTCGGCTCGCCATGGAAGATGTGGGCGAAGCCCTGCGCCTGCGCGACCTTCTCCAGCGACGAGCCGGGATCGGTGACCGCGACGAAGCGGTTGCCGGCCTTGCCCTGGATACTGCCTTGCCTCACTTCATCCGCGACGCGGCCGAAGAAGTAGTCCTTCATCGCGTTCGGCTCGGTGGTGCCACCGGACTTGCTGGAGACGATGAACAGCGTTGTCGCGATCGTCACCCTGTCTGCCATGGCCGCGACCTGCGCCGGATCGGTGGAATCCAGCACATGCAGTTTCGGAAAACCGACCCGTTTGCGAAAGGTGGTCGCCAGCACCTCCGGCCCCAGGCTCGAGCCGCCCATGCCCAGCACCACGGCGTCGGTGAAGCCGCGGCTCTTCACCCAGGCCGCGAACTGCCTGTAGGCGTCGAGCTTGTTGCGCTCGGCCGCCGGACTGTCGAGCCAGCCGAGCCACTTGTCCTCGTCGCTGCCGGTCCACACCGAACTGTCGTGCTGCCACAGCCGCCGCATGGCGCCGGACGCGCGCCAGGCATCGGTGGCGTCGGCCACCGTCCTGCCGAGGCGGTCGTCGAGCACGAGCGTCTGCCGGTCAATCCGCGCGCCGAGAATCGTCGCCCGTTTCTCGGCGACCGCGCCGAGCAGCTTGTCGAACGCATCGGCGAACAGCTGGACGCCTTCCTTCACCAGGCTGTCGGTGATGGCGGCGAGCGAAATTCCCGCCTTGTCGAGATCGGCCAGCACCTTGCGGGCGTCGTCGATATTCTCCTCCAGGCTGTCGCGCAACTGGCCGTGATCGCGGAAGGCATCGAGCGTCGCCGGCGGCAGGGTGTTGACGGTGTCGGGGCCGATCAGCTCCTCGACATAGAGAACGTCGCTGTAAGCCTTGTTCTTGGTGCCGGTCGAGGCCCACAGCAGCCGCTGCGGCCGCGCGCCCCTGGCCTGCAGCGCCTGCCAGCGCGGGCTCGCGATCACGTCCTTGTAATGCTGATAGGCCAGCCTGGCATTGGCGATGGCGACCTTGCCCTGAAGGTCTTTCAGGCGGGCCTTCTCCGCCGGATCGTTGGCTTTCGCGATCGCCGCGTCGAGCTCCTTGTCCACCGTGCTGTCGATGCGGCTGACGAAGAAGCTGGCGACGCTGGCGACGCGGGACGGATCGCCGCCGCCGCGCACATGCTCCTCGAGGCCGGACAGATAGGCTTCCACGACCTCCTTGTAGACGCCTTGCGAGAACAGCAGCGTGATGTTCACGCTGATGCCTTGCGCGATCAGGTGGCGGATCGCCGGCAGGCCCTCGCGCGTGGCCGGCACCTTGATCATCAGGTTCCTGCGGTCGACCTCGTTCCAGAACCGCTCCGCCTCCGCGATGGTCCTCCGGGTGTCGAGCGCCAGATAGGGCGACACTTCGAGGCTGACGAACCCGTCGGCGCCCTTGAGCCGGTCATAGGTCGGCCGCAGCACGTCGGCGGCGCTGCGGATGTCGGCGATGGCGAGATGCTCGTAGAGCGCCATCACCGGCCGGTCGCGATGGCGCAAGGCGGCCGCCATGGCGTCGTCGTATTCGTGCGAGCCGCCGATCGCCTTCTCGAAGATGGCGGGGTTGGAGGTGACGCCGCGCACGCCGTCCTCCTCGATCAGGCGCCTCAGGTCGCCCTTGGCGATGAAGCCGCGCGCGAGGAAATCCAGCCAGACGGCCTGGCCATGGTCTTGCAGTGCCTTGAGTGACGTCATGATACCCGCTTGCTCGATCCTCTGCCGGTTCGCCGGCGATGGAAATGGATGTGTCCCGGCGGTTTGGCCGGTCAGGCAGCGTCCGGAGCGAGGCAGAGCCGACCGATCCCCAACCGCCTGGAACCCGACTATAGTGCATTTTCGCAGGCGCCAATGTGGCGATCCGCGCCGCGCTGTGCGCGCCATCATCTGCGCCACCGTGTGCGCCATGACGCGCGCGATGGGGTTACGCGCCGGCGGCGGATCGGTTCCACGCATCGGGCGCGCGGGGTGATCGCAATGTCGTGTAGGAGGCGAGGCGGCACAGGCCCGCCGTGGGAAGTTCACGCGTCTGGGGTCTGATCCGATTTCGCTGGATCAGACCTGCCGTTTTTCTTTTTATTTGAGCATGATCTTTTTCCGAAAACCGGCTTCCACTTTTCGGGATCATGCCCTAGCGCAGGCCGGCGTTGATCGCGTCGAGCGTGTCGGCGCCCGGGCACAGCTCGCGCTCGCCGAGCTGGTTGAGCGGGGTCGGCACCGTGTCGAAATGGCCGTGGAGGTCGTCGGCTTCCGGATCGACATAGAGCAGGCCGGTGACGATCTGGCCCCGGGCGGCGTGGGCCTGGAGGAAGTTCATCGCGGCCAGCCGGTCGCCGGGATCGTATTCGTCGTTCAGCTTGCGCAGGCGAAGCTCGGAGCCGTCGTGCAGGGTCACCGTCACCACCTTGCCCGGCGCGTGGTCCACCGTGATCGGCGCGCGGCCGATCATCACGTCGAGCGCGTTCACCGCCTCGTTGTGGGCGCGGACATAGTCGAGGCTCTTGGTCGAGCCGACATGGTTGTTGAACGCGATGCAGGGCGAGATCACGTCGATGAGGGCGGCGCCGCGGTGCTGGATCGCCGCCTTGATGAGCGGCACCAGCTGGGCCTTGTCGCCGGAGAAGCTGCGGGCGACGAAGGTGGCGCCGAGCTGCAGGGCCATGCTGACCAGGTCGATCGCGCTGTCGGAATTGAGCGCGCCCTTCTTGGATTTCGAGCCCTTGTCGGCGGTGGCCGAGAACTGGCCCTTGGTCAGCCCGTAGACGCCGTTGTTCTCGACGATGTAGACCATGTCGACGCCGCGCCGCAGCGCATGGGCGAACTGGCCGAAGCCGATCGAGGCGGAATCGCCGTCGCCGGAGACGCCGAGATAGATCAGGTCGCGATTGGCGAGATTGGCCCCGGTCAGCACCGAGGGCATGCGGCCGTGCACCGAATTGAAGCCGTGGGAGGCGCCGAGGAAGTAGTCCGGCGTCTTCGACGAGCAGCCGATGCCGGAAATCTTCGCCACCCGGTGCGGTTCGATCGACAGCTCGAACGCCGCCTCGATGATCGCCGCCGAAATCGAATCGTGGCCGCAGCCGGCGCACAGCGTCGAGGTCGAGGCTTCGTAGTCGCGCCGGGTGAAGCCGATCGCGTTCTTCGGCAGCGAGGGATGGTGGAATTTCGGCTTGGCGAGATAGGTCATGACATCGCCTTTCGCAGCGGCGTGACTTTCAGCGCGTCGAGCCGGTCGGCGATCGCGCCGGAAATGAAGCGGGCGGTGATCGAGGTGCCGTCGTAATGCAGGATCGGCACCAGCCGCACCGGATCGATATCGAGTTCGTTGACGATCAGCGTGCGCAGCTGTGCGTCGCGGTTCTGCTCGACCACGAAGACGAAGTCGTGATCGGCGATGAAGCTCGCCACGTCCTGGTGGAACGGAAAGGCGCGGACCCGCATCAGGTCGAGGCTGTGGCCGCGCCCGGCGAGAATCCCGGCGGCTTCGTTCATCGCCGGCGCGGTGGAGCCGTAATAGATCACGCCGAACCGCGTCGGCTTGCCGGCATCGTCGCGCAGCGGCTTCGGCAGGATGCCCTTGGCGGTCTCCTGCTTGCGCAGCAGCCGCTGCATGCCCTCGACATAGACCGCGCCCACTTCGGAATATTTCGCCCGGGCGTCATGCGAGGTGCCGCGGGTGAAGAAGCTGCCCCTGGTCGCGTGGGTGCCGGGATAGGTGCGGAACGGAATGGCGTCGCCGTCGACGTCGGTGTAGCGGCCGAAATCCTTGACGCGGTCGAGATCCTCGGCCGACAGCACCTTGCCGCGGTCGTAGCGGCGGGCCTTGTCCCATTGCAGCGGCCGGCACAGCCGATGGTTCATGCCGATATCGAGATCGAGCATCACGAACACCGGGGTTTGCAGCCGGTCGGCATAGTCGAAGGCGCTGGCGCCGAACTCGAACGCCTCGGCGGCATCTTCCGGCAACAGCAGGATGTGCTTGGTGTCGCCGTGGGAGGCGTAGGCGCAGTTGATGAGGTCGCATTGCTGGGTGCGCGTCGGCATTCCGGTGGACGGCCCGGCGCGCTGCACGTCGAAGACCACCGCCGGAATCTCGGCGAAATAGGCGAAGCCGAAGAATTCCTGCATCAGCGAGATGCCGGGGCCGGACGTGGCAGTGAAGGCGCGGGCGCCATTCCACGCCGCGCCGATCACCATGCCGATCGACGCGATCTCGTCCTCGGCCTGGATGATCGCGTAGCGCGCCTGCCCGGTCTCCGGGGCGTGGCGGTATTTCGCGCAGAAGCGGGTGAAGGATTCGGCCAGCGACGACGACGGCGTGATCGGATACCACGCGCAGACGGTCGCCCCGCCATAGACCGCGCCGAGGGCAGCGGCGGCATTGCCTTCGAGCAGGATGCGGTCGCCGACCTTGTCGGTGCGCTTCAGGCGCAGCCCGAGCGGGCACTTGAAGTTGGCCGCCGCATAGGCGCGTCCGAGTTGCAGCGCATGGACGTTGGGGCCGATCAGCTTTTCCTTGCCCTTGTACTGCTCGCCGACCAGCTTCTCGAGTTCGGCGAGGTCCATGTCGAGCAGCGCGGACAGCGCGCCGATGCAGATGATGTTCTTGAACAGCTGGCGCTGGCGCGGGTCGGTATATTCAGTGTTGCAGATCCGGGTGAGCGGAATGCCGATCACGTTGATGTCGGTGCGCATCCTGCCGGGCGGCATCGCGCGGGTGGAGTCGTAGACCAGGTAGCCGTCCGGCTCGATCGCGGCGACGTCGGCGTTGAAGGTCTGCGGGTTCATCGCCACCATGATGTCGGTGCCGCCGCGCGCGCCGAGGTGCCCGGCTTCGGTGACGCGGATCTCGTACCACGTCGGCAGGCCCTGGATGTTCGAGGGAAAGACGTTGCGCGGCGACATCGGAATGCCCATCCGCATGATGGCGCGCGCGAACATCTCGTTGGCGCTTGCCGACCCGGAGCCGTTGACGTTGGCGAAGCGGATGACGAAATCGTTGACGGCGGTTAGCGGCATGCCGGGCCTGCATGGGTCATTTCGAGGAAGAACTTGTTCATGTCCCATGCGCCGGTTGGGCAGCGTTCGGCGCACAGCCCGCAATGCAGGCAGACGTCTTCGTCCTTGGCCATGATGCGGCCGGTCTTGAGGCCGTCGGCGACGTAGATGGCCTGCTCCGGATTCAGCGCCGGCGCGCGCAGGCGATGGCGCAGCTCGTCTTCATCGCCGTCCTGGGTGAAGGTGATGCAGTCCATCGGACAGACATCGATGCAGGCATCGCACTCGATGCAAAGCGGTGCGGTGAACACCGTCTCGACATCGCAGTTGAGGCAGCGGCCGGCCTCGGCAAGCGCCAGGTTCGGATCGAATCCGAGTTCGACCTCGGCCTTGATATTTCCGAGGGCGGTCGCGTTGTCGCGATGGGGCACCATGTAGCGCTCGTCCGGCATCACCTCGTTCTTGTAGCTCCATTCGTGGATGCCCATTTTCTGGTTCATCACCTGCACCGCCGGTCGCGGCCGCTCGGCGATATCCTCGCCACGGAGCATCTTGTCGATCGACACCGCCACTTCGTGGCCATGCGCCACGGACCAGATGATGTTCTTCGGGCCGAACGCGGCATCGCCGCCGAAGAACACCATCGGGTTGGTGGACTGGAAGGTGAGTTTGTCGACCTCCGGCATGTCCCGCTCGTCGAACGCGATGCCGATGTCGCGCTCGATCCAGGGGAAGGCGTTCTCCTGGCCGACCGCCACCAGCACGTCGTCGCATTCGAAGATGACGTCCGGCTCGCCGGACGGGACCAGCTTGCGGCGGCCCCTGGCGTCGTGTTCCGCCGTCACCGTTTCGAACCGCACGCCGGTCAGCCTGCCGTCCGTATGCAGGAATGCCTTCGGCACCAGGAAATTGTGGATCGGAATGCCCTCGCGCCTGGCGTCCTCCTTCTCCCAGGGCGAGGCTTTCATCTCCTCATAGCCCGAACGCACAACCACCTTGACGTCCTCGCCGCCGAGCCGGCGCGCCGAGCGGCAGCAGTCCATCGCGGTGTTGCCGCCGCCGAGCACGATGACGCGCCTGCCGATGGAATGGATGTGATCGAACGACACGCTGGCAAGCCAGTCGATGCCGATATGGATGTTGGCGGCGGCTTCCTGGCGGCCGGGAATGTCGAGGTCGCGGCCGCGTGGCGCCCCCGAGCCGACCACCACGGCATCGTAGCCGTCCTCCAGCAGCGCTTTCAGGCTGTCGATGCGGGTGCCGCCGCGGAAGTCGACGCCGAGGTCGAGGATATAGTCGGTCTCCTCGTCGATCACGCTGTCGGGCAGGCGGAATTTCGGAATCTGCGTGCGCATCATGCCGCCGGCGCGGGTGTCGCTGTCGAACACCACGCAGGTGTAGCCGAGCGGCGCGAGGTCGCGCGCGACCGTCAGCGAGGCGGGCCCGGCGCCGACAAGGGCGATGCGCTTGCCGTTCCCTGTTGCCGCCGGCCGTGGCAGCCGCGCCTTGATGTCGTCCTTGTAGTCGGCGGCGACGCGCTTGAGCCGGCAGATCGCGACCGGCTCATCCTCCACCCGCACGCGGCGGCAGGCCGGCTCGCAGGGGCGGTCGCAGGTGCGGCCGAGAATTCCCGGAAACACGTTCGATTTCCAGTTCAGCATGTAGGCGTCGCTGTAACGGCCGGCGGCAATCAGTCGGATGTATTCGGGGACCGGCGTATGCGCCGGACAGGCCCACTGGCAGTCGACCACCTTATGGAAGTAATCGGGCGCCGAAATATCGGTCGGTTTCATTCCCATCCCATCCACGCCGGATCGAATGGGTCAGGCGCGGTCTTTCTTGTTGTTGATTAGCCGGACGCCGGGTGTGTCGTCGGTGCCTTTGGGTCGTTACATCCGCAATGGGTCGTTACGCGCGCAAGCGGCAATGTGCTTAGAGTTAGAACCATTCAACATGATCCGGTCGCGGCTGAAAAGTCATTTGTGCACAATCGGGCCCGTCAATTCGTCTCACAGTTAAGCGAGGTGACGTTGCGGCGGTGCAGCAAGATCGCGTCGCGGCTGGCTTTCAGAGATCGGACTTCGCGAGGTCCCACATCAGCGCATAGATGCCCGCGGAAATTCGGGTAGCCGCCTCGGTCGGCAGGCCGGGGCCGAGGCGCGTTTCAACGATGCCGGCGACGGCGGCGGCCGACGTGCCGTCGACCAGCACGAACCAGTCGGCCGCGCCCGGATTGGGCCGGTCCGGCGGATCGGTCAGCGACTTCGACAGCGTGGGATCGCTTTCCAGCAGATGCATCGAGATGATGCCGGCCAGATCGGCGGGGTCGAGCAGGGCGGACAGCGTCTCGCGCAGGCGGTCGCGCGCGGCGGCCACAGGGCGGATGCGGACGATGCCGAGCCAGGCGCCGCGGCCCTGTCCGCGACTGAGCGTGATGCGCGCCACCGCGCGGATCATGTTGCGGAAGCGGGCGATGTTGTGCAGCGACCATTCGGTCTGGTTGGCGAGCGCCGTGCGGTAGGCCGGGCTGTCGAGGTCCGCAAAGCGCGCGGTCGAATACAGGCCGAGATATTTCGGCGCGGTGTCGTGGGCGATGTAGCGTCGCGCCTCGATGAAGCCGTCGATGGCGACGCGCTCGGCGATGTGCTCGCGGTCGTACCAGCGGTTGAAATCCGCCTCGTCCGCGGGTGCGATGTCCATCGATGTCAGCAGCATGCCTTTTCCGGCCATCGGCATTATCTGCTCTCCGCCTGTTGTCGTCCCGCCAGGTCGGCGATCGCCGTCATCACCGCGGCGCGCACGCCGGGGTCGTAGAGCGAATGGCCGGCCCCCTCAACGACGCGCAACTCGGCGCCGGGCCACCTCGCGGCCAAGGCGTGGGCGGTCTGCGGCGGACACAGCAGGTCATGACGCCCCTGCACGATGATGCCGGGCAGGCCGCGCAAGCTGCCGGCACTGGCGAGCAATTGCCCCGGCGTCATGAAGCAGTCGTTGCTGAAGTAATGCGCTTCCATGAACGGCGTCGCGGGCAGCGGCCGCGACGATTGCAGCGCCGCAGGATCGAGCCGCGTCCGCTTCGGCGCGATCTCGGACAGGATGCGTTCGGTATCGCCCCAGGCGTGTGCGGCGGGGCCAGGGATGGCGGGATCGGGATCGAGGATGCGGCGCCAGTAGGATTCGAGCGGCCGGCGGCGTTCGTCGGCGGACAGCAGGCCGAGGAAGTCGTCGCTGAGCGCGGGGTGGAAGCGGGGCAGGTTGCCCAGGAACGCTGTGTCGAGTTCGTCGCGGGTGCCGAGGAAGGTCGCCCGCAGCACGAGGCCGCTGACCCGCGCGGGATGGGCCTGCGCATAGGCCAGCGCCAGCGTCGCGCCCCACGAGCCGCCGACCACCAGCCAGCGCGCGAAGCCGAATGCTTCGCGGATGATTTCCATGTCCGCGACCAGGTGTGGCAGCGTGTTGCGGTCGCGCGCGCCCCTGGGCCGGCTGCGGCCGCAGCCGCGCTGGTCGAACAGCACCGCATGGAAGCGCTCGGGATCGAACAGCCGGCGGTGATCGGGCTGGCAGCCGCTGCCGGGCCCGCCGTGCAGATAGACGGCGGGAATGCCGCCGTTGCGGCCGACGCTTTCGACATAGAGGTCGTGGCCGTCGCCGACCGGCACCATCTCCGACGTCAGCGGCGCGAACGGGCCGGTGCGCTCGCCGGCTTGCGTGCCTGCGTCAGGCGTCATCATGCGTGTCCGCTTCCGGCGTGCCGCCCTTGAAGTTGCGATAGACGAAGCGGCTGACCTCGCCGGAGGCTTCCGCCTCGGCGGTCCTGAAAATCCGTTCGTGCAGCGGCGACAGCGTGCAGGCGGGATCGGTATTGGCGGCGTTGCCGGTGAGCGCGAAAGCCTGGCAGCGGCAGCCGCCGAAATCGATCTCCCGGTAGTCGCAACTCGCGCACGGCTCGGGCATCCAGCCGGTGCCGCGATAGCGGTTGAAGGCGTCCGACGTCCGCCAGATCGATGCGATCGAGCGGTTGCCGCGCATCGATTCGAAATGCAGGCCGGTGATGGTCTCGGCCGCATGGCAGGGCAGGATCTTGCCGGTCGGCGAGATGTTGAAGAACTGCCGGCCCCAGCCGCCCATGCATTTCTTCGGCCGCAGCGCGTAATAGTCCGGCACCACGTAGTCGATGGCGAGAGTGCCCTTCAGCCGCGCCTGCGCTTCCTCGACGATGCGGGTCGCGTCCTCGATCTGGGCGAGCGTCGGCATCAGCGCGGCGCGGTTCTTCAGCGCCCAGCCGTAATATTGCACGTTGGCGATTTCGAGCCGGTCGGCATCGAGATCGACCGCCATCTGGATGATGTCCGGCAGTTGATGCAGGTTCTGCCGGTGCATCACCGCGTTGACGGTGAGCGGCAAATCGAGTTCGCGCACCCAGCGCGCGACGTCAAGCTTCTGCGCATGCGCATTGCGAAACCCCGCGACGCGATCGGCCGATGCCGCATCGCTGCCCTGGAAGCTGATCTGGACGTGGCACAGTCCGGCATCGGCCAGCGCGCGCAGCCTGCCCCTGGTCAGCAGCACGGCCGACGTAATGAGGTTGCTGTAGAGCCCGACATCGGTGGCATGGCGCACCAGTTCGGTCAGGTCTTTGCGCACGGCCGGCTCGCCGCCGGAGAAATGGATTTGCAGCACGCCGATGCCGGCGAGTTCGCCCAAGACCCGCTTCCATTCGTCGGTGGTGAGTTCGTCCCTGGCGCGCTCCAGTTCCAGCGGATTGGAGCAATAGGGACATTGCAGCGGGCAGCGATGGGTGAGCTCAGCCAGCACCGCGAGCGGAATGCCGAACGCCTCCGCCGTGGTGCCGCGCGCTTCGAGCACCGCCAGGCTGTCGATGGGCGTGTCGGTAGGCGTGCCGGCGGCTTCGCTCATGGCGGCGCCTCCCGCGGCTCGGCAAGAAAGCCCTTGTCGGCCAGGAAGCCTTTGTCGGCCAGATCTTGCAGCATCGCCGTCACATCGGCGCCGATCTCGTCGCGCGGTGCGGCATATTTTACGGCCAACTGGTCGATGATGGCCGCAAGGCTGCGCTCGCCGTCGCACAGGTGCAGGATTTCGACCGCGATGTCGTCGGGCGCCAGCACGCGCTCCGGCGCGAGGATCACCCAGCGCTGCCGGGTGTCGTCGAACTTCAGTCGGGCATGGCGCGGCAGCACCGGGCGGGTCTGTTCCGTGACGCGGATGTTGCGGCTGCGCGGCGTGGACATCGCTCCGGTCCGTTGTTTTTGTTTTCCGTTCACATCACGCCGGCACGAACGCGCCCGGCGGAATGTGTCCGTCGACATAGGCATGATACAGCGCGTCGAGCTGAACCCAAAGCACGTTGGTCTTGAAGATCAGCGCGTTGCACACCGCCTCGCGCTCGGCGGGCGTGACCGCATGGGTCTTGACGTAATCCAGCGCGAAGTTGGCATCGCGCGGCGCCTGTTCCAGCCGGCGCCTGAAGTAGCTCATGATCTCCGGATTGACGAAGTCGTAATGCGCCAGCATCCCGGAAATGCGTTCCTCATGCAGGTTCGGTGCGAACAGTTCGGTCAGCGACGAGGCAATGGCTTCGAGCGGCGTGCGGTCGCGCACGAAATGGACATAAGCCTCGACCGCGAAGCGCGTCGCCGGCAGGATGCCTTCGGTGGATTCGACATAGGCGCTGTCGAGGCCGAGCCCCTCGGTGAGTTTCAGCCAGCGCTCGATGCCGCCCTCGCTGCCGATGTCGCCGTCGTGATCCTCGATCCGGTGCCGCCATTCCAGCCGCGTGGCGCGGTCGCGGAAGCGCGAGATCACCACCGCGTCCTTGATCGGGATCGTGCTCTGGTAATAGTAGCGGTTCAGCGCCCAGGCTTGCACCTGGCCCCTGTTCAGCTTGCCGCCGTGCAGCAGGCGATGGAACGGGTGAAGGTTGTGGTAGCGCGTCGCACCGATCTGGCGCAGCGCGACTTCCAGTTCGCCGGCGTTTTGCAACGGCCTGTCGGCGACCAGCGAGAACGCGGTGGTCTCAATCACGGCACGATCTCCATCCCGTCGGTTGCGATCTCCCATCCCGCCTGCCGCGCGGCCATGCGCTCGGGCGAATCGGGACACAGCGCCGGATTCGAATTGTTGATGTGCAGGAAAATTTTTCGCGAAATGCCGAGGTCCGCGAGCGCCGCGATCGCGCCATCCGCGCCCGACATGGCGATGTGTCCCATGGCCTGGCCGGTCTTGCGGCCGAGGCCGGACGCGATCAGTTCGTCGTCGCGCCACACCGTGCCGTCGAAGAACACCAGCGGCGCGCCGCCAATGCGTGCCGCAAGCGCCGGCGTCACCCGGGCGCAGGCGGCGAGGTGATAGAAATATTGCCCCGTGCGCTTGTCCGCGATGCGCAGGCCGAGCGTGTCGCCGTCGTCGTCGCGGCCCGGGTGGGCGTGGCCTTCGAGATACCACGCCCGCTTGCCGGGCACGACGAACGGCAGCACCTCGATGCCTGACGGGGAGCCGTCCGGCAGGGTCGGTGCGAAGGCGCGATCGGCTTCGACCGGCTGGCGGCCGACCAGTTCGGCATTCAGCACATTGAAGATGCTGTTGCTGGCGAGGATCGCGAGCACCTGCCGATGCGCGTAGATGGTGAAGGGCGAGCCTTCGCGCAGCGACAGCAGGCCGGCGACGGCATCGACCTCGCCATTGGTCAGGATGACGCCGGCGACCGGGCTGTGCCGCAGCTCGCCCGGCCTCGGGTGCAGCGCGGGGGTTGCGGTCACCTGCTGCCGCAGGTCGGGCGAGGCATTGATCAAAAACCAGTGAGCGTCATCGGCGGTGACGGCGATGGACGACTGGGTGCTCTGGAGGGAGGGATGCGTGCCGCGGGCTGCACGGCAAATCCGGCATCCGCAATTCCACTGCGGAACGCCGCCGCCTGCCGCGGCGCCGAGAACGATGACACGAAGCATGGCCTCGCCCCCGGGCCGTACAGGTCGTCGCAAAGCGGCTTATTTGCGGGCCGCGCAGGCGTACATGTTGATTTCCATGCCGACAGGCACTTCGACGATCTTCGGTGCTTTCCAGGCCATTTCCATCTCCAGCGGCGCGATTGCCATCAAGCGCAATCTATGCCTTTCGGTGCGGTTCGCCAACAGCGCAAATGCGGCGATCTGCGCGAGCGCCAGGGCGTTTGCGTTGCAATAAAGCAGGCGCCGGGAACGCGGGGCGTCGGGCGGATGTGTTGCGGCGAGGCCGTTCGCTCCCCAGATGGGACGCGACAGCGGAGGGAAAGCATGCCTCGATACTTCTTCAATACCCGCGTCGGCAACGAGTTGCTGCTCGATCCCGAGGGGGAGGATTTGCGCGATCCGGACCATGCCTGGGAGGTGGCGCGCGCCATGATCCGCGAGCTGGTGCAGAGCGAGGCGTCGAACGCCGACCTGTTCAGGGCCGTGCTCGAAGTCAGCGACGGCGACGGCGAGGTGGTGTTCGAGATGCCGTTCAACGAGGCCGTGCTCGATCCGCCGGCGCGCTCGGCCGGGCGCATGCATTAGCAGGCTGTCGAAAGAGTCCCCAGCCGTCGTTCCGGGGCGCACCGATGGTGCGAACCCGGAATCTGGCAACACTGGTTTTCTTCGCGTTTTTCGGATTCCGGATTGCCGCTTACGCGGCGTCCGGAATGACCACAGAGAGTTGCTCAACAGCCTGTTAGAGCGTTTTCGAGCGAAGCGGGTGCCGGTTCGCGTCAAGAAAATGCGTTAAAATAAGGATATGGAGCCCCGTTCCGATAGAAGCGGAACGGAAATGGCTCTGGCCCGGCCGTCTTGCCTCTCCCTGATCCGGGAGCCGGTTTGCGCGGCGGATCGATGCGGTTAGGATGACGCCCCATCATCCGCTGCTGCCTTCCAAGGAGACGATCATGCAGGATCTCTGGCGCCTTTCGGCGGCCGAACTCGCAGCGCTGGTGCGCGCGCGCAAGGTGTCGGCGGTGGAGGCGGCGACATCCGCCATCGGGCGGCTGGAGGCGGTCAATCCGAAGATCAATGCGGTGGTCGACCACCGGGTCGAGGACACGCTGGCGCAGGCGGAAGCGGTGGACCAGCAGGTGGCGCGCGGCGAAGACCCGGGCGTGCTGGCGGGCGTGCCGGTCACCATCAAGGTCAATGTCGATCAGGCCGGCTTCGCCAACACCAACGGCATCAAGGCGCAGCGCGACAATATCGCCCAAGAAGACAACCCCGTGGTCGCGAACATGCGGCGCGCCGGCGCGGTGATTGTCGGCCGCACCAACACGCCGGCCTTTTCGTTCCGCTGGTTCGCCAACAACCAGCTCCATGGCCATACGACCAATCCGCGCGATCCGGGCATCACGCCGGGCGGTTCGTCCGGCGGCGCGGGCGCTGCGACCGCCGCCGGCATCGGACATATCGGCCACGGCACCGACATCGCCGGCTCGGTGCGCTATCCGGCCTATGCCTGCGGCATCCATGGCCTGCGCCCGACCCTGGGACGCATCCCGGCTCACAATCCGTCGCTGCCCGAACGGCTGTTCTGTCCGCAGATTTCCGCCGTCTCGGGTCCGCTGGCGCGCACGGTCGGCGACCTTCGGATCGCGCTGGCGGCGATGTCGCAGCAGGATGTGCGCGATCCGTGGTGGGTGCCGGCGCCGCTGGAAGGGCCGCCGATGCCGCGCCGCGCCGCGCTGTGCCTGCGCCCGGACGGGCTCGAAACGGTGCCCGAGGTGATCGCCGCCTTGCAGGATGCCGGACGGCGGCTGCGGGCCGCGGGCTGGGCCGTGGAAGAGGTCGAAAGCACGCCGCCGCTCGCGGAAGCCGCCGCTTTGCAGCGCAAGTTCTGGCTCGGCGACAATTATGCGGCAATGCTGGAGGCGGCCGAGCGCGAGGGCGATCCCGGCGCGCTGGCGTGCCTGCGCGGCAGCCGCGAGCATGTCACGCCACTCGATGCGGCGGCGTTCTCCGCGCTGCTGGTGCGTCGCGCGACGCTGACGCGGGACTGGCAGTTGTTCCTCGAAAAGTATCCGGTGCTGGTGCTGCCGGTGTCCGGCGAACTGCCGTTTCCCGACCAGTTCGACCTCAAGGACGATGCCTCCTTCGCGCGGGTGTGGCGCGCGCAGATGCCCCAGGTCGGCATCCCGTTCATGGGGCTTCCCGGATTGACGGTCTCGACCGGACTGGTCGGCCGCGTCCCGGTCGGCGTGCAGGTGGTTGCCGGGCGCTATCGCGAGGATCTGTGCCTGCTGGCGGGCGAGGCGATCGAGGCCGGCGGCACCCCGCCGTCGCCGATCGATCCGGCGGATTGAAAGGACATCCATGACGACGATCTACGATTTCTCGGCGCGGGCGATCGATGGCCACGACGTGCCGCTGCAACAGTTCGAAGGCAAGGCGCTGCTGATCGTCAACACCGCCAGCGCCTGCGGCTTCACCCCGCAATACAAGGGGCTGGAGCAGCTCCATCAGCACTATGCGCCGCAAGGTTTCGCGGTGCTCGGGTTTCCCTGCAACCAGTTCGGCGGGCAGGAGCCGGGATCATCGGCCGACATCGCGGCGTTCTGCGACAGCAAGTATCACGTGACCTTTCCGATGTTCGAGAAGATCGACGTCAATGGCGAGGCCGCCCACCCGTTGTACAAGTTCCTGAAACGTGAGAAAGCGGGGCTGCTCGGCACCTCGATCAAATGGAATTTCACCAAGTTCCTGATCGACAAGGCGGGCAGGGTGGTGGCGCGGCATCCGCCGACCACGCGGCCCGAAAGCTTGACCAGGGACATCGAGGCTCTGCTTTGACCGACCATACCCATCCGCCGGCCGATCGGTTGCCGGACCGGCTGTCGACCGATCCGGCCAGCCCCTACTACAACGAGGAACTGCTGGCGCACGACATCGGTATCCGCTTCAAGGGCGTCGAGAAAAATAACGTCGAGGAATACTGCGTCAGCGAGGGCTGGATTCGCGTTCCGGCGGGCAACGCCAGGGATCGCCACGGCAATCCGCTCACCATCAAGCTCAGCGGCAATGTCGAGCCGTATTTCCGCGACGCCGGGAGCTGAACGACCCCATAACGTCCCGCGCGGCGCGGAGATCGAAAACGGCGCCATCGCCTCGCGGGCGCCGCGCGTGCGAGGGGCGTGGCCGGCCCGGCGGCGGCGATCCCGGATCGCGCCGGCCGCTCACATTGCCGTGACCGCGTAATATTGTCCGATCCGGACCGAACCCGCAGAAACACACGTGTTGTTCAAGGGGAGGTCCCATGTTGGTCTGGAAGTCGCTGGTCTGGAAGACGTCGATCCCGAGGTCGTGGTCCGTCAAGTCGCTGTCCGTCAAGTCGCTGTCCGTCAAGAGGTCGCTGTCCATCAGGTCCGTCGCTGCCGCGTTCGTCCTCGGGCTGGTATTGATGGTGTCGTCCGGCCTCGCCGCGCAAGCCGCCGGGCCCCAGCCCTTCGACAGCAAGGCGTTCGCATCCGCGCAAGCCGCGGGCAAGCCGATCCTGGTCGAAATCCATGCGTCGTGGTGCCCGACCTGCAAGGCACAAGCCCCGATCCTCGCCAAGCTCGAAGGACAGGACAAGTTCAGGAACCTGGTGGTGTTCCGCGTCGATTACGACTCCCAGAAGGAGGCGGTGCGGGCGTTCGGCGCGCGCATGCAGAGCACCCTGATCGCCTTCAAGGGCAAGCACGAAGTGGGACGCTCGGTCGGCGATACCAACGAGACGTCGATCGCCGCGCTGCTCGGCAAGGCGATCTGACCCATGACGCTCGCGACGCTCGGCCTGGCGCTGCTGGCGGGGCTGCTTTCGGTCCTGTCGCCATGCGTGCTGCCGCTGCTGCCGATCGTGCTCGGTGCCGCGGCGTCGGAGCATCGCTTCGGTCCGGCGGCGCTGGCGGCGGGCGTCGCCGTCTCCTTCGTCGCGGTCGGGCTGTTCGTCGCCACGGTCGGCTTCTCCATCGGGCTCGATGGTGAGGTCGTCCGGCGTGTCGCCGCGGTCGCGATGATCGTCATCGGCGTGGTGCTGATGGTGCCGGCATTGCAGGCCCGCGTGGCCACCGCCGGCGGCCCGGTCGGTAACTGGGTCGATCAGACCTTCGGCGGCGGGCCGATGTCCGGCCTGCAGGGGCAGTTCGCGATGGGACTGCTGCTGGGCGCGGTGTGGAGCCCCTGCGTCGGCCCGACGCTCGGCGCCGCGTCCGTGCTGGCCGCGCAGGGCAAGGATATCGCCGCGGTCGGCGCGACCATGGCGGTGTTCGGAATTGGCGCGGCGCTGCCGCTGGTGGTCCTCGGCGCGGTGTCCCGGGATGTCCTGATCCGTTGGCGGCAGCGCATGGCGACCGCCGGCCAGGTGATGAAGCAGGTGCTTGCCGTGATGCTGATCGCTGCCGGCGTGCTGATCGTGACCGGGCTCGACAAGGCGCTCGAGACCTATCTCGTCAACGCCTCGCCCGCATGGCTGACGTCGCTGACCACGCGCTTCTAGAGCCATTTCCGTTTCGATCAAATCGGAACGGGGCTTTCTATCCTTGTTTCAACGCGTTTTCTTCACGCGAACCGGCACCCGCTTCGCTCGAAAACGCTTCCGATGCAGGCGCGCGGGCGGCGCGACGTGTCGCAACACGCCTACGACAGCCTCAAATCCAGCAACCTTCGCCCTTCGGTCTTGAGCAGCTTCTTGACCGCGTTGGAGGCGACCACCTCGTCGTCGTTGGCATAGGCTTCGTGGTTCTTCTCGATGTCCTCGAGCCGGTAGAGGTAGTTCACCATGATGCCGGCGGATTCGCGCAAGCCCTTCGGCGACAGGTCGCCGAGCCAGTTGATCTGTTCGAGCCGCGCGCCGTTGCCGAGATGGAAGCGCGCCACCGGATCGACCGGCTTGCCGCGCGGGTTCTTCGCCTTCAGGAAGTAATAGGCCGCCAGCGGTTCGATCACCGCGCGCAGGCTCTCCACCAGTCCGGGATCGTCGACCCAGGTGTCGTTATCATCGAGATGCGCGAGCAGGGCGCGGCCGTCGCCGGTGAGCGGAAGGCTGTCCTCGCGCTTCAGCCAGCGCATGAAGCCGGGCACCGGCGACAGCGTCACGAAGGTGTCGAGCTTCGGCAGTTCGCGGCGCAACTCCTCCACCACCTGCTTGATGAGGAAGTTGCCGAAGGAAATGCCGGCAAGCCCGCGCTGGGTGTTGGAGATCGAGTAGAACACCGCGGTGCGCGCGTGCTCGACCGGCACCGGCACCCGGTCCTTCGCCAACAGCGGCGCGATCGCGCCCGGGATGGCTTCGGTCAGCGCGACCTCCACGAAGATCAGCGGCTCCTCCGGCAGCGTCGGATGGAAGAAGGCGTAGCAGCGCCGGTCCACCGGATCGATGCGTCGCCGCAGGTCGTCCCAGTCGTGGATCTCGTGTACCGCCTCATAGCGGATCACCTTCTCGAGAATGTTGGCGGGGCTTGACCAGTCGATCCGGCGCAGCACGAGAAACCCCCGATTGAACCAGGAGATGAACAGATGGACCAGGTCGCGGTCGACGGTGTCGAGGTCGTTGCGACCTTTACCGAACTGGAGCAGGTCGGCGCGCATGCCGACCAGGTCGCCGGTGCCGCCGGGGGCGCGATTGAGCCGCCGGAACAATTCCTGCCGCCGCGGCTCGGACGCGAAGTGCAGGCTGCCGCCGGCACCGCCGACGCCGCTGCGCCACACCTCGATCGCCTGCTCCACCCTGTCGCGGTCGGGGCCGTAGGCGCGCGCCAGCGTTTCGAAGAATTCGAGCCGTTTGTCGTCATCGAGGATGCGGTAGGCGTCGAGCACGTCGCGCGCCAGCACGGTGCCCGACGCCTCGCCGCGGCCGGACAGCAATGCCTCGCACAGCGCGGTAACGCCGGTGGCATCGAGCGGCGCGTCGCTGGTCCAGCCTCCGCGCCGCAGCAGGCTGCGGCCGCGCTCGGAGATCGAGGCGAGGAGACCGGAAAAGAAATCGTTGCTCATGGATGCGGCACTCTGACTGGTGGCTCACGACGACCGGGACTATACACGGTGACGACGCACATTGCCCGATCATTTGGGGCATGCAGGGATTGCGTCGGTGCGGCGCGGAGTGTGTCGGGACGCGAGAAGAGTTGTGACGATGCGGCGGCATGCCGTCGGGCATGCGCTTCGTATCGGTGAACCGCGCCGGCGGTTTCGCGTCATGCGTCCTCGCCATCTTCAACGCTATCGCCTTCATGGCTGTCGCCGTGTTGCTGCCGAAGTTGTGCGCCGAATGTCCAGGCAATATCACCCGCAGCCTCGCGCTGCTCGGTTTCATCGCCGCCGGCGTCGATGTGTTCGGCGCTGCGGCGCGGTTCGCCGTCGGGCGGCTGAACGCCCGGTCCGCACGCCATGAAGTCACGCCATGGAATCATGCGATGAAATAAAGGCCGGCCCGAGGGCCGGCCTTGAACGCGATTATCGTTGTGAAAGGCAATGATTTGGCCGCCGGGGCGGTAAAATCAGGAGACCGTCGCCTGGAGGTCCGACGGTCGGCCATCCACAACTATAACGAGCGCAGGGCTTTGGCATCACCCATTTGGGGGATGGCCGGTACTTTTCCGTCAAATTGACCGGCCGGGGCGGATCTGCCCGGCCTGATGTCAACAGGGGTTTGGTGTCAACAGGGGCTTGTCAACAGAGACTTATCAACAGAGGCTTATCAACAGAGGCTTGGCGTCGACCGGGGACGCTGCGTTAACCGGCGGCGCCGGGCATCGGTGCATGGCGCATCCGTGCGCCGCCCGATCTGGCGTATCGTTCCGGCGGGATGCCCATCATCTTGTGGCATGCAACGATGCCGCCGTGCCGAAAGCTGATTCGGCCCCGCTTCGTTCCAGCGTCGTTCCGAAGGTTAACGCGAGCCGTGCCCGCTGTTGCAAATCGGGACAGCCGCTATCGGCCGGACGGTAGCCGCCAACCGATCACATTGGCCTCGATGCGTCCGCCGGTCTTGCTGTTGCGCCACAAGCCGTCGACGAAACGGCAGGCGAAGGGAAGTTGATAGGTGCCGCTGTGGTCCTCGCACAGCACCTGCACCATCAGGTCTTCCGGTGGTTCGCCATGTCCATCGAATTCCGCCAGACGTCGTTCCCGTGTCGCCATAAGTCCCGCTCCCCAAAATCGATCAAGAAACGTGCCGCCAGCGGGAGATCCGAGCGCCACCCCCGATCGATCGCCGACGGAACGATTCAACAGTCTGCGCCGGATTGCGGCGCAGATATGATCGCGGCGCACTCGGCCACAAGCGATTTGCGAAAGGCACGGTTGCGTTCGAGGTGCCGTTCGCGGCTCATCGCCGCTGCCGGTTGACAGCGGGATGCCGGGCCGGCTTCGCTGGACCCTTCATGCCACCATGCGATGCCGCGACTTGCCGTCCGGGTATCGGCACGGCCGGCGGCCGAACCGAAGGGTGAAGGATGATGCCGATGACGTTCACCAGGATGCTGCGCGTGCTGCCGCTGATTGTGGCCGGGCTGCTGCCGGCCGCCGCCGGCCGGGCGCAGGACGTCCCCGGCATCGAGATCTGCACGGTCGAGAAGAACATGGCGCGGCGCACCGGCTGCCTGCAGAGCAACGTCGAATTCCTCAAGTCGACGATGACGCGGATGACGCTCGACCATCAGCGCAAGCTCGATGCGCTGGCGCGGCAGGTGGAGGCGCTCAGGGCGACGGTCGCATCGCTGCGAAAGGATGTCGACGCCTTGCAGGCCGCGCGGAAGAAGCACGAGCCGGCCAGGGACGGCAAGGGTGCGGCCAGGAACGCGACCAAGGACGCGACCAAGGACGCGCCGAAGGACGACGGCGGCACCGCAAAGAAATAAGGGCGCAGCCGCGCGGCCGCGGCGGGCGTCGGAGCGTTTTCGAGTGAAGCGGGTGCCGGTTCGCGTCGAGAAAACGCGTTCAAACAAGGATACAGGGCCCCGTTCCGATTTGATCGGAACGGAAATGGCTCTAGCGGCCCTTGAAATCGGGCGGCCGCTTTTCGAGGAACGATGCCATGCCTTCGCGGAAGTCCGCGGTGCGGAACAGCGGCAGCAGTTGCAGGAAGACGTGATGGACGTGATCGCCGAAATTCTCCGACAGGCCGGAGCGCATCATCCGCTTGGCGGCCTGCACCGCCAGCGGTGCATTGGCGGCGATCTCGGCGGCCACCGCCTGGGCGCGCGATGTCAGGTCGTCGTCCGGCACCACTTCGTTGGTCAGGCCCAGCTCCAGGCTTTGCTGCGCCGATAACGTCCGCCCGGTGAAGACCAGCTCCGCCGCCTTGGCCCAGCCGATCATGCGCGGCAGGAACCAGGTGCCGCCGGATTCCGGCACCACGCCGCGCTTGACGAAGGCGGCGGCGAACTTCGCGCCCGCCGCCATGATGCGGATGTCGCAGCCGAGCGCGATGTCCATGCCGTAGCCGGCCGCACTGCCGTTGAGCGCGCAGATGGTCGGCTTCTCCATGTCGAACAGGATGGTCGGCGGCGCGGTCTTGAGGTCGAGCGTGGTGCGGACGCTGTCGGCGTCGTTCTGCGCGCCGATGCCTTCGCCCCTGGTCGCCGCCGTCATGTCGAGCCCGGCGCAGAAGGCACGGCCGCTGCCGGTGAGCACCACCACGCGCACGTCCGGGTCGGCATCGGCCTGCAACAGCAACTGCCCGAGCTGTTCCAGCATCGGCCGCGAGATGGTGTTGAGCCGGTCCGGCCGGTTCAGGGTGATGGTGGCGATGCGGTCGCGCGAATCGTACAGCACCTCGTCATCGAGGGTCTTTGAGGCGGGTGCGGTCTGGTTCGGCATGGGACGTTTCCTCGTTGCGGTATTCAGCCGACGCAAGTTGTTTCGGGATGGATCGCCACCCGTCATGCCCGGACTTGATCCGGGCATCCATCCCTTCAAAAGAAGATGGATTGCCGGGTCAAGCCGGGCAATGACGACGCGAGAATTTCTGCCGGGCCTTGCGCATGGCTGCGCCGCGTCGCGCAAGGCGGCGCGAGACGACTGCGCCTTGGCAGGTCGGGGGTTGTTTGCTTTACTCGATCTGCCTCGCGCCACGTCCGCGCATGTCTCAAGAGATAAAGAAAAGCCACAGGGAGCCTTCATGTCGAATGCCCGCGTCCTCGCCACCGATCTCGCATTTCCGGAAGGACCCGTGGTGTTGCCGGATGGCTCCGTGGTGCTGGTCGAAATCCGCGCGCAGCAACTGACCCGCGTCTGGCCGGACGGCCGCAAGGAAGTGGTCGCGAAGATGCCCGGCGGCCCCAACGGCGCGGCGATGGGGCCGGACGGCAAGATCTACGTCTGCAACAATGGCGGCTTCGGCTGGTTTCCCTCGCGTGGCACCATGATGCCGGGCACGCCGGCGCCGCATGAATATATCGGCGGTTCGATCCAGCGCGTCGACCTGCAAAGCGGCAAGGTCGAGACCCTGGCCGAGCGCTGCGGCGAGCATCCGCTGAAAGGGCCCAACGACCTGGTGTTCGACAGGCAGGGCGGACTGTGGTTCTCCGACCTCGGCAAGCGCCGCGCCCGCGACATGGATGTCGGCGCGTTCTATTACATGAAGCCGAAGACGAACGAGGTGGTCGAAGCCGTGTTCGGCATGCTGCCCGCCAACGGCATCGGCCTGTCGCCGGATGAGAACACGGTCTACGTCGCCGAGACGCCGACCGCGCGGCTGTGGGCTTATGACCTGGTCGCGCCGGGCGAGGTGAAGCCGCGCGACGTGATCTATCGCGGCGAGCGCGGCAGGCCGATCTGCGGCCTCGGCGGCTACCAGATGTTCGATTCGCTGGCGGTGGAAGCCTCGGGCAATGTCTGCGTGGCGACGCTGATCTCCGGCTGCATCTCGGTGATCGCGCCGGACGGCAAGCTGGTCGAGCAGGTCGAGACCGGCGACCGCGTCACCACCAACATCGCCTTCGGCGGCGAGGGGCTGAAGACCGCCTACATCACGCTGTCGGGCCGCGGCGAGCTGATCGCGATGGACTGGCCGCGCGGCGGCCTGCCGCTGAACTTTCTGAACAAGTGATGATTCGATAGATGCGGATCGGTTGACCGTCATTGCGAGGAGCGAAGCGACGAGGCAATCCAGTTCTTTTCTTCGCAGCCTCTGGATTGCTTCGCGGAGCCTGTGCTCGGACAGCGCGGAGCGCTGATCCGGGTGCTCGCAATGACGGATGGATAACATCGATCCGAAACCGGAAAGGCAAAAAATGCCCTGGCTTGAGCCCGTTACCCTGAAAGGTCCGCATGCCACGCTCGAGCCGCTGGCGCCGGCGCATCACGACGGCCTGGTCGAGGCGGTGACGGACGGCGAGCTGTGGAAGCTGTGGTACACCTTCATTCCGGAGCCGGCGAAGATGGCGGCGGAGATCGACCGCCGCCTCAAATTGCAGGACGCCGGCGCGATGCTGCCGTTCACGGTGAGGGACGCCGGCGGCCGCATCGCCGGCATGACCACCTACATGAATGTCGATGCGCCGAACCGCCGCGTCGAGATCGGTTCGACCTGGTACGCGGCGCGGGTGCAGCGCACCCCGCTCAACACCCAGTGCAAGCTGCTGCTGCTGACCCACGCCTTCGAGACGCTGGACTGCATCGCGGTGGAATTCCGCACCCATTTCTTCAATCACCAGTCGCGGCGCGGCATCGAGCGGCTCGGCGCCAAGCAGGACGGCATCCTGCGCAACCACCAGATTTCGCCCGACGGCACGCTGCGCGACACCGTGGTGTTCAGCATCGTCGCGCCCGAATGGCCGACCGCGAAAGTGCACCTGAATTATCAACTGGAGCGCTCACGCTCCTCGCAATGACGATAACGATGGTCACGGAAGCAAGATGGACACGTTCGACTATGTGATCGTCGGTGCCGGCTCGGCGGGGTGCGTGCTCGCCAACCGGCTGGGCGAGGATGCCGGCGTCACCGTCTGCGTGCTGGAGGCGGGACCGCGCGACTGGCACCCCTACATCCATCTGCCGGCCGGCTTCATCAAGACCTTCTACGATCCCAGGATCAACTGGTGCTATTCGCAAGAGGCTGGGCCGTGGACGGCGGGCCGCCGCATTTTCGCGCCGCGCGGCAAGACGCTCGGCGGCTCCAGCTCGATCAACGGCCATATCTACAACCGCGGCCAGCACCAGGACTTCGACACCTGGGCGCAATACGGCAACCGCGGCTGGAGCTACGCCGACGTGCTGCCGTATTTCCGCCGGCTGGAGCGGCGCATCGGCGCCGGCGAGGACGAGTTCCGCGGCCGCGACGGCAGCCTGACCGTGACCGACATCGGCTGGCGCGATCCGCTCTGCGATGCCTTCATCGCGGGCGCCGTCAGCCTCGGCATTCCGCGCAACCCGGACTACAACGGCCGGACCCAGGAGGGCGTGTCCTACGCCCAGCGCACCATTCACAACGGCCGCCGCGTCAGCGCGGCGACCGCGTTCCTGCGTCCGGCGCTTGGTCGCGGCAATCTCGCGGTGCGCACCCATGCCCACGCGACGGGAATCGTCTTCGAGGGCCGGCGCGCGGTCGGCGTGCGCTACGCCAAAGGCGGGCGGGGCGGCGCGGCCCGGGAGGTGCGGGCGCGCAAGGAGGTGATCCTGTCCGGCGGCGCCTACAATTCGCCGCAACTGCTGCAACTCTCCGGCGTCGGCGATCCGGCGTTGCTGGGTTCGCTCGGCATCGACCTGCATCACGCGCTGCCGGGCGTCGGCGAGGGCCTGCAGGATCACTACGCGCCGCGCTCGGTGGCGCGGGTGAAGAACATCCGGACCATCAACGAACGCGCGCGCGGGTTCAACCTGGCGCTCGAGGCGATCAAGTGGGCGGCGACCCGGCGCGGCATCCTCGCGCTGTCGCCGACCATGGTCTACTGCTTCTGGCATTCCGGCGAGACGGCGGAAAGCTCCGACCTGCAACTCACCTTCACGCCGGCCAGCTACAAGGAAGGCGTGCAGGGCAAGCTGGAGGACGAGCCCGGCATGACGGTGGCGTCATGGCAGCAGCGTCCCGAGAGCCGGGGCTATGTGCGCTGCCGCTCCAATGATCCGTTCGAGGCGCCGCTGATCCAGACCAACTATCTCGCCGCCGAGCTGGACCGGCGCGTCGTCGTCGCCGGCATGAAGCTGGCGCGGCGGTTGCTCGCCTCGCAACCGCTGTCGCAATATTACGCGCGCGAGGATTTCCCCGGGCCCGGCGTCGAGACCGACGACGAATTCCTCGCCGCGGCGACCGAGCGCGGCACCACCACCTTTCATCCCGGCTGCACCTGCCGGATGGGGCCGGCCGACGCGCCATGGGCGGTGGTCGATGATCGCCTGCGGGTGCGCGGCCTCGAAGGCTTGCGCGTGGTCGATGCCTCGATCATGCCGCGCATGATCTCCGCCAACCTCAACGCCTCGACCATGATGATCGCCGACAAGGCGTCGGATTTCATCCGGGGGAGGGATGATCCCGGCAATTGAGTTGTGGGCCCGGGAATGACAGTCCGTCATTTGCGGGATGCGCCCTCTTGGCGCAGGCCCGGAATCCATGCGCCCGGCAGTGACCATGGATTCCGGGTTCGCTCGCAAGCGAGCGCCCCGGAATGACCAGCCGCTGTGGTTGACGCTCTTTGCCGCCTCACACCTCGCGGCGGCTGAGGAAGGCGAGGCGCTCGAACAGGTGGACGTCCTGCTCGTTCTTGAGCAGCGCGCCGTGCAGCGGCGGGATCAGCTTGCGCGGATCGCGCTCGCGCAACTGCTCCGGCGACATGTCCTCGTTGAGCAGCAGCTTGAGCCAGTCGAGCAGCTCGGAGGTCGACGGCTTCTTCTTCAGGCCCGGCACCTCGCGCACCTCGAAGAAGATGCGCAGCGCCTCCTGCACCAGCCGCTGCTTGATGCCGGGGAAATGCACGTCGACGATCTGGTTCATGGTCTCCTGGTCGGGGAACTTGATGTAGTGGAAGAAGCAGCGGCGCAGGAAGGCGTCCGGCAGTTCCTTCTCGTTGTTCGAGGTGATGATGACCACCGGGCGTTCCTTGGCCCGGATCGTCTCGCCGGTCTCGTAGACGAAGAACTCCATGCGATCGAGTTCGAGCAGGAGGTCGTTGGGGAATTCGATGTCGGCCTTGTCGATCTCGTCGATCAGCAGCACCGGCCGCTTGCCGTGGGTGAAGGCTTCCCACAGCTTGCCGCGCTTGATGTAGTTCTTGATGTCGGAGACGCGCGCATCGCCGAGCTGGCTGTCGCGCAGCCGCGACACCGCGTCGTATTCGTAAAGGCCCTGCTGCGCCTTGGTGGTGGACTTGATGTGCCAGGTCAGAAGCGGCGCACCGATCGCCTTGGCGACTTCCTCGGCCAGCACCGTCTTGCCGGTGCCCGGCTCGCCCTTCACCAGAAGCGGGCGCTCGAGCACGATGGCTGCGTTGACTGCGACCTTGAGATCGTCGGTCGCGACGTAGTCTTTGGTGCCGGTAAACTTCATTGACCCTCTGCCTTATGCGTTATGCGTTTTGCTCGGGACCGATTACGTCCCTCAAACATGCAACGACCGCCGGCGTGGCGGTCGTTGCCAAAAAAATATCGGCGATCAGGCGCGTCTGATCAGCGCGATGATGACAAGCACGATGACGCCGCCGATGGCCGCGTTGATGATCGCGCGGATCACGCCGGTGCCGAGATTGATGCCGAGCTGCGGCAACAGCCACCCCGCGACCACCGCACCGACAATGCCGACGACGATGTTGCCGAGCAGGCCGAATCCGCCACCCTGGACGATGAGGCCGGCGAGCCAGCCCGCGATCGCGCCGACGATAAGCCAAACGATGATCGATTCAATGCCCATGAAGGCTCCCCAATGCTCCCCCGGGATTTATTCCTTGTCCCGAAATTTGACCTCCGCCGCCGCCGGGCAGGGTCTTGTCGTGATATAAGTCATTCAACTGTAGACGAAAAGTCGGCCCGGTCCAGTTCTGTGGGGGCCTTGCCGCACGTGTCCGGCCAGCGGCTAAGGCAGACAAGCTTGCCGTAAAGCGCAGGGCAGTCTTGCGTCAAACGGCCGGCAACCCTTGACGGCGACCGGCTGGCGGGCAATCTGACCTGAGACAAGCTGACCTGAGACAAGCTGACTTGAGATAAGCTGACTTGAGACGACTGCCCCGAACGGTGGACGCCGCCGGGCGTCTTATCGATTTCCAGTTTCCGCGAACCGCCGAGGCCGCGCCGCATGTTCCTGCAATTCTTCACCTCGTTGCGCGATGCGCAGGTGCCGGTCACCTTGCGCGAGTACCTGACGCTGCTGGAGGCGATCGACGCCGATCTCGCCGACCAGAGCGTCGAGCACTTCTATTATCTGTCGCGCTCGGCGCTGGTGAAGGACGAGCGCAACCTCGACAAGTTCGACCGCGTGTTCGGCTCGGTGTTCAAGGGGCTGGAGAGCCTGCTCGAAGCCATGGAGACGGCGGAGATTCCCGCCGAGTGGCTGAAGAAGCTGGCGGAGAAATATCTCACCGAGGAAGAGAAGAAGCAGATCGAGGCCATGGGCTGGGACAAGCTCATGGAGACGCTGAAGAAGCGCCTCGAGGAGCAGAAGAAGCGGCACCAGGGCGGCAGCAAGTGGATCGGCACCGCCGGCACCTCGCCGTTCGGCGCCCACGGCTACAATCCGGAAGGCATCCGGATCGGCCAGGAGAAGAGCCGCAACAGGCGCGCCGTCAAGGTATGGGACAAGCGCGAGTTCAAGGATCTCGACGGCAATGTCGAACTCGGCATCCGCAACATCAAGGTGGCGCTGCGCCGCCTGCGCAAATTCGCGCGCACCGGCGCGCCGGACGAACTCGATCTCGACACCACCATCAAGGAGACCGCCAACCACGGCTATCTCGACGTGCATATGCGTCCCGAGCGGCGCAACGCGGTGAAGGTGCTGGTGTTCTTCGATATCGGCGGTTCGATGGACAGCCACGTCAAGCAGGTGGAGGAACTGTTCTCGGCCGCCAAGACCGAGTTCAAGCACATGGAGTATTTCTACTTCCACAACTGCCTCTATGAGGGCGTGTGGAAGCAGAACAAGCGCCGCTTCACCGATCGCACCCCGACCTGGGACGTGCTGCACAAGTATCCGCACGACTACAAGGTGGTGTTCGTTGGCGATGCCTCGATGTCGCCTTACGAGATCATGGTGCCGGGCGGCTCGGTCGAGCACGTCAACGAGGAGGCCGGCTCGGTGTGGCTGGAGCGGGTGACCCGGACCTATCCGCATGCGGTGTGGCTCAATCCGGTGGCGCAGAAGCACTGGGATTATTCGGAATCGACGACCATCATCCGCCGCATGTTCTCCGAGCGCATGTTCCCGCTGACGATCGAAGGGCTGGAGGGCGCGATGAAGGAACTGGTGCGGTAGAACCGGGTGCCCCGGATGCCGCGCAGCGCGAAGCGATGCGCGGGCATCATATCCACGGCAAACAAGAAACAAGAGGAAGGAACGGATAGAATGGCCCAGACCATCACCCGCGGCATCAAGAAGCTGCTCGATGACGCCAACAAGGACATCGAGACCATGAACGTCGCCGACGCCAAGGCGGCGGTCGCGCGTGGCGAGGCGGTGATCGTCGATTTGCGCGATCCGCGCGAGTTGGAGCGTGAGGGCAAGATCCCGGGTTCGTTCTCCTGCACCCGCGGCATGCTGGAATTCTGGATCGATCCGGAAAGCCCCTATGCCAAGCCGATCTTCCAGCAGGAGGGCAAGAAGTTCATTTTCCATTGCGCTTCCGGCTGGCGCTCGGCGCTGGCCGCCAAGACCGCGCAGGACATGGGCCTGAAGCCGGTCGCCCATCTCGGCGGCGGCTTCACCGCCTGGCGCGATGCCGGCGAGACGGTCGAGAAGGTCGAGCCGAAGAAGCCGAAGGCGTAAGCGGCCATCATTCGTCGGCCGCGAGGCGCGGGCGACCGTTGCTTTTCGTCATTCCGGGGCGCGCGTGAAGCGAGCGAACCCGGAATCCATAACCACCGCCGGGCGTATGGATTCCGGGTCTGCGCCCAGGAGGCGCATCCCGGAATGACAGCGGGATTTGACATGACCTCCCCCACCGACGATCCTCTCGTCTCCACCGAATGGCTGGCGGGGCATCTCGACGATCCCGAAATCAGGGTGATCGACGCCTCGTTCAAGATGCCGGGCGTGCTGCCGTTGCCGATCGACGATTTCCGCGCCGCGCATATTCCCGGCGCGGCATTCTTCGACGTCGATACGGTGTCGGACCATTCGTCGCCGCTGCCGCACATGTATCCGGATGCCGGGCAGTTCGCGTGCGATGTCGCCGCACTCGGTATCTGCGACGGCGATACGGTGGTGATCTACGACGCAGGCGGCTGGGTCGCCGCGCCGCGGGCATGGTGGATGTTCCTGTCGTTCGGCTATTCCAGGGTCCGCGTGCTCGAGGGCGGGTTGAAGGCGTGGCGGGCGGAAGGCCGCACCGTCGAGGCCGGCGATGCCACTCCGAAGCCGGGCCGCGTCTCGGACCTGGCGCTCGATGCGGGCATGATCCGCAGCGGGGATCAGCTGGTCGCCAACCTGGCCTCGAAGGCCGAGCAGGTGATCGATGCCCGCGCCCGCAACCGCTTCGAGGGCAGCGTTGCCGAACCGCGCCCCGGCCTGCGGGCGGGGCACATCCCGGGCAGCCGCAACCTGCCGTATAACGAGTTGATCGATGGCGAGACCGGCACGATGAAGCCGCTCGCCGATCTGCGCCGCGCCTTCGAGGCGGCCGGGCTCGATCTCGACCGGCCGGTGGTGACGACCTGCGGGTCGGGCGTCTCGGCCGCGGTGCTGACGCTGGCGCTGTATCGTCTCGGCGTGCGCGGCTCGGCCCTTTATGACGGCTCGTGGTCGGAATGGGGCATGGCCGATGGTCCGCCGGTCGCGACCGGGCCGGCCTGACCGCTGCCGCTACCGAAACGGAAACAGCGACGGCATCTGTTGCTGTTGCTGTTGAATCGTCGCGGGCGCGGCGCGCCGCGCCACGCGCCGGTGGCCGGTCCGTTTCACGATCCGCCGTTTGCGCGAATGCGCAGGGCGTGGCGTCGGATGCGCCAGTGCGGCGGCACGCGATTTCGGCAGGGGCACCGGACCTTCGAGGACCACCGGCGGCGGCAGGGCCTCGCTCTCCGGCGCCGGCTGTTCGAGGGCCGCGGTCGTCACAGCAGTCGTTACCGGCGGCGCGTCGGCGGAGGGCGATGCGTCGGACGATGGCGGCGGACCGAGCGCGGGCGTGGCGGCGGCCTGTGCCGGTTCCTCCGCTGGGCCCGTCGCGGCGGCCGCTTCGGCTTGTGCGGGCGCGACGGTTATCTCGGCCGGGCCGGGAATCGCGGGTGCGGCCGGCGTCAGGATCGCGGTTTGCACCTCGGCCTGCCGCATCGTCATCGAGGCTTCGGGATCGACCACGAGCGGTGCGGGCGCGGGCGTCGTTTGAGCGGGGGAGACCTGGTCGGCATCGCGCTCGGAAGGCTGCGGCGTCAATGCGGCAACCGTCTCGGAGGCTTGCCCGGATTCCGGCCGATCGGGTGGGGCCAGCGCCGGCATCGCATCCGGCGCGGCCTCGGACATGGCCTCGGACATGGTGGCGTCGCCGCCGGCGGGCGGCGGGTCATCCGGCTTCGCGGCGACCGGCGTGGCCGGCTCGGGCGCGGGGGGCTCGACGCGCAGCATGGCAAGGGTGGGCATGGCAAGGGTGGGCATGGCAAGGGTCGGCGCGGCAAGCATCGGCCGGGACGGCTCCGGCCGGGCCGCGACCACGGTTTCCGGCACCCGCAGGGCCGGCAGGTTGGCGAACCGCTCGTGGGAGGCGCGCAGCAGCGCGGCCGCGCCGAGGCCGAAAACCACGATGGAGAACGTCAGCGCGATCGCCGCCAGCAGGGCGCGGAAGCCGGGAAGCATGGAAATCGAATCCGTATGCCGCGGTCAGACCCGCGGTGGCTGATGTCGTCGGAAACGCGGTGACTACAGGGCGGCCCGCGCGGAGGGCGAATCGGGCAGGGCCACATTACCGCAATCGTCCGCCCGGTTTCGCGGAAAATTGAGCGGATTGGCCGGATCGGCGCCCGCCGGGACTTGCGCAGGTTGCGCCGCCGCTTCATAGCTGTCGCCGGCTGCCTGGCGGTTCCGGGTCGCCCGAATGGCGGTTCCGAAGCCAGGCGTGCCGGTTCCTGGAGAGTTCGCCCGGCCGGCTGCGGCATCTCTGCAACGCTGGTGCCGCGAATGCGCAAATATGGCCGGATTCGGAACGATTTCACTGACGTGGTCTTGAATGTGCCGCTATCGTAAGTGATGTGGCGTTAACGATGCAGTGTCGGCTTGGGGCTATACAAGAGCGATGATGATCAAACGCATTCTGACTGTTACCGCCGCGGGCGCTCTGACTGTTGCCGCCGCAGGCGCCTTGTGCGCGGCGGGCGCCACCTTTGCCTCGGCCCAGGGTTATTCGAACCAGGGTTATTCGAGCCAGGGCTACCCGTCGTCGGGCTATTCCAACTCGACCCATCCGCCGGACTATCGCGATCGGCCGCAGGAGAGCGGTTCGCTGCCGCAATTCGACGACATCGACGATCGTGGCGCGTCGGCCGGCACCACCGCCCAGTCCAGCCCGGGGCCGATTCTGTCGCCGGAGGATCCCCGCTACGGCCGTCCCGCCGGCAGCCCGCCGGTCTATTCGAGCCAGACCGCGCCGCGGGGCCCGGTGATGTCGCCGGACGACCCGCGTTACGGCCGCCCCTACACCCCGCCCACGGCGAGCTATTCCGGCAGCGCCGATCCCAATCGCCCGCCGGCCGGCGTCGGTGGACCCGGCACCACGGGATCGGTGGGCCAGCAGCCGACCTCGATCGCGGGCCTGCCGCCGGAAGACCAGCCGGAAGCCGATCAGGGCGGCGAGGCGCAACTGGCGCCCAACCTGCGCCGCCAGGAGGTGACCTTCGTCACCAAGGAGCCGCCGGGCACCATCGTGGTCGATACCCCGAACACCTATCTCTATTACGTGCTGGGCAACGACCGCGCGATCCGCTACGGCGTCCGCGTCGGTCGGGAAGGCTTCACCTGGACCGGCGTGCAGAAGATCACCCGCAAGGCGGAGTGGCCGGACTGGCATCCGCCGGCCGAGATGATCGAGCGCCAGCCTTACCTGCCGCGCTTCATGGCCGGTGGGCCGGGCAATCCGCTCGGCGCCCGCGCCATGTATCTCGGCTCCACGGTCTACCGCATCCACGGCACCAACCAGCCCTCGACCATCGGCAAGTTCGTGTCGTCGGGCTGCATCGGCATGCTCAATGAGGACGTCGAGAACCTGTTCGACCGGGTGAAGGTCGGCACCCGCGTCGTCGTGCTGCCGGGCGACAGCCACAAGACCGCGCCGGCGACCGCCTCGGCGCAACCGGCCGCGATGCCGCGCCAGGACGCTACCGTCGCCCAGGCCGGCGGCACCGCGCCGACCGTCGTGCCGCCGCTGCCTGCGCCGGTTCAGGTGCAGGTGCGCTGAGCCGTCTTTCGATATCCTGAATTGAAAAGCCCGCCGGTAGATCGCCGGCGGGCTTTTTCTTGTGAGGATGGATTCTTGCGAAGATGGATGCGCGGATCGGGTCCGCGCATGACGACGGATAGTTCCGGCAAAAGCCGAGAGCCGTTTGCAGGCTGCTGAAAAGTCCCGAGACGTCGTTCCGGGGCGCACCAAGGGTGCGACCCCGGAAGCGAGCCACACTGATTTTCTTCGCATCTGTTGGATTCCGGATCGCCGCTTGCGCGGCGTCCGGAATGACAACCGAGAACTTTTCGGCAGCCTGCCAGAGCGTTTTCGAGCGAGGTGGGTCCCGGTTCGCGTCAAGAAAACGCGTTAAAACAAGGATATAGAGCCCCGTTCCGATCTGATCTGAACGGGAATGGCTCTAGCCGACGACACGCACCGGCCGGCCGTCGAGCCAGGCGCCGATGCCTTCCACCATGTCAGTGTAGTAGCGGCGATAGTTGTCCTCGGTGACGTAGCCGAGATGCGGTGTCAGCACCACGTTGTCGAGCTTGCGCAACGGGTGGTCGAGCGGCAGCGGTTCCTGCGCGAAGGTGTCCAGCGCGGCGCCGGCGATGCGCCGGCCTTGCAGCGCCGCAAGCAGCGCCGCCTCGTCGACGATCGGGCCGCGCGCGGTATTGACGAGATAGGCGGTCGGCTTCATCCGCGCCAGATCGGCGGCGCCGATGAGGCCGCGCGAGCGCTCGCCCAGCACCAGATGGATGGTGACGATATCGGAGGTTGCGAACAGGTCGTCCCTGGTCGCGTAGCCGACGCCGGCCGCCTCGCAGGCGTCCGGCGTCAGATTGGGGCTCCAGGCGATCACCTTCATCTCCATCGCCTGCGCAATCTTCGCCACCTTCCGGCCGAGCTTGCCGAGGCCGACCACGCCGAGCGCCTTGCCCTCGAGATCCTGCCCGAGCGTCACCTGCCAGCGCTCGCCGGCCTTCATGCGCGCGTTCTCGAAGCCGATATGCCGGGTCAGTTCGAGCATCAGGGCGATCGTCAGGCCGGCGGTCGGATTGCCGAACGCGCCGGTGCCGCACACCGTGACGCCGCGCGCCTTGGCGGCGTCCAGATCGAACGACGCATTGCGCATCCCGGACGTCAGCAGCAGCTTGAGGTTGGGCAGGGCCTCGAGCATGTCGCGGCCGAACGGCGTGCGCTCGCGCATGGCGCAAATGACGGCGAAGTCCCTGAGCGCCGCGACGGCGTCCCCGGCCGAGGCGAACGGCCGGTCGAACACGGTGATGTCGATGCGGTCCGCCAGCGCCGACCAGTCGGCCAGTTTCAGGGCGACGTTCTGGTAGTCGTCGAGGATCGCGCAGCGCAGCCGTGGCGAGGCGGTTGGCATGGCGGGCAGGGTCCGTCAGCTTGCTTGAGCGCGGCGGATGTGCCGCAAGGGCGCCATGGTCGCGCGTTGCAGCGCCGGGCGCAAGCGATGCCGGATTCGCGCTCAGATCAGGTGGCGATGCGCCGTCGGCCCCTGCTTGCGTTCGCAGGCCGGCCCGGGACCGCGCATGTAGTGCAGTTCCGGACGATAGGGGTGGAAGGCCGCCACGATGAACTGGCGGAAGAAATCCGCGATCTCGTGGAACGGGCCGTGGCGCCGCCGCGAGGCGTTGGAGGCGGATGGGTTCTGGGTGGCGATCGTTGTCATGGCACGTACTCTGTCACTGCTCGCGCCGGTGTTCTGTGGTGTGGATCACGTTCAACCGATCCCTCAAGCGTCGCTCCAACTGATTAAAAACAGGTTTGAATTGTCGTTACCGAGCGCCGACCTGAGGTCAGGGTTTGCAAACCCTTAAAGGCCGCGGTTGCCCTTTGCGGGCAGCGCCGCTACATCAGCGGCAACCGATTTTTCCGCTTTCCACTTCCCCGACATTGGATGGGTTCAAGGAACACGATGGCGCGCCAGTTCGTCTATTTCATGCAGGGTCTGTCCAAGACCTATCCCGGCAATCGCAAGGTGCTGGATAACGTCCACCTGTCGTTCTACCCGGACGCCAAGATCGGCGTGCTCGGCGTCAACGGCGCCGGCAAGTCGACGCTGCTGCGGATCATGGCGGGGATCGACAAGGAGTATACCGGCGAGGCGTGGGTGGCCGAGGGCGCGCGGGTCGGCTACCTTGAGCAGGAACCGCAGCTCGATCCGGCCAAGACCGTCCGCGAGAACGTGATGGAGGGCGTCGCCAAGCAGAAGGCGATCCTCGACCGCTACAACGAGCTCGCGATGAACTATTCCGACGAGACCGCGGACGAGATGACCAGGCTGCAGGACGAGATCGAGGCCCAGGGCCTGTGGGATCTCGACAGCAAGGTCGATCAGGCGATGGATGCGCTGCGCTGCCCGCCGGACGACGCCGACGTCACGAAACTGTCGGGCGGCGAGCGCCGCCGCGTCGCGCTGTGCCGCCTGCTGCTCGACCAGCCGGACCTGCTGCTGCTCGACGAGCCGACCAACCATCTCGACGCCGAGTCGGTGTCGTGGCTGGAAGGCCACCTGCGCAACTATCCGGGCGCGATCCTGATCGTCACCCACGACCGCTACTTCCTCGACAACGTCACGGGCTGGATTCTCGAACTCGACCGCGGCCGCGGTATCCCCTACGAGGGCAACTACTCCTCATGGCTGGTGCAGAAGCAGAAGCGGCTGGAGCAGGAGGGCCGCGAGGACGCCGCGCACCAGAAGACGCTGGCGCGCGAGCAGGAATGGATCGCCTCGTCGCCCAAGGCGCGGCAGGCCAAGTCCAAGGCGCGCTACCAGCGCTACGAGGATCTGCTCGCCAAGGCCAGCGAGAAGCAGGCCCAGACCGCGCAGATCGTCATTCCCGTCGCCGAACGTCTCGGCGCCAACGTTGTCGATTTCGAAGGGCTGACCAAGGCGTTCGGCGACCGCGTGCTGATCGACGATCTCACCTTCAAGCTGCCGCCGGGCGGCATCGTCGGCGTGATCGGTCCGAACGGCGCCGGCAAGACCACGCTGTTCCGCATGATTACCGGGCAGGAGAAGCCGGACGCCGGCACCATCACCGTCGGCGAGACCGTGCATCTCGGCTATGTCGACCAGTCGCGCGACGCGCTCGACGGCTCCAGGACGGTGTGGGAGGAGATTTCCGGCGGCACCGACCAGATTTTGCTCGGCAAGAAGGAAGTGAATTCGCGCGGCTACTGCTCCGCCTTCAACTTCAAGGGCGCCGACCAGCAGAAAAAGGTCGCCAACCTGTCGGGCGGCGAGCGCAACCGCGTGCACCTCGCCAAGATGCTGAAGTCGGGCGCCAACGTGCTGCTGCTCGACGAGCCGACCAACGATCTCGACGTCGATACGCTGCGCGCGCTGGAGGAGGCGCTGGAGGATTTCGCCGGCTGCGCCGTTATCATCAGCCACGACCGCTGGTTCCTCGACCGCATCGCGACCCATATCCTCGCCTTCGAGGACGACAGCCACGTCGAATGGTTCGAGGGCAACTTCCAGGACTACGAGAAGGACAAGATGCGCCGGCTCGGCCAGGACAGCATCATCCCGCACCGGGTGAAGTACAAGAAGCTGACGCGGTGAGGAAAGCGTGTTAAGCTGAAATTAGTAGTATGGAGCAGCCATGACCGAGGCGGAAAACCTTGTACTGGAACACCTGCGCCACATCCGCGGTGCTGTCGACGCGATGCGTGACGACATGCGCGAGGTGAAAAGCCGGCTCGGCATCCTCGAAAGCCAGTATGCCAATCTCTCCAATCGAATGGATCGGCTCGATATGCGGGTCGAACGCATCGAGCGGCGTCTGGAGTTGAGCGAAGCGTAGCGGCGATATGAAACGCTTACCCCACCTTCTCCGCCAGCCACATCTTGATGAGCGACTGATAAGGCACGTCGCGCTTGTTGGCGGCGATCTTGATCTGTTCCAACAGGCTCACCGGCAACCGCAGCGAGATCGCCGTCGTTGACGGTTTGAGATTTGGAAATCGTGCCGGGACGGCCTTGCTCAGGTCGAAATAATCGGCGGTGTCGTGTGTTTCCCAGAACGCACGTTCCGCGGCTTCGTTGGCGAATTTGGGGACTCGCTTAAGTTTCTTCGGCATAGCGCGTGCGCTCCTTCGCACTCATCGGGCGGGCAGAAACAACCCGCAGCATCGTTGCATCCTGTCTCAGCGTAAAGGCGATTTGTAGCAGACGACCGGCATGTGTCTTTCCGTAGGCATGGAATCGCGGCTCGGTGGTGCTGTGCTCTGTGTCATGCAGAAGCAGGAGATTCAGGAACACCTGCTCGGCCTCCATCGGGCTGACACCTTGCTTATGAGCATTTTTCCAGCGGTTGCCGTCGTCCCATTCAAATCCGACAATCTGGTCGAGGTCGATCATTTTTGTATATTATGAACATATACATTGATTTGCAATCGGCCGGCCTTTCCATTAAAGCGTAGGCGTCTGCAAACAGGCGGAATAAATCCATGGCCGACTGGAGCGCCGCGCAATATCTGAAGTTCGAGGACGAGCGGACGCGCCCCGCGCGTGACCTTCTGGCGCAGGTGCCGCTTCTGCAGGCGCGCACCGTGGTGGATATCGGGTGCGGGCCGGGCAATTCGACCGAGCTTCTGGTCCGGCGCTGGCCGGAGGCCGCGGTCACCGGCATCGACACCTCGGCGGACATGCTGAAGCAGGCCCGCGAACGGCTGCCGGACCAGACCTTCATCGAGGCCAATGTCGCGCACTGGGTGCCGCCGGCGGAGACCGACGTGCTGTTCGCCAACGCCGTGTTCCAGTGGGTGCCGGACCACCTCAAGCATCTCAAGCGCCTGGTCGGCAAGCTCTCGCCGGGCGGCGCGCTCGCGGTGCAGATGCCCGACAATCTCGACGAGCCGACCCACGTGCTGATGCGCGACGTCGCGTTCGAGGAGCCGTTCCGCGCGCAACTTGCGGATGCTGCGCGGATGCGCGCGGCGCTGCCGCGGCCGCGCGACTATTACGACGCGCTCCGGCCGTCGTGCAGCCGGCTCGAGGTCTGGCACGCGATCTACAACCATGTGCTGGACGACCCTGCCGCCATCGTCGAATGGGTCAAGGGTACCGGCCTGCGGCCGTTCCTCGATCCGCTCGACCTGCCGGAGCGCAAGCTCTACCTCGCCGAATACACCGCGCGGGTCGCCGCCGCCTACCTCCCGCTGGAGGACGGCAGGGTGATGCTGCGGTTTCCACGGATTTTCATCGTCGCGGTGCGCTGATATTTCGCAGCCGAATGCTGCGCGATCGCGCCGGCGCAACACGAATCAGGCAAAATCCGCCGCTACGTGACGGCCCGGCTCGCGCCGGACGCGGCCTTTCACCGGAATCACGTTTTCTTCAGATCGTATTCTTTCATCAGAGACCATCCCCGCCATGTCGATGACGCCCGAGACTCCCTTGCCGCCGCCCGGTCCCGCCCGCCTGCGGCCGATCCCGCTGTTGATCTTCAGCTCGCGCTGGCTTCAGCTGCCGCTCTATGTCGGCCTGATCGTGGGGCAGGCGGTCTATGCGGTGCTGTTCCTCAAGGAGCTATGGCATCTCGTCACCCATGCGATGGACTTCTCCGAGCAGCAGATCATGCTGGTGGTTCTCGGCCTGATCGACGTGGTGATGATCTCGAACCTCCTGGTGATGGTGATCGTCGGCGGCTACGAGACCTTCGTGTCGCGGCTCAATCTCGAAGGCCATCCCGACGAGCCGGAATGGCTCAGCCACGTCAATGCCAGCGTGCTGAAGATCAAGCTGGCGATGGCGATCATCGGCATTTCGTCGATCCACCTGCTGCGGACCTTCATCGAGGCTGGCAATCTCGGCGGCGTCGACCGCACGACGAACTACACGGAGACCGGCGTGATGTGGCAGACCATCATCCATATCGTCTTCATCATCTCGGCTGTCGGCATCGCCTATGTCGACCGGCTGTTGAGCGACACGGAAAAGGCGGCCCACGCTGCCCACGCGGGAGCGCTTCATTGATGGCGCGGCGGCCGCATAACCTCGCCGTGCTGGCGCGGCGCTGCCTGATCGCGGCCGGCGTCGTCGTCGCGCTGTGCGTCGCCGCGCCGGGCGCGCGTGCGGTGGATGCCGGCTTCGCGCGCTTTCTGGAATCGGTGTGGCCGGATGCGCACAAGGCCGGCGTGACGCGCGCCACGTTCGAGGCGCAGACGCGCGGGCTCGCGCCGGACTACAAGCTGCCCGATCTGGCGCTGCCGGGCCGGCCGAAGACCGGCGCGCCGGCGCAGGCCGAATTCGTGCAGGTGCCCGCCGCCTATCTCAAGGAGAAGACCATCGAGCGGCTGGCGGCGCAGGGCCGCAAGCTGATGCGGCGGCATCGCGCGACGCTGTCCGCGATCGAGCGACGCTTCGGCGTGCCGGGCCCGGTGATCCTTGCGATCTGGGGCCGCGAGACCGATTACGGCCGCTACCGCCTGCCTTACGACACGCTGCGCGTGGTGGCGACGCAGGCCTATGTCGGCCGCCGCAAGGAACAATATCGCAACGAGTTCATCCTGGCGCTGAAGATCCTTCAGGACGGCGACGTCGCGCGCAAGGACTTCCGCTCGTCATGGGCCGGCGCGACCGGGCTGACGCAATTCCTGCCGTCGGAGCTTGACAAGCACGGCGTCGATTTCGACGGCGACGGCCGCGTCGACATCTGGACCTCGATTCCGGATGCGCTGGCCTCGGCGGCGCGGCAACTCGTCAACAAGGGGTGGCAGCCGGGATTGCGCTGGGCCTATGAGGTGCAGGCGCCGCGCAACGTCGATTGCACGCAAGGGGTTCCCGAAGTCACCCGGCCGATCGGCGAATGGCTGCGGGCCGGCTTCGCGCCGGTGCGCGGACAGCGCCTGAGCGCGGCGGAGCGGGCGCAGCCTGCGTCGCTGCTGCAACCCGAAGGCATCTACGGTCCGTCCTTCCTGACCACGAAGAACTACTTCGTCATCAAGGAATACAATTTCTCCGATCTCTATGTGCTGTTCGTCGGGCACCTGGCGGACCGGATGACGGACCCGCGGCCGTTCGCGACGCCATGGTCGGCCTCGACCCAGCTGCGCAGCCGCGACGTCGAGGCGATGCAGCGGCATCTCGCCAGGCTCGGGCTGTATCGCGACAAGATCGACGGCAAGGCCGGCATGCTGACCCGCTCGGCGCTCGGCGCGTTCCAGAAGTCAGCCCGTCTCAAGGTCGATTGCTGGCCGAGCCAGGCGGTGCTGCGCGCGATGAACGGCGCGCGCTGAAGTTCCGGTCGAGCCCGCAAACAGCAAGCCCCCGGACAGCAAGCACGCAAACGAAAAGCCCGGCCGCGAGAGGCCGGGCTGTCGTTCGAGCGTTTTCGAGCGAAATGGTTCTGGTCGTGTAGACCGAGCGCCGCGCGATCAATCGCACACGCGAATGCGGCGCATACGCCAGCCGTAGCCGTCCCAGAACCGTTCGCGCTCGAAGTGGCAGGGCGGCTCGTCCACATAGGCCGGCGGCGGGGCATAATAGCCCGGCGGCGGCGGGGGCGCGGCATAGGCCGGCTGCGAATTGGCGATCGCGGCGCCGAGCAGTGCGCCGCCAAGCAGGCCGCCGGCCACGCCGGCGGCGATGCGGCCGCCACGCGCCTCGGCGGCAGGCGTGGCCGCCGCGAGCGCGCCCGCAACCGTTCCGATCACAAGCAAGGTAGAGAGTGTCTTCTTCATCGCGATGTCCCTCTTGAACGATGTTCCTCTTGAACGATGCACGATCCGCGCACCGGAAGCGAAAGCCCATCATGCTGCCGTTTGCCGGCCGTCGGCCGACCCGAAGCCGTCTCCGGTGATGTCCATCGACTCGAATAACGGCATTTTCGAGCCGGTCGTGGAAACGCCCCGGACCGCGGATGGGTCCGGAGCGTTCGATGTCTATCACATCACGCGCAAGGCTGCGTCAATCGCAGACCTGCACGCGGCGGACGCGCCAGCGGTAGCCGTCCCAGAAACGCTGACGTTGCAGGTAGCAGTCCGGCGCGGCGACATAGGCCGGTCCGCCATAATAGCCTGGGCCGGGGCCGTAATAACCGGGGCCGGCCAGCGCGCCGCCGAGCAGCGCGCCGCCGATCACGCCGGCGGCTACGCCCGCAGCAATCCGGCCGCCGCGGGCTTCCGCGGCCTGAGGCGCTGCCAGCACCGAGACAGCCAACGTCGCGGCGGCCGCAATGGCCATCAAAGACTTCTTCATGACGTCACCTTTCTTCGAAATCCGGGGCCCGCATCTGGCGAACCGTCGGGCGGAGTCTTCACACTTCATTTGAACGTTGAATGAACGTGGCCGCCGAATGCCGCCACGATCGGGATTGGTTTGTTGCGCCGCGAGAGGTTTAGCGGGGTTTCCCCGGCATCCCCCTGTCGAGGCGATGTTCCTCCTGTGTCGCGCCAGCGGGAACCGGGGTTCAAGGCGGGCCCGACGGCCGGCCGGCAGTTTGGAATAGCTTCAAACTGCTCGCTTTCCCTTTGCATCGGCGGGGCGGGTTTCCTATCCAAGGGCGAGTTCACCCCGGGAGTTTGTTTCCCTTCATGATTATCTGCTCCTGCAATGTCCTGAGCGACCATGACGTTCGAAACGCCGTGACCGTGGGGGACCGGATTCCGCGTACGGCCGGGCAGGTCTATGGCTGCCTGGGTTGCAGCGCTCAATGCGGCCGCTGCGCACGGACGATCCGGCAGATCATGACCGAGGCTCTGGGGCCGTGTGCGAAGGCCTGCTGCGACGGATGTCCCCACAGCCATGCGCATGAGGGCCACCGACATGAGGGCCTCCGAAACGCCGCGGCCGCCACGCCGGATCAGGTCGCCGCCGCACAGCCGGCCGAATTCGACTTCCAGATCGCCGCGGCCTGACTTCCGCCGATACGTCGTCCCGACAGGTCACGCCCGATACGTCGCGCTCTGCCGTCCATGGCCGCCTCCCATAGTTACTTCCATGGCTCGACGCCCGTTTGCGTCGGCGCCGGCGCGGCTGGTTGCCGCGCATATGGCCTGCGAAGAGGGTTGTTCTCGAGCCTGTTCTGATTTAGAAACATTCTAAAGTAATGGATGCCGCGCGACCGCGCGGGAATGGCAGGAGCGAATGATGAAGGGTGACGCAAAGGTCATCGACTACCTCAACAAGGGTCTGCGCAGCGAGCTGACCGCGATCAACCAGTACTGGCTGCATTACCGGCTGCTCGACAACTGGGGCCTCAAGGAGATGGCCAGGCAGTGGCGCAAGGAATCCATTGAGGAGATGCATCACGCCGACCGCTTCACCGACCGGATCCTGTTCCTGGACGGGTTTCCCAACATGCAGGTGCTCGATCCGCTGCGGATCGGCCAGAACGTCAAGGAGATCCTGGAATGCGATCTCGCCGCCGAGCATGGCGCGCGCGAGCTCTACCAGGAGGCGGCAACCTATTGCCACGGCGTGAAGGACTACGTTTCGCGCGACCTGTTCGAGAGCCTGATGAAGGACGAGGAGGAGCATATCGATTTCCTCGAAACCCAGCTCGACCTGATCGGCCGCATCGGCCTTGAGCTTTACACCCAGAAGCACATCGGCCACCTTGAAGAAGACTGAGCTTCCGGTTCGGTCGGCTGAATACAAAAAGCGCGCCTGCTTCCGGGCGCGCTTTTTTTCTGGCGGAATGACCGTGCGGTCGTTTCGGAGCTTACGGCCGTCCGGTGGCCCGCGGCGCGCCGGCCCCGGCCGTTGCGGCCTTGCGTTCGCGCCAGAGATCGACACCGATCATGCCGCACGCCATCGCGGCGACGAACACGATCACCGGCACGCCGAGGCATGCGAGGTTCACAAGGGCCGGGCCAGGGCACAGCCCGACCAGCCCCCAGCCGACGCCGAACAGCGCCGCGCCGCCGAGCAATTGCGGATCGATATCCTGGCGGGTCGGCCACTGAAAATGGCGGGCGAGGATCGGCCGCGCTTGCCGGCGCGCCATCGCGAAGCCGGCCGCCGTGACGGCAACCGCACCCGCCATCACGAACAGCAGCGTCGCGTCCCACGCACCGAAGATGTCGAGGAAGCCGAGCACTTTCTCCGGTCGTGTCATGCCGGAAATCAGCAGGCCCGCGCCGAAGATCAGGCCGGACACGAAACTGGCGAATTGCCGCGGCATGACCTCAGCCTCCGATGCCGTGCCGGACCACGGCAACCGTGACGATGGCGACGACCATGAAGGTGACGGTGGCCGCGATCGATCGCGCCGACAGCCGCGCGTTGCCGCACACGCCGTGACCCGAGGTGCAGCCGCCGCCGAGCCGCGTTCCGATCCCGACCAGCAAGCCTGCGATCGCAATGAGGGTGAAGCTCGCGGGCATGGTCGGGACGGGCAGGGTTGCGCCGCCCAGCGCCGCGAGCAGCGGCGCCGCCAGCAGGCCCGCCACGAAGGCCAGCCGCCAGCCCCGGTTGCGGGCCGTCAGGAGGTCGCCGAAGATGCCGCTGATGCCGGCGATCCGGCCGTTGAACAGCATCAGAAGCACGGATGCGAGCCCGATCAGCGCGCCGCCGAGCAGGCCCGCCCATGGCGTGAGATGATGCATCGATCGATCCTCGGACAACGACGAATCCCTGGCTGTTGTCCGAAATTCACGGGAATTCGCCGATAGGTTGAAAGCCCCGATATAACGGGCCGCGCCAACCCGCGCAAAGCGGATCGTATCATTTCAGGCGGAAATGATCGGTCTTTGAAGGTCGTGTCAGCGCTGCGGCAGGAGCATCAGGGGCACGCCGGGCAACGGCATCCGCGCATTGGCGCGCGCCAGGTGCGGGTCGTGACGGCGACGCTGGCGTTGCCGCTTCGCCGCATAGTAGTAGCCGCTGGCATAGTATCGCACCGCGCGGTCGGCATTGCCGTTCGCCGCGCGATAGGCCCCGGCGAGATAGCGGACCGCATAGGTCAGGTTGGTTTCCGGATCGCGCAGACCTGCCGCCGTGCCGGTGTAGCCGAGGCCGCGCGCGGTCGCGAGCTTGATCTGCATCAGGCCGATGGTTCCGCCGCGCCCGACCAGATGCGGCTGGTAGCGGCTTTCGCGCACGATCACGCGATGCACGAGTTCGACCGGGATGCCGTTGGCATGCGCATGTGCCGCCACCATCGACTCGTAGCGCGCGCGCTGCGCGAAGGCTGCGTCGCCGAACAGCGCCACCGCGACGGTCGCGATCAGTATCTGCAATCCGATTCTGGTCATGCCGTCATCTTTCGGTTTTCGGTTCGCATGGCGGGAGCCTGGAAAGCCGGTGTCTTATGGCGTCCCAACTGTGGCAGCGGGAAGGCGGCCGCGGCGTCCACGGTAGCCGGCAACCTTGCCGGCGTTCAGTCAATGTTGCTGCCGCAAAAACGTCGCAGCATCTCGCGGGAAATCGTCTTGACGGCGCACGGCGCCGGCATACTCTGGAGCGGCTTCGGGTGCTTGCCGCATCGGGATCTGCCGCCTCGGGATGGGCGAGTGCCATCAGGCAAACATATCAGGCAAACATATCAGGCAAACATATCAGGCAAACATATCGGGCAAACATCCGGATGCCGAGCCACGCTTCGATTGGACTTCTGCAATCTAAGTCACTGCAATCTTAAGTCTCTGCCATCATAACGTCGCCGGTCCTCTCGATTCCGAATCCTGCGGTGCAGCAAGGCCACGCGCATCCGGAGAGACAAGAGGCGCCGGAGTTGCTGGAACAAGAGCCGATGAGGGACGTGTCATGACCGCGATCCAGTCCGGTGGTCTTCCCCGCTTCGAACTTCCGCGCCACAATCCATGCGCCCAGTGCGGTGAGCCGATCGCCGCGCCCGAATGGGTCGAGGAGAGCAGCAGTTCGGCTGCATTCCTCTGGCACTGCTGGGCGTGCGGCTACAAATTCGAGTCGGTCGCCGTGTTCAGGGCGGAAGAAGCGATCTCCGCACGACTGGCGGCGTGAATTTCCCCAGCGCCGGTCGTTCCGGATTGCCGTCTGACGAACAGTCGAGGTCGCGGGCGTGGTGAATGCCTGCCCGTCGCCGTTCGTGCAATTCCGTTCGTGCTTGTCGCTCCGCTCTGCCCAGGTGCGGTTCCGGGGAACCGGATGCAGCCGGGGGAACCCGAAACCGTGTCCTGTCGTTGATCTCCTGACCGATCATGGGAGGCGTTCATGACCAGCGGTGATCCGGCAGCGCGGAAGTCGCACAGTTTGATTGCAAGCGATCGCGTCGAAGGGACGTCCGTCCGTCGTCCCAACGGCGAACGCATCGGCCATATCGAGCGGCTGATGATCGACAAGCTCACCGGCAAGGTGTCCTACGCCATTCTCAGCTTCGGCGGCTTTCTCGGGATGGGCGCGAAGCTGCTGCCGCTGCCGTGGGCGCGGCTGACCTACAATCGCGACATGGAAGCCTATCAGCTCGACATCACGGAAGACGAGCTACGCAGCGCGCCGTCCTTTCTTGCCGACAAGGATTTCGACTGGGGCGATCGTGCGCAGGAGGAGGAACTGCATCGCCACTATGGCGTTCCGCCCTACTGGGGATTCTGAAGGGGACGGGCGCACCGCGCGATGCGCCAGCGCGCGTGTCGGTTGCGTGCCTGGTGTTGCAAACCGGCAGGCCCGCGCGAGCGTCGCGCGGCTTTTGTTGATCTCGCAAGAACTCTCCCAGTTCAAGCATCGTCCTTTGATCTCGCAACGATCCTGGCGGAACGATTTCGCCCGAAAGGCCGAGCTGCTTTCTCCGGCACTCGCTATCCGATTTTGCAACCCAGCTTCACCATAGGCGCAGCATCTTTCGGTCGCCGGACCGGAACGCTCGCGTTCGCCGCGTGTTGCCCTCGCTGACATGTTCTGAACAGGAGGTGTGTACATGTTTGCAAAATACATGACGACCGTGCTGGTTGGCTCGGCGATGCTCGCGACAGCGGTGATGGCGCAGACGCCGTCCACGTCGACGACCGCAACCCCGCCGGCGGCGACGACCATGGCGCCCGCAGCGGAACCGTCGTCCTCGCATCAGGGCGAATGGCGCGCGTCGAAAGTCGTCGGGCTGAGGATCTACAACGACGCCAATGAGAGTCTCGGCTCGGTGAACGATCTGCTGTTCGACAGGCAGGGCAGGATTCAGGCTGCGGTGATCGGTGTCGGTGGCTTCCTCGGCGTGGGCGAGCACTATGTCTCGATCCCGTTCGAGAAGATCAAATGGGTCGACACGCCGGTGAAGCCGTCGACCACGGCGAGCAACTCGAGCGCCGGCACGATGGGCCGTCGCCCGGCCGGCACGACGACGGGCGCGGCGACCTCGGCACCGCCGCCCAAGACCAATCCCTGGTATCCGGACCATGGCGTGTTCAGCGCCACCAAGGAGCAGCTCAAGAACATGCCGGAGTTCAAGTATTCGAGCTAAGCCTCGGCGCTGAGGTGGGTGCCTGATGCCGACGTATCAGGTGCAGGTGGTGGGAGAAGCCGGGCGGCGATGGCCGTCCGGCTTCTGTCGTTCCCGATTGCGCCGCTCGCGGGCGCGTCGACCCGTTCACAGGCTTGCTCGCGATCCCGCTACAGGCCCGGCAGCCTGTTGACCGTCACTTTGGCGGTGCCTTCGGCATCCGCGATGATCCGCAGCTTCGTGGAATCGAAGGCGATGCCGGACAGGCGCAGGCTGGTGATGTCGGCATCGACCCGCGCGCCCTGATCGTTCTTCTGGAAGTTGCGGACTTCGGCGGCGATGCGTTGCCGGGCATTGGCCGCGAACGGCTTGAGGTCGATCACCGCGCGGTCCGCCAGTGCCTTTTCGAGATAGGGCAGCGCGGCCTTGGTCGCGGCGTTGAGCAGCCCGTAGGCGGCTTCCGATTCGACCGACAACGATATGTCGGTCAGGCGCAGCACCTGTTGCGCCTGGTCGAGAATCGGCCTGCCCCAGATATGCACGCTGGCGTCGGTGCCCAAGCCGAACCAGCTTCGGTTCTCCTTGGCGTCGATCAGAAGGGAGATCAGCAGGCGGTCGCCGGACGCGGCCACCATGGCCCGCTTGACCTTGACCGCGACCGCGCCGTTGCCGTCTTCGGGAAAGGTCTTGCCGGCCAGTTGCGCGTCCAGCAGCGTGTTGATCTCGGTGAAAGGCAGGTCGATCGGAACGCCGATGCGCATGCGACCGGCGCTTGCCGGCACGATGTCGAGCTTCGCCGGGAACGGACAGTCGGGCTTGGTCGCGGCGGAGGTGATGCGGGTCTCGCCGTCGATGCCGAGCGTCAGGGTGAGCGCATCGGCGTCGACGCGCGGCTGCGCGGCGACCGCGCGGGTCGGCCGCAATTCGAGCCACAGCTTCGGTCCGCTCGCGCCCGCGCCTTGCAGCGGAATCGAGCGGCACATCTTCGCCCATTCGCGCCGCGCGTTCTGCTCGATGACCGGATCGTTGCGGATGCGTTCCTGCAATCCGGCAAGCTGCTCGTTGAGCGCATTGTCGAGGGCCGGCTTGACCTGCGCCGGCACGTTGACGCGAATGCCGGCCACCGACAGGTCGGTGTCGCCGAGATCGACCTTGGCCGCGAGGTTCGGTTCGATGCGCCAATTGGCCAGCAGCGCCGGACGGGCGGTCATGCCGACATTGCCGCGGATTTCGGCGTCGGCATTGACGTTCTTGATGTTCAGGCTGCCGAGCTGTTTCGCGGCGTTGCCGCCGAGCAGCGAGCCGAGCGCATTGCCGAGGGCGCCTTGCACGCTTTCGGAGAGCGAGCCCTTGACCTTCAGCGTGCCGGTGAGCGGGGTCGCCAGCGCCAGTGCGTTCTGCCCGCCGCTCGCGGTGATGGTGCCGCGCCTGGCGGTCCAGTCGATGTCGGCGTTCTGCAGAAGCTGCGGCACCGGATTGGCGGCCTTGCCGTTGAAATCGCGCGGCGTGGCGCGATCGGCGGCGGATGCGATCACCTTCAGCGGGATCCGGATCGGCGCCAGGATCGAGGAGTTGCGCGCCACGTCCGGCAGAGGCGGCAGCGCCACAAGGCGCGGCGCCGCGCCTCGCGGCGACCACCAGTCCATGATCTTCAGGCCGGCCACGAACGAAAGCGCGATCACCACGATCGCGATCAGAACAGTCTTTATGCGCATCGGCTGGATATCCCCGTCGCCGCGAATCTAGAGCCATTTCCGTTCCGATTCTATCGGAACGGGGCTCTATATCCTTATTCCAACGCGTTTTCTTTACGCGAACCGGCACCCGCTTCGCTCGAAAACGCTCCAATGCGTGAATCTCGACGAGGCCAGAGGCCATTCCAAGGCGAACAGGCCCCGCGATGCGGAGCCTGTCGATGTCATGGAAGCCGCGCCGCGATCAGCGCATGGTCAAGCGGCGGCTGTCGGCGTGGCGTTCGTTCGGCAACACCACGACCCGGGTGCCGACATTGACGCGCGCATAGAGATCGGTGACGTCGGCATTGGTGAGGCGGATACAGCCGGAGGAGATATGGCTGCCGATGGTCTCGGGCGCGTTGGTGCCGTGAATGCGGTAGACGGTATTGCCGAGATACATCGCGCGCGCGCCGAGCGGATTGCCGGGACCGCCGGCCATGAAGCGCGGCAGGTAAGGTTGCCGCGCGATCATTTCCGCCGGCGGCGTCCAGTTCGGCCACTCGGCCTTCTTCGAAATGGTCTGCACGCCGGACCAGGTGAAGCCGCGCCGGCCGACGCCGATGCCGTAGCGGATCGCGCGGCCGTTGCCGAGCACGAAATAGAGATAGGTGTTCGGCGTATCGATCACGATCGTTCCCGGTGCCTCGCGGGTTGCATAGGCCACGATCTGCCGCTTGAAGCGCGACGGCATCGCGGTGGATGTCGCATCATCGACCGCCGGCGGCGGCGCCTGCATCGCGGGCGCGGGCTGCATGATGAAGGGAAACAGCGGCAGCGGATTGGCTTCGGCGGATGCCGCAAGGCCGAGTGCGGCGACGGCTGCGAGCGCCACCGTCGCGACGCGCGAATTCTTGATGCGCGAAGCTTTGGTGCGCGAAGCCTTGGTGCGCAAAGTTTTGGCGTGCATGGCTGCGGCACGAGAACGTCCGGCATGACCTGAATTGTTGACCATTCCTGCCTCCCTGCGTTTTGCATTGGGTCTTGGGCAGGGAGCCAAAGGTTCAAGTCGCGGCGCGTGGGTTCAAGCCGCGGCGCGTGGCGGGTGGCGATCAGAACATGCCGATCACGATCGCGCCGACGAATGCCAAAGCGAGATAGGCGCTCACGACGCTCAGTTTGCCTGCCAGGGTCATGGGATGGGTCATGGGATGCCTCCCAGTCTCGAGGTTGTCGGCGGTGCTAACGAACCAAGGTGGTCATCCGTTCCGCGCGAAAAAAGACAGCATCGCTGCACCATCGCGCCAGAGCGATCCCGGTGGAACCTGGTCGGCATGGTTAAGGATTTCTGAAATCAATGCGTTGAAGAGTCTTTAAATAAATTCGGTGAACGTGCGCGCATGACGCGCAGATTGGCCTTCTACCTGACCGGCACGCTGGCTCTGGTTTCGCTTGCGGGGTGCGGCCGCGGCCTGTTCCAGGTCGAGCAACGCGCTCCGTGGCGGGCGGAGGCCGAGGCCGCGTGCCTGAAGTCGGGTGCGGTGCGGGAGAGCGCCGAGGTCGTGCGTATCAAACCCATCGAGGGCCCCGGCGTCTGCGGTGCCGAATTTCCGCTGAAGGTGGCGGCGCTCGGCGAGAGTTCGACGGCGCTCGGTTTCGCCGACGATCTGCGGCCGCCGGCGGCGGTCGGCCGCGGCCAGCCGCGCTGGCCGGGAGCGCAGCCCAATTATGCGGCCACCCCCGGTTCCTATACGAACGCGCCCGTGCCACAGCCGGATGATGGACGTCGCTCGACGGGGCCGGTCTCGCTGAATGCGCCCGGCGTCGCGCCGGCAGGCGGCGCGATCGATCTTCCGGCCGAGGGGGATGCTCCGCTGGCCGCCGAGGATACGCCGTCGGGATGGCAGGTCGGTCCGCGGGGGCGTGCGCAACAGGGCGATCCGCAAGGGCGTTACACGCAGCCGATCGACAGCCGGCCGGCCGCGTCGCCGCGCGACGCGACGCCGGTGGCAACGCAGTTGTATGATGCGGCGCGGACGTCGCCGCTGCCGCGCCTCGGCCCGGCGCGCGGCAATCCGGTGTCGTCGTTCGGCCCGGTGGCGCTGAAGCCGACCGCGACACTGGCGTGCCCGATCGTGGCCGCGCTCGACGGCTGGCTGGCGGAAGCCGTGCAGCCGGCGGCGATGCGCTGGTTCGGTGCGCGCGTCGCCGAGATCAAGCAGATTTCCGCCTATTCCTGCCGCGGCATGAACGGCAATCCGCACGCTCATATTTCCGAGCACGCATTCGGCAACGCGCTGGATATCGCCGGCTTCAGGCTGGCGGACGGGCGCTATATTTCGGTGCAGAAAGGCTGGAAGGGCCTGCCGGAGGAGCAGGGGTTCCTGCGCGACGTGCAGGGTGCGGCCTGTCAGCGCTTCACCACCGTGCTGGCGCCGGGCGCCAACGTCTATCATTACAACCACATCCACGTCGACCTGATGCGGCGGGCGAGCCGGCGCGTGATCTGCAAGCCGGCCGCGGTGTCGGGCGAGGAAATCGCGGCGCGCGTGCAGCGGCGCAATCCCTATTTCCGAGGCGGCGATCCGGCCTATACCAGTTCGGTCGGTGCGCGCCGCCCCACGCGCCACGTGTCGAAGTTCGCCGACGAGGACGACGAATAGCCATCGATCGGGCCGCACCGCCTGATGGGCCGGCGCGGTGTCGTTAGACCCGGGGTTCGATCTCGATGGACGAGGACAGGCTGATGTCGCGCGCCGGCGCCAGCGTCGGCGGCAGGGCGATATAGGCCACATCGGCGTGCGCGCGCTTGGAGGCGTAGAGGCGGCTGTCCGCCTGCGCCAGCAGCGCCTCCGCCGTGGTGCCGTCGCCGGGCGCGATCGCGAAGCCGATGCTGGCGCCGAGATGGATCGGGTCGCGGCCGATGGCGTAAGGCATGCCGATGGTGCGGACGAGCCTTGCGGCGAACAGCTCGACCTCGGCGCGGCTGGCGACGTTGCCCTGCACGACGGCGAATTCATCGCCGCCGAGGCGAATGACGATATCGGCCGGTGCGGCCAGTGCGTTCAGCCGGTTGGCCACTTCCTTCAGCAGCATGTCTCCGGCGGGATGGCCGTAGCGGTCGTTGGCGGCCTTGAAGCGGTCGAGGTCGAGATAATGGACGGCGAGTCGTTCGTCGCCGGCGATCCGGTGGGTGATCTCCGGCAGTGCCGAGCGGTTGCGCAGGCGCGTCAGCGGATCGTATTTCGCCATCTCCTCGTATTGGTGCTTGAGCCTGATTTGGGTGATGGTGGCTTCATAGTTGCTGCGAATGATCTCGAAGCTGCCGATGTAGAAAACCGAAACCAGCACCGCGAGGCAGAGATAGGCCGGTTCGGGGGCGTGCATGAGGCAGCCCAGGATAAGCGGCGCCGTCACCAGGGTGATGCTGGCGAAGACCCATTTCGGCGGAATCGCGCCGCGCGCCACCACGCCGCTGGCGTAGCCGAAGGCGATGGTCGTCCCCAGCATCGCGAGTTCGGCGTTTCCGATGGTGAAGCAGCGGAATGCCATCGCCCCGACCAGCGCCGCCGCGGCGTAGCTGCCGGATTGGTACCAGCCCTGCCAGCGCCGCGCCTCGACGGCATCGCCGTTGCCGCCGCGGAATCGGCGGCGATAGGCGAAGATGATGAGAAAGCGCGCGGCCGTCGTCACCATGCTGAGCAGCGTCAGGACGGCGAATGCCGTATCGCCCGTGCGGGTCGTCGCCACGGTGCCGACGAGGATCTGTCCGAAGGCGACGAGCAGCACCGGCATCAGGGTGCTGTAGCGCGCTTCAACCAGTTCAGGCGGGCAAGCCTGATCGAAAGTCTGGTCGAACGAAGGCGAGATCGATGACATCTGATGCCCCCAAGGAAATGCCGGACTGTTAGGGCCATCAGGTAAAGAGCTTGCTTGCGCCTTTCCGACAATTTGAAAAAGCGGCAATCGGGGGAGGCGTGTTTACGTTCAGTTTACCGTAGCCGCCTGGGCGGCGTGACGCCCATTGCGCCGCCTGCTTCTCGGGAACGCGGCCCGTCAGCGCCGGCCGAAGGTCTTTCGTTCGTCGGCGGCATCCGTTTCGCGGTCGCCGATGGGAACGAGTTGCGGCGCGACCGTATAGACGGAGATGCCGGATCCCGTGCGCTTGGCGTGGTAGAGCGCCTGATCGGCCCGCGCCAGCAATTCGTCGGCACTCAACTGGTCGCCCGCCAGCACCGCGATTCCGATGCTGGTGCCCAGTTGGATGATGTCGTCGGCGACGTGATAGTCCGCGCTGAGATCGGCGACGATCCGCGAGGCGAGGGCGAGCGTCTGCTCCCGGTGGCTCACGCCGGTCTGGACCAGGATGAATTCGTCGCCGCCGAGCCGGACCAGGAGGTCGCTGGCGCGCGTCAGCAATGCCAGTCGCCGCGCGACCTCCTTGAGCAGCGCGTCGCCTGCCGGATGGCCGTAGCGGTCGTTGGCGGCCTTGAAGTGATTGAGGTCGAGGCTGTGGATGGCAAGGCCGTCGCCGGTGCGGTGTGCCGTCGCCACCAGCCGTTCGAGGTTCTCGCTGAGCACGAGGCGGTTGGACAGCCCGGTGAGCGGATCGAGCCGCGCGAGCCCCGCGAAGCTGAGCTTGAGCGTGAGCTGGCTGACGATGGTGGTGTAGAGATGTTGCACCGTTTCGATGGCGCCGAACAGAAACAGCAACTGCAACCCCGCAAGACACAGGTAGACCGTGCCGTCGTGAAGCAGGCACGCGATCGTCGGCGGAATCGACAGCAGCAGCAGGCAGCCGATCGCCAGCAGGGGCCGATAGACCACGCGCGTGACGATGCCGGCGCCGAAGGCGACCAGCAGCGCGATACTCAGCATATGAATGCTGGCCGGCGGCAGCATGAACGACCGCACGCCGATGGCGCTGATAATGGAGCTGGTCACGACCGCGCGGACGGCGAAGCGTCGCTCCCAGATGCGCGCCGTGGGCGTGGAGAGCGGCTCGCCGGCGGTCGCGCGCCGATAGCGCAGCACCAGCAGCACGCGCTCGCTCGCGATCAGAAAGCCGGCGACGGTCAGGGCCAGGATCGGGAGGTCGCCGGTCTTGCTGAAGATCGCCGTCCCGACGGTGCCGAGGCTCAGCGCCAGCAGCACCATCGGCGGAATGACGCGAAACAGTGCATCGACCAGCTCGACATAAACCGCGTCGGACGGCTCCTCGAAACGCAACAATGGCCGGCCCGCAACATTCATCGATTCAGTCTGCAACTCGCCTGTGGCCTGAACACAGGGCGATCGAGGATGACGCCGTCATCAAGAACGCACCACTTTCCGATCCGATGCAATCGCCGCTGCCCGCGAGGGCACGCGCGGCGATCTTAATCCCATCTGCGAAACGACGCGATTGCGAAAAGCGTCACGCTTGATCGGAATGGAACCTGCACGGCATGGAACCCGCAAACGTGGCGAGAGGCCCGGCGCCTTGACGCCGAGCCTCTCCCGGTTCCGGTATCAGCCGGCCTGTAAGCCGGGTTCTGTAGGGCGTCGCACGCTTTCGCGCGCGGCGCGTGGCGGCCATTCCTCTGGGACCATGCTTGCGCATGGCCTCGAGCAACCTACCCGGACGGCGAGCCCGACATGGCCCTGCGGTGTTATCGCTTGCGCGAACGCGCCGCGTGGCCGTCCCTATTCGGTTTTGCTCCCGGTGGGGTTTGCCCTGCCGTCGCCGTTGCCGGCAACGCGGTGCGCTCTTACCGCACCTTTTCACCCTTACCCGTCGAAGCCCGAAGGCGGCGGCGGGCGGTTCGATCTCTGTGGCACTTTCCCTGGGGTCGCCCCCGCCGGACGTTATCCGGCACCGTATGTCGATGGAGCCCGGACTTTCCTCCCCGGCCACCTTTCGGTGATCGCCGGAGCGGCCGCCCGGCCGACTGACGCGAAAATCCATGCGGCTTTCAGGGGGTGGCGTCAAGCGCAACACCCCGCGCGACATGGCCGCGCGAGCCGGGTTACGCGCGCGCAGCGGAAGATGCCGCCGGTTCAGCGGGCGGCGGCGACGTTCTTGTTTCCGGGCTGGCTCGCCAGCAGCGCATGCAGGGTCTGGCGCGTCGAAGGATCGGCGATGCCGTCCACCTTGGCCGGCCGGAAATGGCGCTGGAACGCGGTCACCACCTCGCGGGTCGGCACGTCGTAGCGGCCATCGGCGGTGATCCGATAGCCGTAGCGGGCAAGCTGCTCCTGCAGGTCGCGCACCTCCGGGCCCGAACTGCCCGGCTTCAGGGCGTCGCCGGCGACGATCGGCGCCGGCTCGATCCAGCGGCCGACGCCGGAATCGGCCAGCGATCGCCACGGGAACTTCTCGCCGGGATCCTGCTTGCGCGACGGCGCCACGTCGGAATGCCCGAGCACGCGATGCGGCGGCACCTTCTGGCGGATGAGGATGCCCCGGCACAGCGCGATGACCGCCGCGACCTGCCGCAGCGGAAAATCCGGATAGCCCCAGTCGTGGCCGCGATTGACGATCTCGATGCCGATCGAGCACGAATTGATGTCGTCCTCGCCGGCCCACCAGGATTGGCCGGCGTGCCAGGCGCGCTTGGATTCCGGCACGCATTGAATGACGTGCCCGTCCTCCAGCACGACGTAATGCGCGGAGACGTCGGTGCCGGGCGTACACAGCCGATGCAGCGCGCCCTCGACGTCCGGCATGCCGGTATAGTGCAGGAGGATCATGTCGGGCTTCAGGCCCTTGTTCCGCTCGCCGAAATTCGCCGACGGAACCACGTCGGCGACCACCGAGGAATCGGGCACGAATTTTTCCATGTCGAGGCTGGCCTTCGGAATGGGAAGGGCGCGCCGCCGTTTCAAACGGGGATCAACGGGCGTGGACGAGCCTAGCGACATGTGGGCACTCGAAAACCGGCAGGACAGCGACGCCCGGTGTGCTTTTCCAAGGCAGCTTTCGGGCGGGTCATCACTATTCCGGCATTGTGGGGCGGTTGCAATCGCCCTGCGCGCGAGGGCAGTCCTTATCCCCGATGGAATGAACCCGGAAACGGGGATCGGCGCCCCGGCGGAAACGGCCAAAGGCTCAATAGCCACGCGAACTTGAACGAAGCCGTCAACGCTTTCTTAACGCTAAACGACGTTACTGAGTGGTGAATAGCCGGACCCCGATCGGGTGGCTTGCGCGGTTCCCATCGATGCCTGGCTCCGGGGCATCTATCCGATTCCATGTGGAGCAGGACTTTTGCACGTTCACCGGGCATCCCATACGCCATCCCGACCGCCTTGCATCGAAGCCGCGTACGTCGGACCGGCCGCGATGCACCGAGCCCCCGGCGTCGCGCGTGCGGCGGGCCTGCATCGCCGGCGGCGGCGAACGGCAACACAAGGATACCGCGCCATGACCGAGCGGCCGTCGCCGCGCCATATCCCGGTACTGGGCCGCGAGGCGCTGGCGTGGCTGGCGCCGCGCGACGGCGGCATCTATGTCGATGCGACCTTCGGGGCGGGCGGCTACAGCCGCGCGATCCTTGAGGCGGCGGACACCCGCGTCATCGCCATTGACCGCGACCGCACCGCGATCGCCGGCGGCTTCGACCTGGTGGAGCAGGCTGGCGGCCGGCTCGACCTGGTGGAGGGGCGGTTTTCGAGGCTCGACGACATCTGCGCCGCCCAGGGCGTGACGGCGGTCGACGGCGTGGTGATGGATATCGGCGTGTCGTCGATGCAGGTCGACGGTGCCGCGCGCGGCTTCTCGTTCCGTCTCGACGGGCCGCTGGACATGCGCATGTCGCAGGCGGGGCCGACCGCGGCCGATGTGATCGCCAAAGCCTCCGAAACCGAGCTTGCCAATATCATCTACATCTTCGGCGAGGAGCGCCGCTCCCGCGCCGTGGCGCGGGCGATCGTGGCGGCGCGGGGCGAAGCGCCCATCGCCACCACCCGTATGCTTGCGGAGATCGTGGCGAGGGTGGTGCGGGCCAGGCCGAACGAGATTCATCCGGCGACGCGGACGTTTCAGGCGCTGCGCATCTTCGTCAACGAGGAGCTGGACGAGCTTTACGCGGCGCTGGCGGCGGCGGAGCGGGTGCTGAAGCCCGGCGGCCGGCTGGTGGTGGTATCGTTCCATTCGCTGGAAGATCGCATCGTCAAGAATTTCCTGGTGGCGCGGGCGCGCGCGGGCGGCGGCTCGCGTCATCGTCCCGAACTTGCACAGGTCGAACCGCGTTTCGAGATTCTCACCCGCCGTCCGGTCACCCCGGGCGAGCAGGAGATGCGCGACAATCCGCGGGCGCGTTCGGCCAAGCTGCGCGCGGCGGCCCGCACGGCGGCGGCGCCCCTCGCGGCCGATGCGCTGCCGGACTGGCCGCGGCTCGCCGACATCGTCAGGGGAGGCTGACCGCATGCGGTTCATCCACCTTCTGGTCATCTGCGCGCTGGTGATCGGCGTTTCCTACGTCTACCGCATCAAGATGGAATCCACCGCGCGCACCGAGCGGGTGCAGCGGCTGCATGCCGACGTGCGCAAGCAGCGCGAGGCGATCGCCGCCCTGCGCGCCGAGTGGGCGAGGCTGGATTCGCCGCGCCGGCTGCAGGGACTGGCGGAACGCCATCTCAAGCTGAAGCCGCTCGACGCCAGGCAATATGACCAGTTGAAGAACCTGCCGGAACGTTCGCCGACGCTGATCAATCCGAATGCGCCCGATCCGATCGGAGCGATGATCGACACCACCGATCAGGAAATCCTGACGGGTTCGATTCCGAAACCGGAGGGCAGGCAGTGAGCAAGACGGTCGATGGCGTCCGGATGCTGGAGCCGTGGCACCAGCGCTTCGTGCGCGGCATGCTGTATGGCAGGAACGTCGACCGCGCAGGCCGCGCGCGGGCGCGGGTCGGCCTCTGCATCCTGATCTTCTCGGCCGTCTATCTCGTCATCGCCGGCCGGCTGGTGATGCTTGCGGCGCTTGGCGACAATCACGGCTCGCGCCGGTCCGCCTCGCAGGATGCGATCGCGACCGCGCGGCCGGATATCGTCGACCGCAACGGCCAGATACTCGCCACCGACGTCAAGACGCCCTCGCTCTATGGCGAGCCGCGCCGCCTCATCGATGTCGACGAGGCGGTCGAACTGCTGACCGCGGCGCTGCCCGACCTCGACACCGACGAGGTGCGCAGCCGGCTGTCGTCGAAGAAGGGCTTCGTCTGGCTGAAGCGCGAAATCACCCCGCGCCAGCAGCGCGACATTCACCGGCTCGGCATTCCGGGCATCGGCTTCCTGCGCGAGAACAAGCGCGTCTATCCCAACGGCGTCGATGTCTCGCACCTGATCGGCCTGGTGAACATCGACAACCAGGGCATTGCCGGCATCGAGAAATGGCTCGACACCAACGGCCTCGCCGCCCTGCATCGCGCCGGCTTCGCCACCGACCGCATGCAGCGGCCGGTGGAGCTGGCCGTCGACCTGCGCGTCGAGCACGCGCTGCGCGACGAGTTGATGAAGGCGAAGGAGCACTTCAAGGCCAAGGCCGCCTCGGGCCTGGTCTCCAACGTCCGCACCGGCGAGATCGTGGCGATGGTGTCGCTGCCGGACTTCGATCCCAACAATCCGAAGGAAGCCAACGATCCCGACCGCATCAACCGCCTGACCACCGGCGTCTATGAAATGGGCTCGACGTTCAAGGCGTTCACGCTGGCGATGGCGCTCGATTCCGGCAAGGCGACGCTGAACTCGATGTGGGACGCGCGCGGGCCGCTGCATTACGGGCGTTTCAAGATTCACGACGACCATCCGCTCGGGCGCTTCATCAACACCAAGGAGGTGTTTACCTATTCGTCGAATGTCGGTGCGGCGCGGATGGCGCTGGCGCAGGGCATCGAGGCGCACCAGGCATTCCTGCGCAAGATGGGGCAGATGACCCGGCTGCGCACCGAACTGCCGGAGAGCGCTTCGCCGATCCTGCCGCGCAAGTGGGGCGAGTTGAACACGGTCACCATTTCGTTCGGCCACGGCATGGCGGTGGCGCCGCTTCAGGCGGTGATGGGCATCGATGCGCTGGTCAATGGCGGCTACCTGATCCCGCCGACCTTCCTCAAGCGCAGCGAGGAAGAGGCGATGAAACTCGCCAAGCGCGTCATCAAGCCGGAAACCAGCGAGAAGATGCGTTTCCTGATGCGCCTCAATGCCGAGGTCGGCACCGCGCGCAAGGCCAACGTCAAGGGCTACTATGTCGGCGGCAAGACCGGCACCGCCGAGAAGGTCATCAACGGCCGCTATGCCAGGAAGAAGGTGCTCAACGGCTTCACCGCGATCCTGCCGGCGGACGATCCGAAGTATCAGGTTCTGATCATGCTGGACGAGCCGCAGCCGCTGAAGGAAACCTACGGCTTCATCACCTCGGGCTGGAATGCGGTGCCGACCGGCGGCAAGGTGATCGCGCGGATCGCGCCGCTGCTCGGAATCGAGCCGCGGTTCAACCTGCCGCCGTCGGAGCGCCTTATTCTTGCGACATCCAGATAAAGTGAGTAAACGCCGCGTTCCGCCGCTCGACGGCATGATTTGAGATTTGCTTCGGGGCCGCCAGAATGGCCCCCGGTTGTGGACGCCATGAAACTTCGCGAATTGTTCGGCGACGAAACGGCGGTCGATGCGCGGGCAGGGGCTGTTGCGGTCTCGGGGCTTGCGGTGGACAGCCGCGCGGTGAAGCCGGGCGACCTGTTCTTCGCGTTGTCCGGCGTCAGAACCGACGGCGCGCGCTTCATCGCGCAGGCCGTCGGCGCCGGCGCCGCGGCGGTTGCCGGCAGCGATGCGCCCGCAGGCGCGCTGGACGTTCCGTTCGTCACGCTGTCCAACCCGCGCCGCGCACTGGCACTGGCGGCGGCGCGCTTCTATCCGCGCCAGCCGGCGACCATCGCCGCCGTGACCGGCACCAGCGGCAAGACATCCGTCGCCGCCTTCCTGCGGCAGATATGGAAACGGCTGGGCCATTCGTCCGCCAGCGTCGGCACCATCGGCGTCGTCAGCGACCGGCGAAACGTCTATGGCTCGCTGACCACGCCGGATCCGATCGCGCTCCACCGCACGCTCGATGAACTGGCGAGCGATGGCGTCACCCACCTGGCGATGGAAGCCTCCTCGCACGGGCTCGACCAGTTCCGGCTCGACGGCGTGCGGGTCGCTGCCGCCGGCTTCACCAACCTGTCGCGCGACCACATGGATTACCATCCGGACGTCGCGCATTATCTCGCCGCCAAGCTGCGTCTGTTCACCGACCTGGTGCGGGACGACGGCGTTGCCGTCATCGCGGCCGACCATGACGTGTCGGCGCGGGTGATCGCGGCGGCGCGGGCGCGCAAGCTTCGCGTTCTCACCGTCGGCCGCAATGCCGACGGCGACAGCGGCATCCGCCTTGCCGCCGCGCGCATCGACGGCTTCGCGCAGACGCTCGTGATCGCCCATGGCGGCCGTGACCATACGTTGCGCCTGCCGCTGGTCGGCGAATTCCAGATCGAAAACGCGCTGGTCGCCGCCGGTCTCGCCATCGGCACCGGCAGCGATGCGGCGGACGTGCTCGGCTCGCTCGAACATCTCGAAGGCGCCAAGGGGCGGCTCGAACGGGTCGGCGAGCGCAACGGCGCGCCGATCTTCGTCGATTACGCCCACAAACCGGACGCGCTGGCGAAGGCGTTGCAGGCGCTGCGGCCTTACGCCAAGCGCAAGCTCGTGGTGGTGTTCGGCGCGGGCGGCGACCGCGACGCCGGCAAGCGGCCGCTGATGGGCGGGATCGCCGCGAAGGATGCCGACGCCGTCATCGTCACCGACGACAATCCGCGCAGCGAAAACCCGGCGCTGATCCGCGCCGCCATCCTGGCCGCGTGCCCCGGCGCGCGCGAGATCGGCGACCGCGCGGAAGCGATCCGTGCCGCGATCGGGGCGCTTCAGCCGGGCGATGCGCTGCTGGTCGCCGGCAAGGGCCACGAGACCGGCCAGATCGTCGGCGGCCGGACGTTGCCGTTCAGCGATCATGAGGCGGTGAAATCCGCGCTGACTTCGAGGGTGGCATGAGCGCACGACCCCTGTGGACCATGGCCGCGATGGCTGACGCGATGCACGCCGAGGTTTGCGGCGCGCCGCAGCCGGACGTCGCGGGGCTGTCGATCGACAGCCGCACCATCCGGCCCGGCGAAGCCTATTTCGCGATCCGGGGCGACGTTCACGACGGCCATGATTTCGTCGAGGCCGCCCTGAAGGCGGGGGCGGCGCTGGCCGTCATTGCGCGCGCCAAGCGCGACCGCTTCGCCGCCGATGCACCGCTGCTGGTCGTCGAGGACGTGCTCGGCGCGCTGGTCGATCTGGCGCGGGCCGCCCGGGCGCGGCTCGGCGCCCGGGTGATCGCCGTCACCGGCTCGGTCGGCAAGACCTCGACCAAGGAAATGCTGTTGCAGGTGCTGGCGGCGCAGGGCGCCACCCATGCCTCCGTCGCCTCGTTCAACAATCACTGGGGCGTGCCGCTGTCGCTGGCGCGGTGTCCGGCGGATGTCGCCTTCGGCGTGTTCGAGATCGGCATGAACCATGCCGGCGAGATCGAACCGCTGGTGAGACTGGTGCGGCCGCATGTGGCGGTCGTCACCACCGTGGAGCCGGTGCATCTCGAATTCTTCGAGAATGTCGAGGCGATCGCCGATGCCAAGGCGGAAATCTTTCTCGGCGTCGAGTCCGGCGGCGCGGCGGTGCTCAATCGCGACAATCCGCAATTTACGCGCCTGCAACGCAAGGCGAAGAAGGCCGGCATCGGCGAGATCGTGTCGTTCGGCGCGCATCGCGGCGCTGGTGCGCGGCTGCTCGAGCTTGTGCTGCATCCGACCTGCTCGGCGGTGCATGCCCGCATCCTCGGCAGCGAGGTGACCTACAAGCTCGGCATGCCGGGGCGGCACATGGCGTTGAACTCGCTGGGCGTGCTGGCGGCCGCGTCGCTTGCGGGCGCGGACCTCGCTTGCGCCGCGCTGGCGCTGTCGCAGGCCAGCCCAGCGGCCGGGCGCGGCGTGCGCCGGCGCCTCGATCTCGGGCAGGGCGATGCGACGTTGATCGACGAAAGCTACAACGCCAATCCGGCCTCGATGGCGGCGGCGCTCAACGTGCTTGGCGCCGCCGGCGTCGGGGCGCAGGGACGGCGGATCGCGGTGCTCGGCGACATGCTCGAACTCGGCCCGACCGGCGCCGATCTGCATCGCGGGCTGGCCGCGGCGGTGCAGGCCAATCACGTCGACCTCGTCTATTGCTGCGGTCCCCTGATGCATGACTTGTGGGAAGCGCTTCCCACCGGCGTGCGGGGAGGCTATGCCGAAAACGCGGCGGCGCTCGAGTCGCAGGTCGTGTCCGCGATCCGGTCCGGCGATGCCGTGATGGTCAAGGGATCGCTCGGCTCGCGCATGAAATTGATTGTCAACGCGCTGGAGAAGCATTTTCCCGGCAAGGCCGTCCTCGACGACGCGACCACGTAGGGTGAGCGGTGTCGGGGTGGGCGGTGTCAGGGCCGGCGATATAAGGCGGTTTGGATGTTTTATTGGTTGATCGATGCGGCGCCGGCGATTCCGGGGCTGAATGTCTTTCGCTACATCACCTTCCGCACCGGCGGTGCCATGGTCACCGCGGCGCTGTTCGTGTTCATGTTCGGCCCGTGGATCATCGACAACCTGCGCAGCCGGCAGGGCAAGGGCCAGCCGATCCGCGCCGACGGCCCGCAGTCGCATCTCGTCACCAAGAAGGGCACGCCGACCATGGGCGGCCTGATGATCCTGTCGGGCCTCGTGGTGTCCACGCTGTTGTGGGCCAATCCGATGAACCCGTATGTCTGGATCGTGCTCGGCGTCACGCTCGGCTTCGGCCTGGTCGGCTTCTATGACGACTACCTGAAAGTCACCAAGCAGACCCATGCCGGCTTTTCCGGCCGCACCCGGCTGCTGATCGAAACGCTGATCGCCGCGGCCGCCTGCTTCGCGCTGGTGCGGCTGGGGCGCGAGCCGCTGTCGAGTTCGCTGGCGATCCCGTTCTTCAAGGAAGTGGTACTGAACTTCGGCTGGTTCTTCGTCATCTTTGGTGCCTTCATCATCGTCGGCGCCGGCAATGCGGTGAACCTCACCGACGGCCTCGACGGCCTCGCCATCGTGCCGGTGATGATCGCGGCGGCGAGCTTCGGCATGATCTCCTATCTCGCCGGCAACGCGGTGTTCTCCGACTACCTGCAGATCAACTACGTGGCGGGCACCGGCGAGCTTTCGGTGCTGTGCGGCGCCGTGCTGGGGGCCGGGCTCGGCTTCCTGTGGTTCAACGCGCCGCCGGCGTCGATCTTCATGGGCGACACCGGCTCGCTGGCGCTCGGCGGCATGCTCGGCTCCATCGCGGTGGCGGTGAAGCACGAGATCGTGCTGGCGGTGATCGGCGGGCTGTTCGTGCTCGAAGCGGTGTCGGTGATCGTGCAGGTGGCGTCGTTCAAGCTGACCGGCAAGCGCATCTTCAAGATGGCGCCGATCCATCATCACTTCGAGCAGCTCGGCTGGACCGAGCCGCAGATCGTGATCCGGTTCTGGATCATCTCGGTGATGCTGGCGCTGGCCGGCCTGTCCACGCTGAAGCTGAGGTGAGGGCGTGATCCCGGT
>JAGRLZ010000200.1 GCA_020441545.1 Xanthobacteraceae bacterium | reverse complement strand
GCCTCGCTCAGCGGCGTCCTCCGGAGCGAACTTCGGATTGGAAAGGACACGAGCAAGTCAATGATTGGAGTGTGGTTTTGGTTCAGAAGTTCGCTTGCGGAACGTGCTGAGACAATGAATCGAACTTCTGAACCACCACACGAGACACGGCGCGAACAGGCGCCGGCCACGACAGGAGAGGGGAAATGAAGCATTTCGGACCAACGACACTGGCGGCCGCCGCGCTCGCGGCGCTGTCGCTGGCGGCGCGCCCGGCCCATGCGGTCGATCTGACCATGTATTATCCGGTGGCGGTCGGCGGGCCGGTGACCAAGGTCATCGACGACATGGTGGCGCGCTTCGAAAAGGAGAATTCCGACATCAAGGTCACCGCGGTCTATGCCGGCAACTACACCGACACCATGACCAAGGCGATGACCGCGATGAAGGGCGGCCAGCCGCCGCAGCTGTCGGTGCTGCTCTCCACCGATGTGTTCACGCTGATGGACGAGAACGCCATCGTGCCGATGGACGATCTCGTTGCCGACAAGGCGTGGTTCAAGACGTTCTATCCGGCTTTCATGGCCAACGGCCAGATCGGCGGCAAGACCTGGAGCATTCCGTTCCAGCGCTCGACCATCGTGCTGTACTGGAACAAGGACGCCTTCAAGGACGCCGGGCTCGATCCCGAGAAGCCGCCGGCGACCTGGGACGAGATGGCGAGCATGGGCGCCAGGCTGGTGAAGAAGGATTCGTCCGGCAATGTCAGCCGCTGGGGCCTCGAGATTCCGTCCACCGGCTATGCCTACTGGATGCTGCAGGCGCTGGCGATCGAGAACGGCCAGAAGATGATGAACGAGGCCGGCACCGAGGTCTATCTCACCGCGCCGAAGACCGTCGCGGCGCTCGACTACTGGGTCGGCCTGTCGCGCAAGCAGGAGGTGATGCCGAAGGGCAGCATCGACTGGGCGACGCTGCGCAGCGACTTCCTCGAGGGCAAGACCGCGATGATGTGGCACACCACCGGCAACCTGACGGCGGTGAAGAACGGCGCCAGGTTCAACTTCGGCGTCGCGATGCTGCCGGCCAGGGAGCGGCGCGGCTCGCCGACCGGCGGCGGCAGTTTCTACATTTTCAAGAGCGCCTCGCCGGAGCAGCAGAAGGCCGCGGTGAAGTTCATCCGGTGGATGACCGCGCCGGAACGCGCCGCCGAATGGAGCATCAAGACCGGCTACGTCGCGGTGTCGCCCGCCGCCTACAAGACCAAGGCGATGGAAGACTATGCCAAGGGCTTCCCGGCGGCGACGGTGGCGCGCGACCAGCTCGAATACGCGGTGCCGGAACTGTCGGTGCATGAGAACGGGCGCATCTACAAGTTCGTTGGCGACGCCGTTCAGTCCGCCGTCACCGGATCGGCGAGCGCCAAGGACGCCCTGGCCAGTGCGCAGCAGCAGGCGGATCGCGTGCTGCGCGCCTACAAGTAAGGATGTGCGGGCGACGGCAGAACGCCGTTGCCCGCATCATCGCCCGATGACGGATCGGATCGCCTCACAATTCGTGCGTCAGCTGCGCCCGCAGGCGTGGTGGAACGCGGTCAATGCGTGGCTGCTGCTGCTGCCGGCCGCGGTGCTGCTGGTCGCCTTCACCCACTATCCGATCCTCGCCACCCTCCGGCAGAGTCTCTACTTCACCAAGCGCAACGGCACCGAGACCTTCGTCGGCCTCGACAACTACCGCGCCATGGCGGCCGACCCGATCTTCTGGAAGGCGCTGGTCAACAACTTCTGGTTCGCGCTCGGCACCATTCCGACCTCGATCGCGCTGGCGCTGCTGATGGCGCTGTGGGTCAACCGCAACATGCGCGGCCGCGGCTTCCTGCGGCTGGCCTATTTCACGCCCACCGTGCTGCCGATGATCGCGGTGGCCAATATCTGGCTGTTCTTCTACACGCCGGACTACGGCCTGCTCGACCAGTTGCGCGGCCTGCTCGGCCTTGCCGGCTGGAACTGGCTCGGCGAGCCCTCCACGGTGATGGGCTGCCTGATCGTGATGGTGATCTGGAAGGAAGCCGGCTTCTTCATGATCTTCTATCTCGCCGCCCTGCAGCAGCTTTCGCCCGACCTCGACGAGGCGGCGGCGGTGGAAGGCGCCGGCCGCTGGTATACCTTCCGGCGCATCACCTTTCCGCTGTTGATGCCGACGACGCTGTTCGTCGCCATCAACGCGGTCATCAACTCGTTCAAGCTGGTCGATCATCTCGTCATCATGACGAAAGGCGGCCCCAACAACGCCTCGACGCTGCTGCTCTATTACATTTACGAGGTGGCCTTCACGTTCCAGGATGCGGTCTACGCCGCGACGCTGACGGTGGTGCTGCTGGTGCTGCTCTCGACCCTGGCGCTTTTGAAGTTCGGCTATCTCGACCGCAGGATCCACTATCAATGACCGCGCGCACCCATCCGCTCGAGGCGATCGCCGCCTGGGTGCTGGCGCTGCTGTGGCTGGCGCCGCTGGCCTATGCGTTCTGGAGTTCGCTGCATCCGGCTGCCTATGCGACCTCGTTCAGCCTGTCGGCGCCGTGGACCTTCGAGAACTATGTGCGCGCCTGGAATCAGGCGCCGTTCGGCCGCTATTACATCAACACGGTGGTGCTGGTGGCGCTGATCCTGGTCGGGCAGTTGGTCCTGTCGACGCTCGCGGCCTATGCGTTCACGCGATTCAGGTTCAAGGGCAGCGGCATCGCCTTCGCGCTGGTGCTGCTGCAACTCATGATCATGCCGGACGTGCTGATCGTGGAGAACTACCGCATCATCGGCAAGCTCGGCCTGCTCGACACCATTCCGGCGATCGCGCTGCCCTATCTCGCCAGCGCGTTCGCGATCTTCCTGTTGCGGCAGACCTTCAAGAGCATCCCGCAGGAGCTGGTCGAGGCGGCGCGCGTGGAAGGCGCGGGGCCGCTACAGGTGCTGTGGCGGGTCTATGTGCCGCTGGCGCGGCCGACCTACGTGGCGTTCGGCCTGGTGTCGGTGAGCTATCACTGGAACAATTTCCTGTGGCCGCTGATCGTCACCAATTCGGTGGAGAGCCGTCCGCTGACGGTGGGGCTCGCGGTGTTCGGCGCGCCGGAGACCGGCGTCGACTGGTCGGTCATCACCGCTGCCACGGTGATGACCATGGCGCCGCTGCTGATCGCGTTCCTGCTGTTCCAGCGGCAGTTCGTGCAATCCTTCATGCGTGCCGGAATCCGCTGATGCGCCTTCTCACCTGGAATATCCAATGGGGCAAGGGCTGCGACGGCCGCGTCGACCTCGCCCGCATCGTCGCGACGGCCAGGCAATTTGCCGATGCCGACGTCTACTGCTTCCAGGAGGTGTCGGATCATTTCAAAGCGCTCGACGGCGGCGAGGACCAGAGCGCGCGGCTCGCCGCGCTGCTGCCGGGCTACGCGCCGGTGTTCCGCCCGGCGGTCGAGACGGTGGACGGAAGCGGGCAGGCGCATCGCTTCGGCAACATGACGCTGTCGCGGCTGCCGGTGTTGCAGGTCGCCAATCACCTGCTGCCGTGGCCGGGCGCGAACGGCGTCAGGAGCATGCGGCGGCACGCGCTCGACGTCACCGTGCGCGCCGCCTTCGGACCGCTGCGGGTGGTGAACACCCATCTCGAATTCCACGACGCCGGCCAGCGCGAAGCGCAGATCACGCGGCTGCTGGAATTGCAGGAGGAGGCTTCGACCGGCCCGCGGGACGCAAAGCCCGTTCATGCCGAGCCCTATGGTGCGCAGACGCTGGCGGCGTCGAGCCTGTTGTGCGGCGACTTCAATTTCGATGCCGGCGATCCGCAGCATGCGCTGCTGGCAAGTGCGCGGCGGCCCGGGCTGAACTATCGCGATGCCTGGACCATCCATCATGGTGACGGCCCGCGGGCGCCGACCTGCGGCATCTTCGACCGCAAGCAATGGCAGGGCGGTGCCGATTGCCGCGACTTCATCCTCGTCAGCGAGGATCTCGCCGGCCGCGTGTCGCGCATCGAGGTCGATGGGGCGACCGATGCCTCCGATCACCAGCCGGTGCTGATCGAGTTGAGGGATCGAGCCTGAAGCGCCTCGCAATGACGGCGGCGGCGCTCGGCACTCACCCCTGCAGCGCGGCCAGCACCGCGTCGGGCTGCTCGACCATCATCATGTGGCCGGCGCCGCGCAGCACCACGGTGCGCGACTGCGGCAGCGCCGCCGCCAGCGCCTTGCCGGCCTTCAGCGGCGTCATCATGTCGCGCTCGCCGAG
>JAGRLZ010000035.1 GCA_020441545.1 Xanthobacteraceae bacterium | reverse complement strand
GCCGCATCATGTCGGCCTCGCGCGCCGGGCGGAACGCCGAGCCGACCTCCTGGGTCTGCTTCACCGCGATCAGGCGATCGATGATGTCGCCGCGCTTCATCAGCAGCGAATGGACCTGCTCGTCGATCGTATCGATCTCCTGGCGCAAATCCGCCAGCGAGGGCGGGGCGGGCGGGATCAGGGGGGCTTTGGACACGGGAGCTTGGGACATGGCGTATCGACCTGCGGGAGCTTCGCGGCGCCATCGGCACGGGCCGCCTGACGCCAGTCGTTTTCCCCGCGCTTGAAGCCGCGACGGCATCACCGGATGGCGTGGGGAGTGTGGACATTGATAGGAAAGACGGCCCCTGAAAGCAAAGAAAACATCGAAACGGCCCGGGATTTGCGCCGTTCCCGGCGCACGGCACGCCCTGACGCGGGCCTGGCTTGACGTGGCTCCGGCTTGACGCGGGCCCGGCTTGGGCCTAGGTATCCTGTCGTCCCGTGGTCATTTGAGCCGGCCGGCTTGCAGCCACGTTAAAAAACTCGCTAAACAGGCCGGGGATAGCAAGATCATCCCGGCCGAACCAACGTTCAGGCCGGATTTTTTATGGCCTGACGGAAACGTCTGGCGCAGGAGCACGCGGCTCGGCGCAGGAGGCCATATCGCGATGGTTAACGTGCAATCGATCAAGGATGCGCCCGGGCTGGCCGATGGACGCCTAAGGGAGGCCGACCACCCGTCGTCGCAGGTGGCGCTGTTCGGACCGGACCAGCCGCTGCGGCTTGATTGCGGCGTCGATCTGGCGCCGTTCCAGATCGCCTACCAGACCTACGGCACGCTCAATGCCGACCGCTCAAACGCCATTCTGGTCTGTCACGCGCTGACCGGCGACCAGCATGTCGCCAATATCCATCCGGTGACCGGCAAGCCGGGCTGGTGGGAAACCCTGGTCGGTCCGGGACGCGCGCTCGACACCGACCGCTACTTCATCATCTGTTCGAATGTGATCGGCGGCTGCCTCGGTTCGACCGGGCCATCCTCGACCAATCCGGCGACGGGCAAGCCATGGGGCCTGGATTTCCCGGTCATTACCATCCCGGACATGGTGCGGGCGCAGGCCATGCTGATCGACCGGCTCGGCATCGGGACGCTGTTCTGCGTCGTCGGCGGCTCGATGGGCGGCATGCAGGCGCTGCAATGGAGCGTTGCCTATCCCGAGCGGGTGTTCTCGGCGCTGGCGATCGCCTGCTCGACCCGGCATTCGGCGCAGAACATCGCCTTCCACGAACTGGGCCGCCAGGCGGTGATGGCGGATCCGGACTGGCGGCAGGGCCGCTATTTCGAGCAGGGCACGCATCCGCATCGCGGCCTCGGCGTGGCGCGGATGGCCGCGCACATCACCTACCTGTCCGACGCCGCGCTCCATCGCAAGTTCGGGCGGCGGATGCAGGACCGCGACGAGCCGACCTTCTCGTTCGACGCCGATTTCCAGGTCGAGAGCTATCTGCGCCACCAGGGTTCGTCCTTCGTCGAGCGCTTCGACGCCAACAGCTATCTCTACCTGACCCGCGCGATGGACTATTTCGACATCGCGGCCGATCACGACGGCGTCCTCGCCGAGGCGTTTCGCGGCACCGATACGCGGTTCTGCGTGGTGTCGTTCACCAGCGACTGGCTGTTCCCGACCACCGAATCGCGTGCCATCGTCCACGCGCTGAACGCCGGCGGCGCGCGGGTGTCGTTCGCCGAAATCGAGACCGACCGGGGCCACGACGCCTTCCTGCTCGACGTGCCCGAGTTCCTCGATATCGCCGGCGGCTTCCTGCAATCGGCAGCTGCGGCGCGCGGCCTGCCGGCGAACGGGGCCTGACATGACCGCGCTGCAACAGGCCCTGCCGCTGAACGGGCAGGCCACGTTCTTCGACCCGGCGAACTGCCGCGGCGACCACCTGCTGGTGGCGGAGATGGTGGCGCCGGGCTCGAAGGTGCTCGACGTCGGCTGCGGCGAGGGCGACCTGCTGCAATTGCTGGAAAGCCGGGGCGTTGATGGCCGCGGCATCGAGCTGTCGCGCGAGGGCGTCAACCGCTGCGTCGCCAAGGGGCTGGCCGTGGTGCAGGGCGACGCCGACACCGACCTCGCCAATTATCCCGACGACGCCTTCGACTACGTGATCCTGTCGCAGACGCTGCAGGCGACCCGCCAGCCGCGCGTGGTGCTCGAGCACCTGCTGCGGATCGGGCGCCGCGCCATCGTCTCGTTCCCGAATTTCGGCTACTGGAAGATGCGCCTCCAGCTCCTGGTCGGCGGGCACATGCCGCGCACCGACAACCTGCCGGCGACCTGGTACGACACGCCGAACATCCATTTCTGCACCATCAAGGATTTCGTGCAGCTCTGCGACGAGATCAACGTGAAGATGGAGCGGGCGGTCGCGCTCGATCTCTACGGCCGGCCATTGCGGCTCAATGCGCCGTGGTGGTTCTGGAATTTGTTCGGTGAGCAGGGGATATTCCTGCTCAGCCGTGGCCGTCACCGAGACGAGACCAAGTAAAGTCCAAGCTTTCCTGATCGTCACTATTGGTCTGCACTCCGCGCAATCCTGCCATGAGCGGGGTTCCGCGGCCCGATTCCGCATCGAAATCTCGTCAAAACGGCGCGAATTCGCTTAATTTTCCGCTGACGACGTCATTTTCTTGCCACATCCCCCGTTGTTTTGTGCGCCGCACAAACGAGCCGCGAGGCTCGCCGACTTTGGGGGTGTGAAAAAAAGGGATGACGAAGTTGCAGTTGCGTAAAGTGAATCGTTCAGTTCGTTATGTGGTGTTGGCCCTGATCGCGGCGGTGGTCGTCGCCTTCGCGTCGCCGGCCTCGGCCGGGCCCCGCCACCATCATGGCGCCAAGCGTGACCACCATGGCCATCATCACGTGCATCGCCATCACGGCCGCCGGCATTCGGCGCGGCATCATCGCCGCCATATCCATCGCCATCGCTCGCATCGCCGGCATCACGCGGCCCGGGCCTCGATCCGGACCTCGAGCTGGAATGCCAGCGTGAAGCGGATGCGTGCCCGCGGTCTCGACAAGGCGCAGGCCAGCATCGCGCCGGCCTCCGGCGGCGCCAGCGATTTCAGCGCCTCGCGGGTGGTGACCGAAGCGCGCCGCTATATTGGCCGCGGCAACCCGACCGGCCGTTCCCGCCTGTGGTGCGCCCGTTTCATGAACATGGTGCTGAAGCGGGTCGGCATGCGCGGCACCGGCTCGGACATGGCGCGCTCCTTCGCCCATTACGGGCACCGCGTCTCCGGGCCGCGCGTCGGCGCGATCGCCGTGATGTCGCGCGGCCGGCGCGGCGGACATGTCGGCGTCGTCAGCGGCATCGACAAGCATGGCAACCCGATCGTGGTCTCCGGCAATCACGGTCGTCGCGTTGCCGAGGCGGTCTATCCGCGCAGCCGGGTCTACGCCTATGTGATGCCGAACTGAGCCTCGGCGCGTCCTGTTCGTCGTGAAATTGTGGCCGCCGCCCCTTCCGTTTGCGGCGGCCGGTTCCCACATCTGGGTCAAGCCGGCGGATCGCTGATACGCCGGTGACAGACCGTATGCCGGTTGAGGAACGTCAACGCGGCGGCGGACCCAATGAAGATGCTGGTGGCGTGCCTTCGGGGCGAACCGGCAGGCTGAGGGAACATATTCATGAACATCGAGAAATATACGGACCGGGTGCGCGGCTTCATCCAGTCCGCGCAATCGCTTGCCGTGCGCGAGGGGCAGCAGCAGTTCACCACGCTGCAGATCCTGAAGGTGCTGCTGGACGACAACGAGGGGTTGGCGGCGGGCCTGATCGACCGCTCGGGCGGCAATTCGCGCGCGATCCTGCAGGCGACGGAAGCCGAACTGAACAAACTGCCGAAGGTGTCGGGCGGCGGCGCGGGGCAGATTTACCTGGCGCCGGAAACCGCGCGGGCCTTCGACGCGGCCGAGCAGGCGGCGGAAAAGGCCGGCGACAGCTTCGTCACGGTTGAGCGGCTGCTGCAGGCGCTGGCGGCGGACAAGGACAGCGCGGCAGGCAAGCTGCTGGCGCAGGGCGGGTTGACGCCGCAGAACCTGAACGCCGCGATCAACGCGCTGCGCAAGGGCCGCACCGCGGACAGTTCGTCGGCGGAAAACGCCTATGACGCGCTGAAGAAATATGCCCGCGACCTGACCCAGGCGGCGCGTGACGGCAAGCTCGATCCGGTGATCGGCCGCGACGAGGAGATCCGCCGCACCATCCAGGTGCTGTCGCGGCGCACCAAGAACAATCCCGTGCTGATCGGCGAGCCCGGCGTCGGCAAGACGGCGATCGTCGAGGGACTGGCGCTGCGCATTCTCAACGGCGACGTGCCGGAGAGCCTGCAGGACAAGAAGCTGCTGTCGCTCGACATGGGCGCGCTGATCGCGGGTGCGAAATATCGCGGCGAGTTCGAGGAGCGGCTGAAGGCGGTGCTGTCGGAGGTGACGTCGGCGGAAGGCGGCATCATCCTGTTCATCGACGAGATGCATACGCTGATCGGCGCCGGCAAGACCGACGGGGCGATGGATGCCTCGAACCTGTTGAAGCCGGCGCTGGCGCGCGGCGAGCTGCACTGCATCGGCGCCACCACGCTGGACGAGTACCGCAAGCATGTCGAGAAGGACGCCGCGCTGGCGCGGCGCTTCCAGCCGGTCTTCGTGTCCGAGCCGACGGTGGAGGACACCATCTCGATCCTGCGCGGGCTGAAGGACAAGTACGAGCAGCACCACGGGGTGCGGATCGCCGATTCGGCGCTGGTGGCGGCGGCGACGCTGTCGAACCGCTACATCACCGACCGCTTCCTGCCCGACAAGGCGATCGACCTCGTGGACGAGGCGTCGGCGCGGCTCAAGATGCAGGTCGATTCCAAGCCGGAAGAGCTCGACAACCTCGACCGCGAGATCGTGCGGTTGAAGATCGAGCAGGAGGCGCTGAAGAAGGAGAGCGATGCCGGCTCGAAGACGCGGCTGGAGAACCTGGAACGGGAACTGATCGATCTGGAGAAGCGCTCGGCCGACCTGACCTCGAACTGGCAGGCGGAGAAGAGCAAGCTGTCCGACGCGCAGAAGATGAAGAGCGAGCTGGAGCAGTTGCGCACCGAGCTCGCCAACGCGCAGCGCCGCGGCGAATACCAGAAGGCGGGCGAACTGGCCTATGGCCGCATCCCCGACCTGGAGAAGAAGCTCGCCGATGTCGAGGCCAGCGAGAACACCTCGATCGCCGAGACGGTGACGGCGGACAGCGTCGCCCAGGTGGTGTCGCGCTGGACCGGTGTGCCGGTCGACAAGATGCTGGAAGGCGAGCGCGAGAAGCTGCTGCAGATGGAAGTCGGCCTGATGAAGCGGGTGGTCGGCCAGAAGGAGGCCGTGCGCGCGGTCGCGACCGCGGTGCGGCGCTCGCGGGCCGGCCTTCAGGACCCGAACCGGCCGATGGGCTCGTTCATGTTCCTCGGCCCCACCGGCGTCGGCAAGACCGAGCTGACCAAGGCGCTCGCCGAATTCCTGTTCGACGACGAGACCGCGATGGTGCGGCTCGACATGTCGGAGTTCATGGAGAAGCATTCGGTCTCGCGGCTGATCGGCGCGCCTCCGGGCTATGTCGGCTACGACGAGGGTGGCGTGCTGACCGAGGCGGTGCGGCGCCGGCCCTATCAGGTGGTGCTGTTCGACGAGATCGAGAAGGCGCATCCGGACGTGTTCAACGTGCTGCTGCAGGTGCTCGATGACGGCCGGCTGACCGACGGCCAGGGCCGCACCGTCGACTTCCGCAACACGCTGATCATCATGACCTCGAACATCGGTTCGGAATATCTGGTGAACCAGCCGGAGGGCGAGGACACCTCGGCGGTGCGCGAGCAGGTGATGGGCCTGGTGCGTGCGCACTTCCGGCCCGAATTCCTGAACCGGGTCGACGAGATCATCCTGTTCCACCGGCTGCAGAAGAGCGAGATGGGCGCGATCGTGTCGATCCAGCTCGGCCGTCTCTCCAAGCTGCTGGAGGATCGCAAGATCACGCTCGACCTCGATGCCAGGGCGCGCGACTGGCTCGCCGAGAAGGGCTGGGATCCGGCCTACGGCGCACGTCCCCTGAAGCGGGTGATCCAGCGCAACGTCCAGGATCCGCTTGCCGAGATGATCCTCGCCGGCGAGGTCAAGGACGGTGACCATGTCGCGATCTCGGCCAGGGACGGCGCGCTCACCTTCAACGGGCGGGCGGCGGCCGCTTCGCCCGACGAGGCGCCGGACATGCCGAAAGGCAGGTTCGCCATCAACTGAGGCCGCGCGAGCCGGGCCCCCGCGCCAGTGCCGGCGCGGGTCGATTCGCGACAGGCGGGATGCGCGTCAGCCCGGCGTGCATCCCGTTTGCGTTTGGGAATGGAACCGCTTGCGTCCGTTTACACGGCCTGGATGGTCGGCTGGTGCAAGCCGTCGGTCTTGAAAGAGCGATGCCCGGATCGGGGCCGGGCATCGCGCAGGGTGTTTCCAGAGAAACGGAAAGCCTCAGCGATTCGCTGCCTGGCTCATGGCACCGAAGCTGCGGCCGGCGGGATGCGCCGGCAGCGTATCGGCCACGCGCGCGGCGGAGCGGCTGTGGATCAGGCCGTCGATCCGCGTGCGCTCCTTCTCGAACGAGGCCATGATGGTTCCGTTGAGCGAGCGGCCACGCGGCAGGCGAACGCGCATCGGATCGACGAAGCGGCGGTTGACCAGGATTTCATAGTGGACATGGGCGCCGGTCGAGCGGCCGGTCGAGCCGACAAAGCCGATGACCTGGCCCTGCCTGACCCGCTTGCCGGGCTGGATGCCCTTGGCGAAGGCCGACATGTGGCCGTAGGCCGTCTCATACCCGTTGTTGTGCTTGATGCGGATGTACTTGCCGTAGCCGCCTTCCCATTCGGCTTTCTCGACCACGCCGTTGCCGGCGGCGAAGATCGGCGTGCCGTAGGGGGCCGCCCAATCGACGCCGGTATGCATCTTGGTGTAGCCGAGGATCGGGTGGCGGCGCAGGCCGAAGCCCGAGCGCATGATGGCGTGACTGACGGGCTTGCGGACCAGGAACTTCTTCGCGCTCTTGCCGGACTCGTCATAGTAATCGACGATGCCGTCGTCCGGCGTCCTGAAGCGGTAATATTTCTTGGTTTCGCCGCCGACCGTCAGTGATGCGTAGAGCACGTCGTTCTTCTCGACGGTGGGCGTGGTTTCGTCGTCGCCGGCATAGAACACTTCGAACGAATCGCCGGCCTGCACGCGGCGCTGGAAATCGACATCGTAGGAGTAGATGCGAATCATATCCTCGATGACCGAGGTCGGAACCTTGTTGCGCAGCGCGGTCTCGTAGATGCTCTGATAGAGCCGGATGCTGGTGCCGTCGTCGGCCTCGTCGTCGCTGCTGTTGTCGGCTGTGACGTCGCCGCTGTTGAAGCTTTGCGTGTCGACCGGCACGTAGCGGCCGAGATCGGACAGCGCCACGACGGCCTCGACGGTCGAATCGGCGGCGACGATGACGCGGTAGGGCTGCAGGCGTTTGCCGGGAGCGGACGGCTCCATCAGGATGCGCAGCTTCTGCCCCTCACGGATGCCGCCCTTGCGGCCGTAGGGGCCGAGAATGGTGGCAATCGCGCGCGCTTCCTCCCGTGTGGCGCCCTGGTCGACGAGCACCGAGGTAACGGTATCACCCTTCTTGACGATGTGAACGCGCTCGCTCGACGCATTGCCGCCGGTGACCTGGTCCTTGGTCTTCGGCAGCAGCGTGACGTTCTCCGGCACCACGCGCGCTTCGAATCCCGCATACGGATCCGACAGGCCGCCTTCGCTGGCATAGGCCATCTTCATGTTGGACGGCAGCGGAACGTTGGGTGAGGCGCTGGCCATGGTGTAGCGAACGCCGCTGTGGCCGTGCCAGCTCGAGGCGGTGCGCACCCGCAGCAGCACCTCATCGATCGCCACCAGCGCGGCGATCTTCGCCTTCGGCAGGACGGCGCCGAGGTCGCGGGTGACGAAGGAAACCTCGGCGTCCGGCTCGGCGGCGGCATCCTCGGCGCCCAGGGGCGCCGCCGGCGTGCCGGCATCGGTGAGCAGGCGCTGGGCATTGAACGGCGGAATTTTCGCGCTGAGGTCGCTGGACGACAGCGACAGGTTTCCGGCGATCCGAATGAAGGGGCGGACCCGCATCACCTCGCGGTTGCCGACCTGGGCGGCGGACGACACCCGCACCACGGTGCGGGCGGCGCTGGCCTCGCTGGGCGGCGGCAGGCGGTCGCTTTTGTGCAGGGTGGCGGTTCGATCATTGGCGCCGAAGGCGCCGCGCAGCGTGCTTTCGATTCGCTCCGGAACCTTGGCGAAGGTGGTCTCGCCATCGAGCGAGGCGAAAACGGCGCCGCCGATGAGGGCTGCGCCGCACAGGCCGGTCAGGATCGTTCCGCTGAACCATTGGACGGAAATGCGCCGGCGGTCGATCACCGTGGCCTCGGAGCCGTCGACGGAAAGCGGTGGTTCGTGGCCGAGATCAATCGCTCCGGCATCGCGGCCCGGAAGTTCTCCGCGTGACGTCCCCTGATTCAACCCGCTATCCCCCAATTTCCGCCCGTCCGAAACATGCCGCTCGCGAACCGTGCGTTTTGCTCGTGCCCCATATCGTTCGAACATGCTGTTCGAACAGGTCGTGCATCCCGATCAGCCGCCCGGTGGCGGCGCAGACAATCCGAATTTGCCCCGATCTGACGGCCGGCATCTCGCGAGGCCGGGCAACGCGGGCCAAATTGCTGGCCCGAACTGCGAACGTCAATGTGGAAAGGTGCTCCTGATATGGCGTGGTGGAGGGACAAACGATGCCGACAGCAGGCTGGCGGCGACCCTCCGGCGGGATATCGATCCGGACGCTGTCTTGCATCCGCTCGCTCACGACTTATCTACAGACAAGAACGACCGAGGAATGTGGCTCAAGTACGGCGCCTGCCCCAAAAGTCCGCTAGTTTCCGCGTCTTACGAGGTCTTCGCACAGCGTGAAGATTTTCTGACAAAGACCGTTGACAAGCCTCGGAGGGCGGGCCTATAAGACGGCCACTGAGCGCGGCGACGCTTTGACCCCCGGGTCAAGGCATTCAGCCGCGCCTTTGAAGTCCCTCACTTCGATGAGTGAAGCAGCAGCCGACAGTTATCGGTTGTCATTCGGCGTCGGATGGGTCTTCAAGATTGGCTCCTGGCTACAGGGGCCGGGGCTCCCCGCCCCAGGCTGTTTGACAAGTGAAGATGAAGAAAGAGAAACGTGGACGGCGGAGTCCTTGCGGGTCTCGATAGCGGAAGGCTTCGGCTTTCTGATGTCGGGACCGGACGAAAGACTTCGGCGGCACACGTTTCAAAGGTAACACCATTGGTTTTCGCGATGTGAATCGCGGAAGACAGATTGGTGGGACCTCGTCAAACGTTGTGATCAGCCGGTTCAAAGTTTCAAGTCCAACTTGAGAGTTTGATCCTGGCTCAGAGCGAACGCTGGCGGCAGGCTTAACACATGCAAGTCGAACGGGCGTAGCAATACGTCAGTGGCAGACGGGTGAGTAACGCGTGGGAACGTACCTTTTGGTTCGGAACAACTGAGGGAAACTTCAGCTAATACCGGATAAGCCCTTACGGGGAAAGATTTATCGCCGAAAGATCGGCCCGCGTCTGATTAGCTAGTTGGTAGGGTAACGGCCTACCAAGGCGACGATCAGTAGCTGGTCTGAGAGGATGATCAGCCACATTGGGACTGAGACACGGCCCAAACTCCTACGGGAGGCAGCAGTGGGGAATATTGGACAATGGGGGAAACCCTGATCCAGCCATGCCGCGTGAGTGATGAAGGCCCTAGGGTTGTAAAGCTCTTTTGTGCGGGAAGATAATGACGGTACCGCAAGAATAAGCCCCGGCTAACTTCGTGCCAGCAGCCGCGGTAATACGAAGGGGGCTAGCGTTGCTCGGAATCACTGGGCGTAAAGGGTGCGTAGGCGGGTCTTTAAGTCAGGGGTGAAATCCTGGAGCTCAACTCCAGAACTGCCTTTGATACTGAGGATCTTGAGTTCGGGAGAGGTGAGTGGAACTGCGAGTGTAGAGGTGAAATTCGTAGATATTCGCAAGAACACCAGTGGCGAAGGCGGCTCACTGGCCCGATACTGACGCTGAGGTGCGAAAGCGTGGGGAGCAAACAGGATTAGATACCCTGGTAGTCCACGCCGTAAACGATGGATGCTAGCCGTTGGACAGCTTGCTGTTCAGTGGCGCAGCTAACGCTTTAAGCATCCCGCCTGGGGAGTACGGTCGCAAGATTAAAACTCAAAGGAATTGACGGGGGCCCGCACAAGCGGTGGAGCATGTGGTTTAAT
>JAGRLZ010000199.1 GCA_020441545.1 Xanthobacteraceae bacterium | reverse complement strand
GATTCTGTCGGAACGGAAATGGCTCCAGAGCGTTTTCGAGCGAAGTGGACGCCGGTTCGCGTCAAGAAAACGCGTTAAAATAAGGATGCAGAGCCCCGTTCCGATTCTGTCGGAACGGAAATGGCTCTGGCCGGCCGGCGACGGCGGGGGGCGGGGCTCGCCACGGCAGGCGTCGCATAGGCGACCCCGAACCCGTAGCCGCCTCCGCGGCGCGGCGGGCTTTGCCGTGTTGCCAAGAGCAAGTATATCTCCTGCCTTGGACTTCCCCTTCCGCGGTTGAGGCTGGGGGCAACTCTCGGCAGGGCATGCACGATCTTATCCGCGATATCACGCTCGGCATTCTGTCCGCCTGGATGCTCGGGCTGGTGGCTCACTTCTTTCGCCAGCCGCTGATCCTGTCCTACCTGATTGGCGGCTTCGTCATCGGCCCGTTCGGGATCGGACTGGTCCGGTCCGATGAATCGATCTCGATCATCTCGGAACTGGGCCTGATCTTCATGCTGTTCATGATCGGGCTGGAGATCGACCTGAAGAAGATCATCCGCTCCGGCCGGGTGATCCTGTTCGCCGCCGGCGGCCAGTTGATCGGCGGCTGCCTGATCGGCCTGGCGTTCTTCATCGCCATCGGCCTCGGCTTCGGCGGCGGGCATTTCGATGCGCTTTATCTCTGCATCGCCTGTGCGCTGAGCAGCACCGTCATCATCGTCAAGGTGCTCTACGAGAAGCGGGACCTGGACACGCTGCCGGGGCGCATCACGCTTGGTATCCTGGTGCTTCAGGATATTTTCGCGATCCTGTTCCTGGCGGTGCAGCCGAGCCTCAACAACCTGCAGGTCGGCGTGCTGCTGCTGTCGGTGGTGCGGGTCGGCGTGCTGGTGGCGACCGCCGCGGTGCTGGCCCGCTATGTGTTGCCGAAGCTGTTCTACCGGATCGCGCGCAATCCGGAGCTGGTGCTGCTGGGCGCCCTTGCCTGGTGCTTCCTGATCGGCGAACTCGCCGAGCGGCTGCACCTGTCGCGGGAGATGGGATCGCTGGTGGCGGGCGTGTCGCTGTCGACCTTCCCCTATGCGCTCGATGTCACCGCGAAGGTGACGACGCTGCGGGACTTCTTCATCACGCTGTTCTTCGTCGCCCTCGGCATGACGATTCCCGTTCCCAACAGCTCGGTGATCGGGCTGGCGCTCACGATCGCCGGGTTCACCCTGGTGAGCCGGATGCTGACCACGTTCATCCCCCTCTATCTGATGAAGCAGGGGATTCGCGCCAGCCTGGTGCCGGCGATCAACCTGGCGCAGATCAGCGAATTCTCGCTGGTGGTGATCCAGACCGGCCTCGCCGCCAAGCACATCACGACGCAGACGGCGAACGCAGCATCCTTCGCCTTCGTGCTGCTCGCGGTGCTGTCCACGTTCGCCATTGCCCGCAGCGACCAGATCACCCGCTGGGCGATCGGTCCGCTCAAGCGGCTCGGGCTGCGGGATCTGGACGACGAGCAGACGGCAATGGCGCAGGGCGGCGGGCACGTCGCGGCCCGGCGCATCGTCATCCTCGGCTTCTTCCGGCCGGCCAGCGGGCTGCTGAACGAGATCGAGCGCAACGACAAGATGCTGCTCGATCAGATCACCGTGGTGGACTTCAATCCGAACGTGTTCCGCAATCTGGCCGAGCGTGGCCTGCATGTCATCTACGGCGACATCAGCAATGTCGAGACGCTGATCCATGCCGGCGTCGGCAGTGCCGAGATCATCATTCTCAGCGTTCCGGACGCCTTGCTGAAGGGGGCGGACAACGAGAAGCTGGTGCGTCACGTCCGCACGCTCAATCCCGCCGCCAAGATCATCTCCACCGCGGATCTGCTGGCCAGCGTCGACGACCTCTACGCGGCCGGCGCCGACTATGTCACGGTGCCGCGGCTGACCGACGCCCAGGAACTGTTCAGGACGATCGCGGCGATCGACAACGGCCTGCTCGATGCCAAGCGCGCCGAGACCGATGCGCTGCTGGTGGACCGCAGCGAGGTGCTGCCGTGACGCCTCCGGTTCAGCGCGGGCCGCCATTGCCACGAGGGTTGCCATGAGGGTTGCCATGGGAGTTGCGTCATCCGGCGCCGTGGGCCATATGACCGCTACGGCGTTTTCGCGCGCGGCATGTCCTCGGGCCCGACTCCGGGGATGGATATCGGTTCGCGTTGCAAAAACGCGACCAAACAATAATTCAAGGTTGCGTTCATGGCCCATCCCATTCCCGACGTTCTGAAGGCTTTCGCCAATGGCGAGATCGTCGTCGTCACCGACGACGACGATCGCGAGGGCGAGGGCGACCTGATCGTTGCGGCCTCGCTCTGCACCGCCGAGAAGATGGCCTTCATCATCCGCCACACCTCCGGCATCGTCTGCGCGCCGATCACGACCGACGAGGCGCGCCGGCTGCGGCTCGATCCGATGGTGGCCCATAACGATTCCAATCACACCACCGCGTTCACGGTATCGATCGACTACAAGCCCGACGGCGGCACCGGCATTTCGGCGGATGAGCGCGCTTCGTGCTGCCGCGCGCTGGCCAATCCCAATGTGGGCGCGAACGATTTCGCCCGGCCCGGCCACATCTTTCCGCTGATCGCCCGGGACGGCGGCGTGCTGCTGCGGTCCGGCCATACCGAGGCGGCGGTCGATCTGTGCAGGCTGTCGGGGCTGCCGCCGGTCGGCGTCATCAGCGAGCTGATGAACGACGACGGCACCGTGACGAAGGGCGAACAGGTCGCGCGCTTCGCCGAGCGGCACGGCCTCAAGCACGTCACCATCGCGGACATGATTGCCTACCGCCAGGCGCGGGAGAAGCTGATCGAGCGGGTGTCGACCTTCTCCGTCGACAGCCCGATCGGCCCGCTGCAGGGCTATGCCTACCGCTCGCCGTTCGATACCATCGCCCATGCCGCCTTCGTCTATAACGGCATCGGCAACGGCCGGAACGTGCTGACCCGGTTTCACAAGCCCAACATCGTTCGCGATATCTTTTCCGGCCCGGACCGGATGCAGGCGGTGCTCGCGCATTTCAAGAAGGCGGGGAGCGGCGTCCTCATCTACCTGCGCGACGGTGCCGCCGGCGTGCCGGTCGAGCCGATCGACCAGCCGAAGTCGGCGGAAGCCGACCGTAATCGCCAGTGGCGCGAGGTTGGCGTCGGCGCGCAGATCCTGCGCGACCTCGGCGTGACGTCGATCCGCCACCTGACGTCGTCGACCCATGATTACAAGGGGCTGTCCGGCTTCGGGATCGAGATCGTCGCCAACGAATATCTTGAAGGCCCATAGCCAAAGATTTAACCTCCCGAAGCCGCATATCGACGGCACGGATGCGAAAGGAAACGCGATGAGTGTGCGTGCGCAAGCCAAGGACAAGCCGGCTCCCGTGAGCTTCAAGTGGGACGATCCGTTCCTGCTCGACGACCAGCTCACCGAAGACGAGCGGATGATCCGCGACACCGCGCGCGCCTATGCGCAGGACAAGCTGTTGCCGCGCGTCACGCAAGCCTATCTCGAGGAGAAGACCGACCGCGAGATATTCAGCGAGATGGGCGAGCTTGGCCTGATCGGCGTCACGCTGCCGGAGGAATACGGCTGCGCCAATGCCAGCTATGTCGCCTATGGCCTGGTGGCGCGCGAGATCGAGCGCGTCGATTCCGGCTATCGCTCGATGAACTCGGTGCAGTCGTCGCTGGTGATGTATCCGATCTATGCCTATGGCGACGAGAACCAGCGCAAGAAATACCTGCCGAAGCTCGCCACCGGCGAATGGGTCGGCTGTTTCGGCCTGACCGAGCCGGATGCCGGCTCCGACCCCGGCGGGATGAAGACGCGCGCGGAGAAGGTATCCGACGGCTACCGGCTGAACGGCGCCAAGATGTGGATATCCAATGCGCCGATCGCCGACGTGTTCGTGGTGTGGGCGAAGTCGGCCGCGCACGACAACCAGATTCGCGGCTTCGTGCTCGAGAAGGGCATGAAGGGCCTGTCGGCGCCGAAGGTCGGCGGCAAGTTGTCCTTGCGCGCCTCGATCACCGGCGAGATCGTGCTGGATGGCGTCGTGGTGCCGGAGGAGAACCTGCTGCCCAACGTCTCGGGCCTCAAGGGGCCGTTCGGCTGCCTCAACCGCGCGCGCTACGGCATCTCGTGGGGCGCGATGGGCGCCGCGGAAGACTGCTTCCACCGTGCGCGGCAATACACGCTCGACCGCAAGCAGTTCAACCGTCCGCTGGCGGCGACGCAACTGGTGCAGAAGAAGCTCGCCGACATGGAAACCGAGATCACGCTGGGCCTGCAGGGAAGCCTGCGGGTCGGCCGGCTGATGGACGAGGGCAAGATGGCGCCGGAGATGATCTCGATCATGAAGCGCAACAATTGCGGCAAGGCGCTTGATATCGCCCGCATGGCGCGCGACATGCACGGCGGCAACGGCATCCAGATCGAGTATCACGTGATGCGCCACGCCGCGAACCTCGAGACGGTGAACACCTACGAGGGCACCCATGACGTGCATGCGCTGATCCTCGGCCGCGCCATCACCGGCATCCAGGCGTTTTCGTAAGGCGCGGGACGAAACATCCGTTGCCGTCATGCCCGGGCTTGACCCGGGCATCCATCTTTTGAGCAAAGGTGGATTGCCGGATCAGGTCCGGCCATGACGCCTCGAACCGAGCGAGCCACCATGTCCGACGACAACGACGACATTCCGTTCAACAAGAGCTTCCCGCTCAAGCCGGGCGTGGCCGAGGAGGTGGCGCCGGACATTCGCTGGATGCTGTGCGACAACCCGTCGCCGTTCACCTTCACGGGGACGATGAGCTACATCGTCGGGCGCGGCAAGGTCGCGATCATCGATCCGGGCCCGGACGACGAGGCGCACGCGAAGGCGCTGCTCGATGCGGTGCGCGGCGAGACCGTGACGCATATCGTCGTCACCCACACCCACCGCGACCATTCGCCGAACGCGGCGCGGATCAAGGCTGCGACCGGCGCGCCGGTGTATGCCGAAGGCGTGCATCGCGCCTCGCGGCCCTTTTACGACAGCGAGAAGATGTCGACCGAATCCGGCGCCGACCGAGATTTCAGGCCGGATTTCGAGGTGCGCGACGGCGACGTGATCGACGGCGACGGCTGGCGGCTGGAATCGGTGGCGACGCCGGGCCACACCGCCAATCACATGGCATTCGCCTGGCCGGAGCGCGGCGTCAACTTCGTCGGCGACCACGTCATGGGCTGGTCGACCTCGATCGTCTCGCCGCCGGACGGCTCGATGGTCGATTACATGGACTCGCTGCACAAGCTCGCCCGGCGCGACGAGCAGCTCTATTTCTCCGGCCACGGGCCGCAGATTCCGGAGGCGCCCCGCTTCGTGCGGTTCCTGATCCGGCATCGGCAGGCCCGCGAGGCGTCGATCCTGCACCGGCTCGGCAAGGGCGAGGCGGATATCCCGACATTGGTCCGTGCGATCTATATCGGCATCGATCAGCGGCTGGTGGGCGCGGCCGGCTACTCGGTACTGGCGCATCTGGAGGATCTGGTGGCGCGGGGCGTGGTCCTCACCGAGGGCGATCCGGTGATCGCGGGGCGCTACAGGCTGGCCGGCGCGTAGTCAGTAGCGAATGGCGGTTAGGGGGCCGTCGCGTGCCATTCGCGATCCCTTGCCCGCTTCGCTACCTCTTTCCCTTGGCCTGGGTTCTGGCCTGACTCTTGTCCTGAGTTTTGGCCGGCGCCGCGGGCGCGACGTTGTCTTCGGCGATCTCGTTCAGCGCATCGATCAGGCTGGCGATTCGTGCAGCATTGCTGCCGAGATCGCTTTCGAAGTGGCGCGAGGACGAGCGGATGTCGATCCGCGATCCGTCGCCGTCCGGCAGCACGCGGATCACGACGTCTTCGCGAAGCCCCATCACCGGCGTGCGGGCCACGGCCTCGATGTGCCCTTCCTGCCGCGGCGGCTGCGGCGGCCGCGCATCGACGATCCGCCACTTGCGGCGCGTCACCAGATGCAGCGTGGCCTCATAGGCGCGCCGGACCGGGACGTCGAGGCTCACCGGCTCGATGTCGGGATAGGCGCGGCGCTGCTGCTCGGCCGAATAAAGGCCGGCATAGACCGCGGTGTTGGTGCCCTCGCCGGTGCGCAGCCGCGCCAGGGCCTCGAAGCGCGGCGGATCGATCGGGTCGGTGGTGATGTCGTGGATTGCCGGCAACTGCCGGTACTTGTAGGCGAGGTAGCCGGGATAGGCCAGCACCAGCGCGTTGACGAGCAGCGCCACCACGATGCGGCCCATGCCGCGCGATCCGTTGTGCCAGATCGCGGCGAAGGCGGCGAGCGCCGCCAGGATCGAGAGCCCCGCGCAGGCCAGCGCCCCGAAGAAGGTCGCAAGCGCCGGGCGGACCTCCAGGAAGCCGAAGCGGACCACGATCACCGACACCAGCGCGGTCACCGCCGCGAACACCGCGAGCCGCCGCGCCCAGGTCGCCAGCACGGAGAACGGCTCGGATTGATAGGGGGTGCGGAATCGGCGGGCCATATCCTGGAACGGCAAGTCTCGGGATGACAAGTCTCGGGATGATAAGTCTCGGGATGATAAGTCTTGGGATGACAAGTCTTGGAACGGGAAGTCTCGGAACGGTGCCTGCAGGGCATCGAATGTCGGGCGCCGCGGTTCGGCGCGGATCATCTACCGCATTTCGCCTTGCGATGAAACGTTCGTGTCCGTGCCGGCCCATGCTGCTGGATCATGCTGCTGGCCCCCGGGACCGATGCCGCATGGTCCCGCCCAACGCAAAATGCCCGGAGCCAGGTCCGGGCATTTTCGCTTGTGGTGCGGTTCCGCCTATGCGGCGGCCGTCGGCAGGCTGTAGTCCTTGAACTGGTCGCGCAGCGCCGTCTTCAGGATCTTGCCGGTTGCGGTGTGAGGGATCGAATCGACGAACACCACGTCGTCCGGCATCCACCACTTGGCGATCTTGCCGTCCATGTATTGCAGGATGTCGTCCCGCGTGACGGTCTGGCCTTCCTTCGGCTGGATGATCAGCAGCGGCCGCTCGTCCCACTTGGGGTGGAACACGCCGATTACCGCGGCTTCCGCGACCTGCGGATGGCCGACCGCGAGGTTCTCGAGGTCGATCGAGGAAATCCATTCGCCGCCCGACTTGATGACGTCCTTCGAGCGGTCGGTGATGCGCATGTAGCCGTATTTGTCGATGGTCGCGACGTCGCCGGTGTCGAAATAGCCGTTCTCGTCGAGAATCTGCTTGTCGACCTGATAGTAGGCGCCGGCGATCGCCGGTCCCCTCACCTTGAGGCGGCCGAAGGTCTTGCCATCCCAGGGCAGTTCCTTGCCGGCATCGTCGGTGATTTGCATCTCGACCATGAACGGCGCGTAGCCCTGCATCTGCAGGACGTCGAGCTTGGCGTCGCCCTTGAGTTGCGCGAACTGGCTCTGCAGCGCGCCGACGGTGCCGAGTGGCGACATCTCGGTCATGCCCCAGGCGTGACGGACCTCGACGCCCATGTCGTCGAACGCCTTGATCATCGAGCGCGGCATCGCCGAGCCGCCGCAGATCACGACCTTGAGGTCGGGCAGCTTCAGGTTGTTCTTCTCCATGTGCTGCAACAGCATCAGCCACACCGTCGGCACGCCGGCGGTGTAGGTCACCTTCTCGGTGCTGAGCAGCTCGTAGACGGATTCGCCGTCGAGCTTCGGGCCCGGCATCACCAGTTTGGTGCCCATCGCCGGTGCCGAGAACACGATGCCCCAGCTATTGGCATGGAACAACGGCACCACCGGCAACATTGTATCCTTGGAGGTGGCGCCCAGCGCGTCGCCGGAATTCGCCATCAGCGAGTGCAGCACGTTGGAACGGTGCGAGTAGAGGACGCCCTTCGGATCGCCGGTGGTGCCGGAGGTGTAGCACATCGCCGCCGCGGTGTTCTCGTCGAACTCCTTCCACTTGAAATCGCCGTCGACTTCGGCGATCCAGTCTTCGTAGGCCACCGCATTCTTGAGCGTGGTCTGCGGCATATGCGCCTTGTCGGTGAGCACCACGTAGCGCTCCACGCTCGGCACATTGTCGGCGATCTTTTCCAGCACCGGGATGAAGGTCAGGTCGGTGATGACGATCCGGTCCTGGGCATGATTGATGATCCAGGCGATCTGGTCGGGAAACAGACGGGGGTTCACGGTATGGCAGACAGCACCGATGCCCATGATGCCGTACCATGTCTCCATGTGACGGGCGGTGTTCCAGGCGATGGTGGCGACCCGGTCGCCGAGCTTGATGCCTTCGCGGTCCAGCCGCTGGGCGACCTTGAGGGCCCGCTTGCGCATTTCGGCATAGGTGGTGCGGACGATGGGGCCCTCCACCGATCGCGTGACGATCTCGCGGTCTCCATGGATTCGGGCGGCATGGTCGATGATCCGGTGAGTGAGCAACGGCCAGTCCTGCATCAATCCCTGCATTCTTTCCTCCTGAAAGGGTTTGGCATGTGTCTTGGCTCCCCTTCGCGGGGGTTGGCATGAAGTCTAGCGCGCCGCGCGCGGCTGGAAAATGGCCTTCTGAAACGCATATCGGACGCTTCGGGACAATGGTTATTTTTGCCGCGCTGGCAGCCGCGGTTGCCGGCGATGCCCTGGCGCGGGGAGTGGGCCGTGGAGAGCCGGTGCGATTGGTTCCGGTCGCGGCCAGCAGGACGGCGCCGCTCCCCCGGCCGCGGCCCGTGGCCGCTTCGGATGATCGCCCGCAAACGCCGGATCGCGATGCGGGCCGGAGCGCGGCGGCGATCGCCCCCAGCGCCTGCCGGCAGGCCCTGACCGAGGACGTGGCGATTGCCCCCAGCATCGCCCCGATCAGAGGCCCCGGCGCCTGCGGGGGCGAGGACCTGGTGCGGCTGGAGGCCGTGGTGCTGCCGGACAGGCGGCGGATCGCGGTCAGGCCGGCGGCCGTCCTTCGCTGCACCATGGCCAGTGCGCTGGCCGCGTGGATCCGGTCCGATATCGCGCCGCTCGCGGACAGCCGCGCGATGCGGATTGCCGCCCTCGACAATTTCGATTCCTTCGACTGCCGCGGGCGCAACCGGGTCGCGACCGCCAAGCTCTCCGAGCATGGCCGGGCCAACGCGCTCGACCTGCGCGGGTTGAAGCTGGCGAATGGCCGGCTGATGGCCCTGACCGATCGCAATACCGCGCGCGAGGTCCGCGAAAAGGTTCGCGCCTCGGCCTGCGCGCGCTTCATGACGGTGCTGGGGCCCGGGTCTGACGGCTACCACGAGAACCATATCCACCTCGATCTGGCGGAGCGCCGCAGCGGCTATCGCATCTGCCATTGGGATATCGAGCGGGCGCCCGGGGGCCAGGCCGAGACGGCGACCAGCACCCAGCCCATGCCGCCGCCACGGGCAGCGGCCGCTGCCCGGCCGCTGCCGGTCGCGCGGCCGGAGCAGGCGCCATCACGCGGGAGGGCGAGCCAGGATGGTGTCGAGCAGATGAAGGTCCAGCCGGCCAGGCCGCCCGCGTTTTCGCTGTCGCCGGTCCCGCTCGCGCGGCAGCCGGCCGATATCGCCAGACCGATCGGGCGAAGGGATGCCGGGCGCAGGCAAACCGTGACGGGGCCCAAACCCGCGACGACGGCAAGGCCAAAGACTGCAACGGACAAGCAGACGGCGACGGCTACGGAGGCGAGACCGAACGCGAAGACGGGCGGGGTTCAGGCAAAGGGGAATCGGGGGCGGCGCGTGAGCCCGAAATCGTCCGGGGCTGGTTCGCAGGCATCGGTTACGGATGCGCGCAGGCCGAAACGCCGCCATGGCCGGTCCCGCGGGCATCAGCGTCCGCCCGGCCTTCCGCAATTGCTGAAGCGGATGTTCGATTGATGGGAGCCGCGCCGATTGAAAGGTGACGGATCGCAGGCGTCCGAGTCATTTCCGTTCCGATTCTATCGGAACGGGGCTCTATATTCTTGTTTTAACGCGTTTTCTTGACGCGAACCGATATCCACTTCGCTCGAAAACGCTCCAGTCGCGTGCCGCGAACGAAAAAAGCGCCGGCGAACCGGCGCTTTTCTGATTCCGCGTGTCCCGGGCTTCAGTAGCTCGAAACCGCGCCGCCCTGCAGCGCCAGTTGCGGCTTGTAGGGCGAGTCGCCGTGCTTCGGCTCCAGCACCACCACCAGCGTGCCCATCTTGACGCGGTTGTAGAGGTCGATGACGTCTTCGTTCAGCATGCGGATGCAGCCGGACGAGATCGACGCGCCGATATATTCCGGCTGGTTGGTGCCGTGGATGCGGAACAGCGTGTCCTTGTTGCCCTGATAGAGATAGAGCGCGCGGGCGCCGAGCGGATTGTCCGGGCCACCTGCGACGCGCTGCGGCAGTCCCTCGATGCGCTTGTGAATGTCCGAGGTCGGAATCCAGTCCGGCCACTCGCGCATGTTGCCGACGCGGGCGACGCCCGAGAAGGCCAGCGCTTCCTCGCCGACGGTCACGCCGTAGCGGATCGCCTTGCCGCCATCGAGCACGTAGTAGAGGTAATGGCTGTCGGAATCGACCAGGATCGAGCCCGGCGCTTCCTTGCGGTGATAGTCGACGACCGCGCGGCGATAAGGCTGCGGCACCGGCGTGTTGACGTAGCGGATTTTCGCCAACAGCTCCTTGTCGCGCGGCTTGAACTGCTTGGTGTTGGTGGCCTCGAAATGCGTGGCGGTCTGGCAGGCCGCGAGCAGCAGTCCAGCGGCAAGGCATCCGAATTTGGAAAGCATAGACATCAACGTGATCCAGTTTACCTGACTATTTCTGCAATGGTCCGCCGGCTTCAGGCGACGATGCGCCGGGAAGCTTGCTTGCTTCGTGATTCCGCCGGCGCGAAATCGTCCGACAGGCTTGTCGTCCGGCCGGGTTGGGAGATGATCGAAGCCTCTTCTCCGGGTCTGTCTTTCGCAAGTGGTGCAATCGGCCGCTGCTCATGCCGGCTTCGTCGGATGCGCAGCGGCCGGAAATCAATAGCTGCCGTAGCTGCCGTAAGCGCCGCCCTGCAGGGCCAGCTTGGGATTGAAGGGTGAATCGCCCTGCTTGCGGTCCAGCACGACGACGACGGTGCCGAGCCTGGCACGATTGTAGAGGTCGATGACGTCCTCATTGGTCATGCGGATGCAGCCCGACGAGATCGACGCGCCGATATATTCCGGCTGATTGGTGCCGTGGATGCGGAACAGCGTGTCCTTGCCGTTGGCGTAGAGATACAGCGCGCGCGAGCCCATCGGATTGTCGGGGCCGGGCGGCACGAACGTCGGAACGCCGAGCCGTTCGATCTCGCCCCGCGTCGGGTGCCAGGCCGGCCACTCGGTCATCGCCCCCACCTTGGCGATACCGGACCAGGCCATGGCTTCCTCGCCAACGGTAATCCCGTAGCGGATGGCCTTGCCGCCATTGAGCACGTAGTAGAGGTAGTGGTTATCGGAATCGACCACGATCGATCCCGGAGCCTCCTTGCGGTGATAGGTGACGATGGCGCGGCGATAAGGCGCGGCGACCGGCGTCTTCACGTAGCGCGCCCTGGCCAGCAGGTCCTTGTCGTGCTTCGTGAACGCGGCCGTGTTGGTCGGCTCGAAATGCGCGGCGGTGGTTTCGACGCACCCCGCGAGCATCAGCCCGACCGCCAGAATTCCAAACTTCGCCAGCAACGACATCAATGGTGTTCCAAATCGCATCAAGGAGATCAGCCGGCGCACGCACCGCCCATGACCGTGCGGACGCGCGATTCCGATGGGCCGCATTATCGTCGAAACCGGCTATAATTCCAGCACTTGGAGGCCGCCGGGGCGATGCGGCGGGTCGGTTGTGTCATTTTTGCCGCAAGGTGGAAGCGTGCGAGGCCGGTTTCGCCACACCCGGTCCCGCACCATGCCGGTCGTGGCGCTGTCACGAAGCCGGTGCAAAGGGATAGGGGAATATCTATCTTCAACTGCCTTCAACCGCCGGAAAGCCTTGCCCGAATCAAAGCCTTGCTTGAATCGATTGGCCTGGATCGAGGGGACCGTCGCTGACATGAAAATCCGACCATCGCCTGTTCCGGCCGGCGGCCGTCCCTCGCCCGGAGACCCCGCATGCTGACGATCTTTGCTCCGTCCGGCTCCGCGCTGAGGAAGATCGACGGTGCCGCGGCCGCGACGCCTTCCCACGGCGCGATCTGGATCGACATGGTCAATCCGGCGCCGGCCGAGGACCGGGAAGTCGAGCAACTGGTCGGAATCGCGGTTCCGACCCGCGAGGAGATGCAGGAGATCGAGATCTCGAGCCGGCTCTATGTCGAGAACGGCGCGCGCTACATGACGGCCATCCTGATGTGCGGATCGGAATCGGACACCCCGCGCACCACGCCGGTCACGTTCATCCTGGCGGACCATCGGCTGGTGACGGTGCGCTACGACAGCCCGAGGCCGTTCGCGATGGTGGAGGCCAAGCTGGCGCGGTCCTGCGCGCCGGGCATCAACGGCGAGGGCGTGCTGCTCGAGCTGCTCGAGGCGATCATCGACCGCTGCGCGGATATTCTCGAGCGGGCGGGCGCCGATGTCGACGGCGTCAGCCGCGAGATATTCGAGCCGGAGGGCGCGGCGCGAACCGGCCATGCCAAGCGCTATTCCGACATCCTGATCGCCATCGGCCGCGAAGGCGACCTGACCTCGAAGGTGCGCGAGAGTCTCGTGTCGATCGGCCGCGTGGTGACGTTCGTGGTCGCCGAGGCCGACAACGCGAAATGGTCGAAGGAGCGGCGCGCGCAACTCAAGACCATGCAGCGCGACGTCGCCTCGCTGTCCGACCACGCAACCTATCTGTCCGGCAAGATCACCTTCGTGCTCGACGCGATGCTGGGTGTCGTCAATCTCGAGCAGAACAACATCATCAAGCTGTTTTCGGTGATGGCGGTGGTGCTGATGCCTCCGACGCTGATCGCCTCGATCTATGGCATGAACTTCAGGGCCATGCCCGAGCTGGACTGGCCGCACGGCTATCCCGCCGCCCTGGTGGCGATGGTCTTCGCCGCGATCGGCCCGTATCTTTTCTTCAAGTGGAAGAAGTGGCTTTGAAGCGCGCCGCGCGCAGGTGACGGATGGAGCGGGTGGCGGGCGGAGTACCGTCGCGGGCCAGAGCCGTTTCCGTTCCGATCAAATCGGAACGGAACACTATAGCCTTGTTTTGTTTTAACGCGGTTTCTTTGCGCGAACCGGACCCCGCTTCGCGCGAAAACGCTCTGATGGCTTTGAAGCATGATCCCGAGAAGCGGAAACCGGCTTATCGGATCGGATCATGCTCGAACAAAAATAAACGGCGGGTCCGAATTTAACATGAGGGGATCATATCCCAACGTCGTTTCGGAATCATGAACGGTCGACTTTGGCCGCGCGCTCCGATTGCAAATCCTGTTGCGCCGCAGCCGTTTTTTGGATTGCGATAAATGCCGCGGAACCTGCCACAATTCCAACCGTAAAATTTGAGTGTTGCCTTGAACGATTGAGCGAAAGGTTTTTGCCATAAGCCTCGCAGGAATGTGAGGGCACCATGGACAAGATTTTCGCGCGCGGACGTAACGTCATCGACTTCTCGGCCTATCGGCAGCGCACCCATTCGCAGGCGCCGGTGGCGTTGATCCCGAGTCCGAACTACTGCTCGCATTGCGGCGCCTGGCTGGCGGAGGGCGAGTCCGAGGACGAGTGCTCGACCCTCGACGCCAGGCCGGCATTCCGTGCGACCGGCGTATAAGAGCACGTCGGAGCGACCGCGCGCAGACGCCGTCGCCTACACGTGCTGGCCGCCGTTGATGTGAATCTCGGCGCCATTGACGTAAGAAGACGTCTCCGAGCACAGAACGTAAATGATCTTCGCCACCTCGTCCGGCGTGCCCAGCCGATGCAGCGGTATCTGGCTCTCGACGATCTTCTCGGTTCCCGGCGACAGGATCGAGGTGTCGATTTCGCCCGGAGCGATGGCATTGACCCGAATCCCCAGCGGTCCGAAGTCCGCGGCCATTTCACGGGTCAGCGCCGCGAGCGCCGCCTTCGAGGTGGCGTAGGCGGCGCCGGCGAACGGATGCACGCGCGAGCCGGCGATTGACGTCACGTTGACCACCGAGCCCCTGGCGGCCTTCAGTTGGTCGAGCAATCCGCGCGCCATCATGATCGGCGCGAAGAAGTTGACGCGGAAGACATGGCTCCAGGTGGCGATGTCGGTGTCGATCGAACTCAACCGGCCGCCGCCGTCGGCCTTGGGCGAGATCGCGGCATTGTTGACCAGGGCGTGCAGGGCGTCGCCGTCGAGGCGCTCACGGATTTCCGCGATCGCGCGCTGGGTGTCGTCGAGGTCGGCGAGGTCGACCTGGATGTGGTCTTCCGGTCCGGCGCCCCACGGGCACTGCTCGGGAAACGAATGACGCGAGCAGGTCAGCACGCGCCAGCCGGCGCTGGAAAAGCGGATCACGGTGGCGTGGCCGATCCCCCGGCTCGCGCCGGTGAGCAGCATGGTCCGACGCGGTGCATTGCTGGTGTTGGACATCGGTATGGCTCAGCCCTTCAAGCCTTGAATGACGGGATTCACGGATACATCCGGACCTTGGACCACGGTGCGTCCGCGCTGTCCCGGCGGAATTCGATACGGTCGTGCAGGCGGAACGGCCGGTCGTGCCAGAACTCGATCCGCAGCGGCGCAAGGCGCCAGCCGCTCCAGCCCGGCGGTCGCGGCACGTCGCCGATCAGGTGCCTTGCGGCGACCTTGGCAATGGCCTGCTCGAACGCGAAACGGCTTTCCAGCGGCTGCGACTGCTTGCTGGCCCAGGCGCCGATCTGGGCCTGCCGCGGCCGGGTGGCGAAATAGTCGTCGGCCTCGGCCTCGCTCACCGGCATGACCGGCCCCCGGATGCGGATCTGCCGCCGCAGCGATTTCCAGTGAAACAGCAGCGCGGCCTTGGGGTTGGCCGCAAGCTCCCGGCCCTTCTGGCTGGCGAGGTGGCTGTAGAACATGAAGCCGTCGGCATCGTAGCCCTTCATCAGCACCATGCGGACGTCGGGCAGGCCCTCGGCATCCACGGTGGCCAGCGCCATGGCGTTGGGGTCGTTGGGTTCCGACGCATTGGCTTCGGCAAACCAGTCGGCGAACAACGCGAACGGATTTTCGGCGGCGGTGAAATCACCAGACGTTAACTGGCTTTGGTGTTTGATGGTCGTTGTGTCGGTCATGTCTGGAGTTCCGCGTTGCACCGCCCCGCCGTTCAGATTCCGTTGCGGCTCTCGAGCAGGTCTCACCTATATAGGGTACTGCCGCGTTCCGGCCTACCGGCGATCCGGCCGGCCGGCGCGATGATGACAGCAATTCTTATCGGCAGCGCCACCCTGCTGGGCGGCTGCAGCGTTTCGAAGCTCGACAGCCTGTTTCCCCAGAAGGGCGCCACCCCCGAGATCACGGGGTCGATCGCGCCGGCCGTGGCCCGCCGGCGCGCGCCCACCGAAGCCGATCTCGCCTTCGCCCGCACCGCGGCCTCCGACGTGCTCACCAGAGGCGGCAAGGATATCAGCCAGCCGTGGGAAAATCCGTCCACCGGGGCACGGGGGTCGGTGACGCCGATCGCCAGCGCCTATACGACGGACGGACGGACCTGCCGCGATTTTCTCGCCAGCTATGTCAACGGCTCCTCCGAAAGCTGGCTGCAGGGCGCGGCCTGCCGCTCGGCCGGCGGCCAGTGGGAAATCCACACGCTGAAGCCCTGGAAAGAGGGGTGAGGTTCGGTTCGGGGCCCGTTGCAAAAATGCCACGAAACCCCCAGATATCGGAACGGTAGGTTCCCTGCCTGTATGCTGAATTCCTGAAGGAGACGACACGGATGCGCGACCCCTATGAGATCCTGGGGGTGCAGCGGAACGCCAGCGCTGCAGCGATCAAAAGCGCCTATCGCAAGCTGGCGAAGAAGCATCACCCCGACAGCAACAAGAACGACCCCAAGGCCGCGGCCCGCTTTGCCGAACTCAACGCGGCCAACGAGATCATCGGCGATGCGGCCAAGCGCAAGCAATATGACAGCGGCGAGATCGACGCCGAGGGCAAGCCGCGATTCCAGGGATTTCCCGGCGGAGGTGGCGGCCCGCAGGGCGCGTCGGGCTTCGAGAACTTCTCGTTCCGCACTGGCCGTGGCGGCGCCGGTGGTTTCGCGGGCGCCGGCGCGGGCGGCGGCTTCGAGGATATCCTGAACAGCATGTTCGCGGGCGCCGCGGCGGGCGCCGCGCGCGGCGGACGCGGGCGCGCGCAGACCTTCGAATTCGACGGCGGCGGCTTCGGCGCGCCCGACCTCGACCTCAGCGTGGCGATGACGGTCTCGCTCGAGGAGGCCGTGCATGGCGGCGAGAAACGGATTCGGCTGCCGAACGGCAAGGAGCTCAATGTCAAGATTCCGGCCGGACTGACCTCGGGCCAGCAGATCAGGTTGCGCGGGCAGGGCGACACCGCGCCCGGCTTTCCGCCGGGCGATCTGCGGATCACGGTGACGGTGGCGCCGCATCGGTTCTTCAAGGTCGACGGCAGCGATCTGCGGCTGGACCTGCCGGTCACGCTCGACGAGGCGGTGCTGGGCGGCAAGGTCCGGGTGCCGACGCTCAACGGCGCGGTCGAACTGTCGATCCCGAAGAACACCTCGAGCGGCCGCACCTTCCGCCTCAAGGGCAAGGGGTTGCCGAAAGGCGGCGGCGCGAGCGGGGACCTGCTCGTGACCACGCGGATCGTGCTGCCGGACGGCCACGACGCCGAGCTCGAAGCTTTGATGCAGAAGTGGCGCGACAATCACCCCTACAATCCGCGCAGCGACCTGGGCTGACACGCGCCCCCGGTCGTCCGCGCGCGGGCAGGGACGGCTCGCGGCACGGGTCTTTGTTTGCCGTCATGGCCGGACTTGATCCGGCCATCCATCGTTCCAGACGATGATGGATACGCGGGTCAAGCCCGCGTATGACGTTGTGTTTCAGGGCTTGTCCTTCATGCCCTCACGCCCCCGTCACGAAAGCATCGATCAGCGCGTTGAACGTGTCGGCCTGCTCCCATTGCGGCAGGTGACCGGCGCCTTCGATCACTTGAACCCGGCCGCGCCACAGCGTCGGCATGGTCAGCGTTTCGAAATAGGCGCCGTTGACGAGCTGCTCCTGCGCGCCGTGCAGCACCGCGAGCGGTTGCTTCAGGTTGGCCACGATTTCGACCTCGTCGCGGAAAGCATTTGCGCTGGTTTGTGCGGCAAGTTGTTCACGGGCGCGGCCGTCGGTGCGCAGCACGTCGGCCACCATCTCCGGCGGCAGGTCGGTGACGCCGGGCTTGAACGCTGACGTCACGAAAGATCGAGCCTGCTCCTCCGACAGATCGCGTGTGAAGATCAAGGCCGCCGTCGGGCTGGGCAGGAAGGCATTTTCCATGACTGGAGGAAATGGAAGCGGCGGCGTGCCGAAAATCGCAAAACCCCTGGCCTGCGGCAGGTCGGGAGCGGCCTCGAGCACGATATGGCCGCCGAGGCTCCAGCCGATGAAGGTGGCGTTGGTTGCGCCGAGTTGGGCTGCGACGTCGCGCAGCACGCGGGCATAGCCGCGAAAGTTGTAGGTCGCTGCCGGATCGGCGGCGTCGTCCGACGCGCCGTGGCCGGGCAGATCGAAGGCGATCAGGCGGTATCTGCGGCCGAGCGGGCTATCGAACTGACGTGCGAAGGCGCGCGCCGAGGCCGAATTGCCGTGTACGATCACGATCGCTGGGCCGCTGCCGGTGGATTGATAACAGGCGATGCGGCCCGCCGCCGTGTCGATGACTTGCTTGTCCATGATCGCGCGGCCTCCTCGCCATGCGGTTCTTCGCTTGGGGGAGGATGGCGCGAAAACGGGCGCAACGGAAGGATGGGCCCGCCCCGGTGTCAGCCGCCGGTCTTCTCGGTCTGGTCGTAGACCGCGCGGGCGACCTGTTCGAGCCGCGCCTTGTTGCCGTCCGGGCCGGTCAGCACATAGCCGATGCCGCGATCCGCCCAGTACAGCGCGCCGTCGTCGGCCTGCGTGGCGTAGCGCATCTGTGCCGCCGGCGTCGAGGCGCGCGAGGTGTAAAGCGTGTAGCGCTCGCCGGACGGACCCTCATACATCAGGAAGGCGGCGGGCGCGCGGGGCCCCGGCAGCAGCCGCCCGCCCACCAGCTTCAGCCCGGTGCCGTCAAGCTCGGGGGCTTTTACGGAATAGCCGACGCGCTTGGAGAGCCACTGTTGCATATGGGTCCGCTCGGAGGCGGCGACCTCGACCGGATGGCGCACCTCGACGACATAGAGCCGATGCGCCTCGATCGCGTCGGCGGTGAAGCTGCGGAACGACGACGGCGCCGCCGTTGCGCCATGCGCGAACCAGCCCGCGCCGCCGCCGGCCGCGAACGCCAGCAGGGATGCGGCGATCGCGCCATGCAGCCAGCGCCGCGGCGGCCGCGCCAGCCGATCCACATTCAGGCGCGCGGGCACCGGCTCGTCGGTCACCCCGCCATAGCGGGCATGGAGCGCATCGGCCATCGCACGCCACGCGCCGACCCTGTCGGCATCGTCGGGATGCGCGGCAAGCCATGCCTCGACGTCGGCGCGCCGTTCGGCCGGCAACTCGCCGTCGACATAGGCGTGAAGTTCGTCTTCGGTGACGGGAATGTTGGGCTTGGTCATCGTGGTCGTCTTTCGTCCTTGAAACTACTTCACCCGGCGCAGCGCCGGCCGCTTGCCGTCGAGCGCGTCCTTCACATGGGCGCGGGCGCGGGCCAGGCGCGACATCACCGTGCCGATCGGCACGCCCTGGACATCGGCGACCTCGCGGTAGCTGAGGCCCTCGAGGCTGACGAGCAGCAGCACCGCCCGTTGATCCTCGCCCAGCGTCGCGAGGGCGCGCGCGATATCGCGTCCCTCGGCTTCGGTGCCGCCGGCCTCGGTCGCCGTGTCGGTCAGGGGTGTCAGCGGCGGCCGGCGCGCCAGCGCGCGGCGGCGGTTGCGGTTGAGGTTGGTGAGAATGGTGTAGAGCCAGCTCCGGAGATCGCCGCCGACGAACAGCCGTTCGGAGCGCAGCGCCCGCACCAGGGTGTCCTGCACCAGGTCGTCGGCGATGTCGGCGTCCCGCGCCAAAGCCCGCGCGTAGCGCCGCAGCGCCGGAATCATGGCCTCGATGCCCTCCCGGAATGCGCTCATGGACCCGCCATCGTCAAATTCTCCTGTTCCCGAAAGAACCCCGCGGCGCGCAAGGTATTCCGAAGTTAACAATGGCCGGTGAATGGCGGAATTCGAAGCCCCGAGAAGCCATAATTGGACTGTTCGAAGCCGGACGGCTGGTGTACCCGGAAGGGCCGGCTGGACGAAACAAGCAGGATTGACGGGGTATCAGATGGTGCAGAATTCGGGCCTGATGCAGGGCAAGCGCGGGGTGATTCTCGGGGTCGCCAACAATCGCTCGATCGCCTGGGGCATCGCCAGGGCGTGTCACGCCCAGGGCGCGGAGATCGCGCTGACCTGGCAGGGCGATGCGCTGAGGAAGCGCGTCGCGCCGCTCGCGACCGAGATCGGCGGCCTGCTGCTCGGGCATTGCGACGTCACCGATCCGGCGACCATCGATGCGGTGTTCGACGAACTCAAGGCGAAGTGGGGCAGGATCGATTTCGTCGTCCACGCCATCGCCTTCTCGGACAAGGACCAGCTCGACGGCCGCTACATCGAGACCACGGCCGACAACTTCACCAGGTCGATGCTGATCTCGTGCTATTCGCTGACCGCGATCGCGCAGCGCGCCGAAAAGCTGATGACCGATGGCGGCTCCATCATCACGCTGACCTATTACGGCGCGGAGAAATGGATGCCGCATTACAATGTCATGGGCGTCGCCAAGGCGGCGCTGGAAGCCAGCGTGCGCTACCTCGCCGCCGATCTCGGCGAGAAGAACATCCGCGTCAACGCGATCTCGGCGGGGCCGATCAAGACGCTGGCGGCGTCCGGCATCGGCGACTTCCGCTACATCCTGAAATGGAACGAATACAATGCGCCGATGCGGCGCACGGTGACGATCGAGGAGGTCGGCGACAGCGCGCTGTACCTGCTGTCGGATCTGTCGCGCGGCGTCACCGGCGAGGTCCATCATGTCGATTCCGGCTACCACGTCGTCGGCATGAAGCGGCCCGATGCGCCGGATATCTCGCTGTCGAAGGATTGAGCCGGGAAGCTTTTTTCAATGCCGACCCCGACGGTCTACTATATCCGCCACGGCGAGACCGCGTGGAACGCGGCCGGGCGCTTCCAGGGCTCGCAGGATATCCCGCTGAACGAGACCGGCCGCGCGCAGGCGGCCCATGCCGGCGGGCTCCTGGCCGAGCTGATCGCGCGCGCCGGCCATGCGCCGGACCGTCTCGCTTTCGTCGCAAGCCCGTTGCAGCGCGCCCGCCTCACCATGGAGCTGGTGCGCGGCCGGCTCGCCTTGCCGCCGGACGGCTTCGGGCTCGATGATCGTTTGCGCGAAATCGGCTGGGGCCATTGGGAAGGCTCGACCCTCCAGCAGCAGCGGCAGTCGCATCCGGAGGTTTTCGCCAGCCGCGAGATCGACAAATGGGGGGTGCCGCCGCCGGGTGGCGAAAGCTATGCCGCGGTGACGCTGCGGATGCGCGACTGGTACGCTTCGCTGGCGGGCGATACGGTCGCGGTCGCTCATGGCGGCACCGCGCGGGCGCTGATGGTGGCGCTGGACATCCTCGCGCCCCCTGCCGCCGCCGACCAGGTCATCGCGCAGGGCGCGGTCTACGTATTCCGCGACGGGACGCTGGCGAAGCACAGCTGAATTCACGGGATTTTATGTCGATCCGACGTGTTGTGATTTGCGCAACATGCCGCTACGAGAAGGAGCGAAAATCGCTCCATCGAGACGGGTTCTTCATGTCCCACAACACCTTCGGCCACCTGTTCCGCGTCACCACCTTCGGCGAGAGCCACGGGGCGGCGATCGGCTGCGTGGTCGATGGCTGCCCGCCGCTGATCCCGCTCACCGCCGAGGAAATCCAGCGCGACCTCGATCGCCGCCGCCCCGGCCAGTCGCGCTTCACCACGCAGCGGCAGGAGGCGGACCAGGTGAAGATCCTGTCTGGCGTGATGGCGCATCCGGAGAACGGCGCGCAGGTGACGACCGGCACCCCGATCGGCCTGCTGATCGAGAACACCGACCAGCGTTCGAAGGACTATTCCGACATCAAGGACAAATTCCGTCCCGGCCATGCCGACTTCACCTATGAGGCCAAGTACGGCCTGCGCGACTATCGCGGCGGCGGCCGTTCCTCGGCGCGCGAGACCGCGATGCGGGTGGCGGCCGGCGCCATCGCCCGCAAGGTGGTGCCCGGCATGGTCGTGCGCGCCGCGCTGGTGCAGATGGGGCCGCACAAGATCGATCGCGACAACTGGGATTGGGACGAGGTCGGCCGCAATCCGTTCTTCTGCCCCGACAAGGACAAGGCGGCGTTCTTCGCCGACTATCTCGATGGCATCCGCAAGAGCGGCTCGTCGATCGGGGCGGTGATCGAAGTCGTCGCCGAAGGCGTCCAGCCCGGGCTCGGCGCGCCGATCTATGCCAAGCTCGACGGCGATATCGCGGCCGCCCTGATGAGCATCAACGCGGTGAAGGGCGTGGAGATCGGCGCCGGGTTCGATGCCGCAGCCTTGACCGGCGAGGAGAACGCCGACGAAATGCGCATGGGGAACGACGGCCCGGTGTTCATGGCCAATCATGCCGGCGGCATTCTCGGTGGCATTTCCACCGGCCAGCCGGTCGTCGCCCGTTTCGCGGTGAAGCCGACCTCGTCGATCCTGTCGCCACGCCGCACCATCGATCGCAGCGGCGCGGAAACCGATATCCTCACCAAGGGGCGCCACGACCCTTGCGTCGGCATCCGCGCGGTGCCGGTAGGCGAGGCGATGGTCGCCTGCGTGATCGCGGATCATTTCCTCCGCCATCGCGGCCAGGTCGGCGTCGGCTGACCTCCGCGCCGGTCCCGGCAAACCTGCCGTGCGGCCTTGTTTCTGATCGAATCTCGGGCGATTCTCGGGACGCGTTCTTCCATTGCCGCGCGCGGATGCATGGATTGGTCAGGATCTGACCGCACGCGCCGACTTCCCGCAACAGACGAGCCGACAGGAATGCAGGCAGGGCACCTGAAGGAGATCACCACCTGGATATCTTCCGGCGCGCGCAATGGCGTGTCGCCGGAAGAAATGATGCAGGAATTGTGCGAACGGCTGGTCGCGGCGGGGTTCGAACTCGGCCGTGTCGGCGTTTTCGTGCGGACGCTGCATCCGCAGATGTTCGGCCAGAGCTTTACCTGGCGTCCCGACGTCGGGGTGACGATCTATGCCGCCCCTTACGGTATCGAGGACAGCGCGGAGTTTCTCAACAGTCCGCTGTCGATCGTCCATACCCGCGACGAGGAGGTGCGCCGCCGCGAGGCCGAAATCCTGACCGATACCGTGTCCAGTTTCTTCGTCGACGCGCGGGCCGAGGGCCTGACCGACTATATCGCGATGCCGCTGCGCTTCCTCAACGGCGAGATCCATGCGGTGAGCTGGACGTCGCGGGCGGAAGGCGGCTTCACCGACGCGCAGGTCGAGAACCTGCGGCTGTTGATGGCGCCGCTGGCCCGGGTGATCGAGATCGTGCATCTGGAGCGCACCGCCGGCGCGCTGCTCGACACCTATGTCGGCAACCGGGCGGGCCAGCGCATCCTTGCCGGGCAGATTCGCCGCGGCCACACCGAGACGATGTCGGCGGCGATCTGGCTTTCTGACCTGCGCGGGTTCACGCGGCTGTCGGATCAGTTGCCGCCGAACGAGGTGGTCGAGGTGCTCAACCTGTATTTCGATTGCCAGGTGGAGCCGATCGCCGAGCAGGGCGGCGAAGTGCTGAAGTTCATGGGCGACGGCCTGCTCGCGGTGTTTCCGTTCTCCAATGGCGGCGACGATGCCGCGGAAATCTGCGGGCGGGTGCTGACCGCGGCCCGTGCCAGCCGCGAACGGGTGGCGGCGATGCGCTATCGGCATCGCGGCGGCGTGCTCGATGGCTTTCGCTTCGGGCTCGCGCTTCATGTCGGCGAGGTGCTCTACGGCAATATCGGCGGCGGCGGCCGGCTCGATTTCACCTGCATCGGCCCGGCGGTCAACCTGGCGGCGCGGCTGGAGAAGATCGCGAGCGACCTCAACCGCACCATCGTCGCCTCGGAAGGGTTCGCCGCGGCCGCGCCGGAGAGCTGGATCAATCTCGGCGAATTCCCCATCGCCGGCTTCCGCCGCGCCGAGCGCGTCTATGGCCTCGGCGACGAAGCCCTGCCGCCGCGCCGGTGAGCCCGGCGGCGCGGGTGCCGAATCCCGCTATTCCTCCGGTTCGGTGGTGAACAGCAGCGGATAGCCCTTGGCGCGCCCGGCATCGGTGGCGCGCGTCGCCTTGGTTTCCGCAACGTCCTTCGTGAACACCGCCACCACGCAGACGCCGCGCTGATGCGCGGTCAGCATCACCTTGTAAGCCTGATCGTCGGTCATGCGGAATTCGCCCTTCAGGACCGTGACGACGAATTCGCGCGGGGTGTAGTCGTCGTTGATGAGGATGACCTTGTGCAGCCGCGGCCGCCCGGTCTTCGCAGCGACCCTGGTCCTGGCTCTGGTGCGTGGCTTGATGACGGTGTCGCTCATGCGCAGCGTCGCTTCATCCCGGTCACGGGCAAGGATACTGCAACAAGGGTACCGCGGCGAGCGGGGGCGCGAGTGGATATTTTCGGGATGCGCCAACGCAAAAAAAACGCAACGGCTCCCACCTTTTCCGCCGCAATTCGGGCGCCCCATTCCGGGACGGGGTGAGAAAAGGCGTGAAGCGGTTCTCCGCCCGGTGGCGACCGGCGGGAGGGTGCGATGCACAGGCTTGTCTCTGTCGCTGTGGTTCTCGGGGCCGGCCTGGTGTCGGGCGGCGCGGCGACGCTGGCCGGCCCCTATGCGGCTTCACGGCTCGCGGACGAGCGGGCGAATGAGGCCGTCGTCGACGTCGAACTGATCCTCGCGGTCGATGTGTCCTATTCCATGGATATCGAGGAACTGACGATCCAGCGCGAGGGCTATGCCCAGGCCATCGTCTCGAAGGAATTCCTGCAGGCGCTGAAGACCGGCCCCAACGGCAGGATCGCCATCACCTATTTCGAGTGGGCGGCCTCGACCGATCAGAAGATCATCATTCCCTGGCGGGTGATCGACGGCCCCGAATCCGCCGGCGCGGTGGCGGTCGAGATCATGAAGACGCCGGTGCGGCGGGCCTCGCGCACCTCGATTTCCGGTGCGATCAATTTCGCCATGCCGCTGTTCGCGCAGAACCGATATCGCGGGCTGCGACGGGTGATCGACATTTCCGGCGACGGCCCCAACAACAACGGCATGCCGGTGACGCTGGCCCGCGACGCCGCGCTCGAGAAAGGCATCGTCATCAACGGCCTGCCGGTCATGGTCAAGGAGCCGTCCTACACCACGATGGATATCGAAAATCTCGATGCCTATTACGAGGACTGCGTGATCGGCGGCCCCGGCTCGTTCGTGGTGCCGATCCAGGACCGCGACAGGTTCCGCGAGGCGATCCGCACCAAGCTGGTGATGGAGGTGGCGGGGCGGACACCGCCGCGCCGCGTGGTGCCGGCCGCCGGCCGCGAACCGCGCGTCTCCTGCACCATCGGCGAAAAGCTCTGGCAGGATCGCTGGGGACAATAGCGTGCGGGACGAATCTTTTGTCCGCAGGTCATTCGCCCATCTGCGCTCAGCGCTTGCGCTTGAACCGCGCCACCAGCTCGACATGCGCGGAATGGCGGAACTGATCGACCGGCGTCACCTGATCGATGGCGTAGCCGGCATCGATCAGCATCCGTGCATCCCGCGCAAAGGTTGTCGGATTGCAGGACACGGCAACCACCAGGGGGAGCCTGCTGGCGGCCAGTTGGCGGACCTGGGCTTCGGCACCCTGGCGCGGCGGATCGAACACCACGGCATCGAACGCATTCAGTTCCTGCGGCACCAGCGGGCGGCGAAACAGGTCGCGGGCCTCGGCCGCGAGCGGCTTCAGCCCATGGGCGCCGGCGGCGGCCTTGCGCAGCGCCGCGATCGCGCCGGCATCGCTGTCGAAGGCAGCGATCCGTGCCCTGGCGGCCAGCCGCAGCGCGAACGGGCCGACGCCGCAGAACAGGTCGGCGATCCGCTTCGCCTTGCCGCACAGCTCCTGCACCCGCGCGGCAAGCGTGTCCTCGCCCGCAACGGTGGCCTGCAGGAACGAGCCCGGCGGCAATGTCACCCTGGCCGCGCCGATCCCGATCTGCGGCGGCCGGCGCATCAGCACCAGTTCGCCGTGGCGGGTCAGCCGCGCCAGCCCGTGCTGGCCGGCAAGCCGCGATAACTCGGTGACGGTATCGGACGGCAACGGGCCGCTGCCGCGCACGTCGATGTCGAGGCCGTTGTCGGTGGCGGTGACCTGCACGTCCAGCGGCTTGTCGATCGGCCCGAGCAGGCCGGCGATGGCGCGCGCCGCCGCGAACGCGCCGTCGAGGGCGGGGTCGAGGATCGGACAGGCGTCGATCGGCACCACCGCGTGGCTGCCTGCGGCGGTGAAGCCGACCGGCAGCGCGCCGTCGCGGTCCCGGCGCGCATGGACGGTGATGCGGCGCCTGCCCGCGCCGTGGGCGTCGATCACCTCGCCGACGGGACAGTCGATTCCGGCGCGTGCCAGTGCGTCGACCACCAGTTGCCGCTTCCAGGCATGGTAATTGTCCGGCCGCCAGTGCTGGATCGCGCAGCCGCCGCAGCGGCCGAAATAGGCGCAGAACGGATCGACCCGGTCGGGACTCCGGGTCAGGACGGAAACAAGGCGCATCCGTCCGGCCTGGCCGGCCGAAGGCTCGGCTTCGACGGTTTCGCCCGGCAGCGCGCAGGGAACATAGCGGGTGCCGCTGCCGGCGATCGCAACGCCGTCGCCGCGCTGGCCGACATGATCGATCAAAAGCGTTTCAGCCACGACGCGCGCCGATGAAGAATTCCAGGTTGCCGTCGCCGCCGGGGATATCGGACGGAAACACCGCGATGTCCGTGCAGCCGAGCGAAGCGGCGAAGGCCGCGACGTCGTCGCACACCGCCTTGTGGACGGCGGCGTCGCGCACGATGCCTTTCTTGATCGCCTCGCGCGGCGCCTCGAATTGCGGCTTGACCAGCGCCAGGAGGCTGGTCGGCGCGGCCGCGACTTGCAGCGCCACCGGAAGCACCAGCTTGAGCGAGATGAAGCTGACATCGATCACCACGACGTCCGGCCGCCGCGGCAGCCGCCTGCCGTCGTAGCTGCGGATATCGGTCTGCTCCATCGAGACGATTCGCGGATGGCCGCGCAGGCTCGGGTGTAACTGGTCCGTGCCGACATCCATGGCGAACACCAGCGCCGCGCCGTGGGCCAGCAGCACCTCGGTGAATCCGCCGGTCGACGCGCCGACATCGAGGCAGACATGGTCCTCGACCTCGATCGGATAATGTTCGAGCGCGCCGGCAAGCTTGACGCCGCCGCGCGACACCCATGGATGGGCCGGCGCGGCGGCGATGTCGGCATCGGGCGCGAGCGTTTCCGAGGATTTCGCGACGCGCTTGCCGTTTGCGGTGACGAGGCCGGCATCGATCGCGGCCTGCGCCCGTGCCCGGCTTTCGAACAGGCCGCGCTCGACCAGCAGCAGGTCGGCGCGTTTGCGTTTCTGGGTCATGTCGCGAACAGTGTAGCGCGGTCCCGCGGCAAATGAAAAACCTCGCTTCCGGCGCGGGAAGCGAGGTTCGGATCGTGTCCGTGCGCTGCGGCTTATGCGCCGGCGAGCTTGACCGTGCCGGCCTTGTCCTTGCCGAGCACCTCGAACACCTTGGCGACGATGCCCTTGGAGTCGAGCTTGGCGTAGGAATACATCGCCGCCGGCGTATCGTGATCGATGAACTCGTCGGGCAGCACCATCGAGCGGAACCGGAGCATGCCGCTGTCGAGCGCGCCGTGGTCGGCGAGCGTCTGCATCACATGCGAGCCGAAGCCGCCGATCGCGCCTTCCTCGACGGTAAGCAGGATCTCATGCTCGCGGGCGAGCTTAAGCACCAGCTCGACATCGAGCGGCTTCATGAAGCGGGCGTCGGCGACGGTGGTGGACAGGCCATGGGCAGCCAGCTCGTCGGCCGCCTTCTCGCACTCGGCGAGCCGGGTGCCGAACGACAGCAGCGCCACCTTGCTGCCCTGACGGACCACGCGTCCCTTGCCGATCGGCAGCGGAACGCCGACTTCGGGCATCTCGACGCCGCGGCCTTCGCCACGCGGATAGCGCAGCGCGCTCGGATGATCGTTGATGGCGACCTGGGTTGCCACCATGTGCACCAGCTCGGCCTCGTCGGACGCGGCCATGATGACCATGTTCGGCAGGCAGCCGAGATAGGCGTTGTCGAACGAACCGGCATGGGTGGCGCCGTCCGCGCCGACCAGCCCGGCGCGGTCGATGGCGAAGCGTACCGGCAGGTTCTGGATCGCGACGTCATGCACGATCTGGTCGTAGCCGCGCTGCAGGAAGGTCGAATAGATCGCGCAGAACGGCTTGTAGCCTTCGGTCGCCAGACCCGCGGCGAAGGTCACCGCATGCTGTTCGGCGATGCCGACATCGAAGGTGCGGTCCGGGAACGCCTTGTTGAAGATATCGACGCCGGTGCCCGACGGCATCGCCGCGGTGATGGCGACGATCCTGTCGTCCCGCCCGGCTTCCTTCACCAGCGACTGGCCGAACACGTTCTGATAGGCGGGCGCGTTCGGCTTGGCCTTCGACTGCGTGCCGGTGGCGACGTCGAACTTGACCACCGCGTGGTATTTGTCGGCGGCCGCTTCGGCCGGGCCGTAGCCCTTGCCCTTCTGGGTCACGACGTGAACCAGGATCGGGCCGTCCTCCATGTCGCGGACGTTCTTCAGCACCGGCAGCAGGTGATCGAGGTTGTGGCCGTCGATCGGGCCGACATAATAGAAGCCCAGTTCCTCGAACAGCGTGCCGCTGTTGGTCATGAAGCCGCGGGAATATTCCTCGACGCGCTCGGCGCGGTCGGCGATCATCTTCGGCAGGTGCTTGCCGAGCTGCTTGGCGGCATCGCGCAGCGTCCGGTAGGTCTTGCCGGAATAGAGCCGCGACAGGTAGGCCGACATCGCGCCGACCGGGGGCGCGATCGACATGTCGTTGTCGTTGAGGATCACGATCAGCCGTGAATTCATCGCGCCGGCATTGTTCATCGCCTCATAGGCCATGCCGGCCGACATCGCGCCGTCGCCGATCACGGCGATGACGTTGTTCTTGCCGCCGGCGAGGTCGCGCGCCACCGCCATGCCGAGGCCGGCCGAGATCGAGGTGGACGAGTGCGCGGCGCCGAACGGGTCGTAGTCGCTTTCGGATCGCTTGGTGAAGCCGGACAGGCCGCCGCCGGTGCGCAGCGTGCGGATGCGGTCGCGGCGGCCGGTCAGGATCTTGTGCGGATAAGCCTGGTGGCCGACGTCCCAGATCAGCCGGTCCTGGGGCGTATTGAAGACGTAGTGGATGGCCGTGGTCAGTTCCACCACGCCCAGGCCGGCTCCGAAATGGCCGCCGGTCACGGACACGGCGTCGATCGTCTCTTGCCGCAGTTCATCGGCGACCTGCCGAAGTTGCTCGACCTTGAGCCGGCGCAAATCATCGGGGGTGCGAATCGTGTCAAGAAGAGGCGTTTTACTGAAGCTGGTCACGGCATTCATCCAATCTGCATGTCAGGCAGGCCGCAGGCTGATATGGGCATTGCGCATCCCTTGCGCATCCCGAGCCCAATACCATCCTGCCGCTTCCTGAACGGGGAAGCTTCCTTGAGAGCTTTAAGCTGTGCTCCGATCAAGAACTGTGATGTAAATCACTCTGGGAGGGCGCCGGTATCCGTCATTTTCGCGTGCATTTTCAGTCCTTTATAAGGAGTGACCTGCACCGAAAAGCGCCATCGTCAGAGCATAGCAACAGCCATCTTACACCAAAGCCCCTCGCAAAGCCAACTCGCGGCGTTCCTATGGGTGGCCCTGAGCCAACCAAAGGTTCAAAACGCGCCGGATTCAACCCTGCGGTATAGGGGGCTGTTCCCGTTCGGTCCGCTCACGATGGCCCAAATTGCCATCACGTTTGGCGGCGGACGGTGCGGAATCGTGAACGGCGGCAAGCGCGCCGGCCGGGTCGCGGGCGCGGTCGAGGAGCCGGACGGGGCCGCGGACGATCATGAAGAAGTCGTAGGCGTTGGGGCGCTCATTGGCCATCACGAACTGGAAATGCACCCGGAAGAACTGCCAGCGGAATCGGTTGTAGCGGGCGGGGTCGATGATCTCGCGAAACCGGACCGGCATGATGGTCGGGTTGTGCCGCTTGCCCGCGATCGCGAGGCCATGGCCGGTCACCGGATCGAAGGGGTAGAAGTTCATCACGTCCTTGCGCGACTGGCCGTCGATCCAGTCGAGCGCGGGTTCGGTGGCCAGCCGGCCGAGCCGCTCGCGGAACTTCCCCGAGACCGGCAGGAACCCGACGATCGGCAGATTGCCGCCGATGGTGAGAAGGGCCAGGCGCGGGCCGTGCCGGCCGAGCGCCGGATCCAGCTCCAGCGCCTGCGCCATGATCTCGACGCCGAGGAACGAGCCCGAGCTGTGGCCGACGACGATGATCTCGTCGGCGTCGCTGGTTTTCGCCGTCTCCACCAGGTGAGCCGCGAAGCGGGCGATGCGGGCGTCCCAGTCCGGCCGCTCGCGATGGGCGAACTGCCAGGTGAAGATGGTGTCGGACATCAGGTAGAGCAGATAGGTTCGCTTCTCGGTATATTTCAGCAGCGCCCAGAGCGCGGCGGCGAACACCGGAATCCCGGCCGCGATCGCTGCCCCGTTCGCCGCGCCGGCCGCCGTCAGCGCGAACCAGACCACGAATGCCGCGATCAGCGACCAGAGGATTTCGTTCAGCAGGACGAAATGCGGATAGCTGATGAAGGTGGCGAAACGCCAGTGCGCCCGCCAGAACCGCGCGATCGTGCCGTCGACCACCAGCCGCCAGTAGATCGCCGAGGCGCGCAGCACCGTCTGCCGGATCGGCGCGGCCATGTCGCGCTGGATCAGGTCTTCCCAGCGCAGGAAGTCATAGGTGGTGTCGGTCTGCCAGTCGCCGCCGTCCGTCGCGATGGTCCATGATGCCATCGTGTCGTCGGTGGAACTGCGGGGGCGGCTGATGCGGGAGCTCAGCCCGGAGAGGCGGTCGGATTTTCGCAGTTCCGTTCTGAACATGCGGTAGTACTGGGCGAGCCCGCGCGGATCGTATCCCTGGACGTAGATGATATGTCGGCGTCGCACCCGCACCCTGAACGGTCCCCCCTCGAGCCAGTCTCACGCCCATAACTGGACGAGGGCGATGGCCGAGGTCAACCCGCGGCGTTACGGCACATCCAGCGGTTCGGTGCCGTTCGGCTTGCCGCCGGCATCGGTGGTGATCTTGTCGACGCGGGCCTCGGCCTGCCGCAACAGGTCCTCGCAACGCCGTTTCAGGGCCTCGCCGCGCTCGTAGATCGTGACCGATTCCTCCAGCGCGACCTGGCCTTCCTCGAGCCGCCGCACGATCGATTCGAGTTCCTGAAGGGCATTCTCGAAGCTCAGCTTCTTGACGTCGGCGTTGCTGTTGTCGGCCATGCGTATTGTCCTGCGGCGTCGGTATCAGCCATTGGTTTCGAAGATTTCGATAGTTTTGAATATCTCGATGTCGAAGATCATGTTCCGCAGCCGGCGGCGGCTTCGGATGCCGCGGCGTGCTTCACGATTCATCGATCGCCAGTATAGGTGGCTATGCGGGCGGATTGTGACCGGAATTCAGCCGGTCATCAAAGCGGAGACGTGGGCGGCGACGGATTCCTGCAAGCCCTGGAGGTCGTAGCCGCCCTCCAGCACCGAAACCACGCGGCCGCCGGCGCTGGCATCGGCGATCTCGACCAGCTTGCTCGTCACCCAGCCGAAATCGGAGGCGTCGAGATTGAGGGTCGCGAGCGGATCGCGCCGATGGGCGTCGAACCCGGCCGAGATCACGATCAGTTCCGGCGCGAAAGCCTGGAGCCGCGGCAGGATGAGATAGTCGAACGCCTCGCGGAAACGAAGGCCGCCGTCGCCCGATGCGAGCGGCGCATTGACGATGGTATCGTGTTCGCCGCGCTCGGACAGCGCGCCGGTGCCGGGAAACAGCGGCATCTGGTGCGTCGAGCAATACATCACGGTCGGATCGGACCAGAAGATGTCCTGCGTGCCGTTGCCGTGATGGACGTCGAAATCGACGATGGCGACGCGGCCGAGGCCGTGCTTGCGCTGCGCGTGGCGTGCCGCGATCGCGGCGTTGTCGAAGAAGCAGAAGCCCATCGACTTGCCCACTTCGGCATGGTGTCCCGGCGGGCGCACCGCGACAAAGGCATTGTCGCAGGCGCCGCTCAACACCGCATCGGTCGCCGCCACGGCGCCGCCGACGGCGCGCAGCACGGCTTCCCAGGTGCCCGGCGACATCGACGTATCGCCATCGATGTAGATCGTCCGGTCCTTCGGTGCGATGTGCCGGAGTTCGTCGATATAGTGGTTGTCGTGGCACAGCGCGGCCGAGTCCAGCGAGCCTTCGGGCGCAAGCGCCCGCAGCAGCGGCTGGAAATGATCGCCCGCCAGCACCTGCTCGACGGCGCGCAGCCGCTCCGGCCGTTCGGGATGGCCCGGAGGGGTCAGGTGGTCGAGGCAGGCGGGATGGGTGAGATAAAGCGTGGTCATTCCGGGGTCCGGCACGCCTGGCTTGCATACGACTTGGCTTGCATACGACTTGCCGTACGTATGACTTGGCGTGTGTACGAAGACTTGGCGTGCATACGAAGATGCGTCGAGCCGATACTATAGTGCTTTCGCCGGAGGTGGGAACCGGACTCGCGCGGAAATCGCGACAAAACAAGCAGATAGTGAATCGGCTTGGGCCTTGCGGCGCCTCGGATCGGATAGGGACAGAAGTGGGGCCGGCGGCGTTTGCACCGCCGGATTGCCGATCTCGGCCGATCCGGGCCGGGAGCGCTCAGCCCTTCTTGCGCGCCAGGAAGTTCCTGAAGGCGTTGACCGCTTCCTCCGAGCGCAGGCGCTCGCCGAACAGCTTGCTTTCGAGGTTCATGCGCTCGATCATCACCTCCGGCTGCATCCGGATCAGCTTGCGTGAAATCGCGACCGCCTCGGCCGGCAGGGCACAGATTTCGCGCGCGACCTTGCGGGCCTCGGCCTCGAGCTGGTCCGGCTCGACGACGTCATTGACGAAGCCGGCCTCGCGGGCGTCGCGCGCGGTCAGGCGGCGGCCCATCACCAGCGTCGCGAAGGCGCGCTGATGGCCGATCACGCGGGGAATCAGCAGGCTGGATGCGGCCTCCGGCACCAGGCCGAGATGGATGAAGGGCGTGGTGAAGGTGGCGGCGGTGCTCGCCAGCACATAGTCGCAGTGAAACAGCATCGTGGTGCCGACGCCGACGGCGATGCCGTCCACCGCCGCGACCAGCGGCTTGGCGTTGTTGGCGAGCGCGTGAAGAAGCTTGATCGCGTTCGATTCGCGCGGCTTGCCGGGATCGGCGGTCCCGGCCTTGAGGAAATCCTCCAGGTCGTTGCCGGCGGTGAACATGCCCGGGCAGCCGGTGACGAGGAGACAGCGGATCGCGGCATCATCCTGCGCGCTGTTGATGGCCTCGCTCATGGCCAGATACATGCCTTGCGTCAGCGCGTTCTTCTTCTCCGGCCGGTGCAGCGTGATGGTCCGCGTCGCGCCGTCGTCGGCCACAGTGAGATGGTCGGTCATGTCGTCTCCCGGTGTGATGTTTTTTGCTGTTCGCCGTGGCTGCGCGCGTGATGTCACGCGAGCAGGACGGCATCGGCGCCGTTGATGGTATCGGCGGTGTCAACCACCGTGCGTTCCAGCGCGCCGGCCTGAACGGTGACGTTCTCGGCAAAGAAGCGCGCCAGCGTCACGTAGCGGCCGGCCTCGCCGAATGCCTCGCCGGCGTCGCGGGCGGCCAGGGCCTCGCCGGCCAGCACGCAGCCGCCGAGGGTGGCGCCGAACAGGCGGAGATAGGGGGTGGCACCGGCAAGCGCGTCGTTGGGCGCGGTGCCGAGCCGATCGAGCAGCCAGCGGCTGGTGCGCTCCAGCGCGGCCAGCCCGTCGCGCAGCCGCTCGGCGGTCGCGCCGAACGCCGGATCGTTGGAGGCTTCGACCCGCTTCACGGTGGCTTTCAGCTCATCGAGCAGGGCCCAGACCGCGGCGCCGCCCCGGGTGCCGAGCTTGCGGGTCAACAGGTCGATCGCCTGGATACCGTTGGTGCCTTCATAGATCGGGGCGATGCGTGCGTCGCGGAGGTGCTGCGCCGCGCCGGTTTCCTCGACGAAACCCATGCCGCCGTGAATCTGCACGCCGAGCGAGGCGACCTCGTTGCCGATATCGGTCGAGAACGCCTTGGCGATCGGGGTCAGCAGCGCGGCGCGCGCCGCGGCATCGCCGCGCACCTTGGCGTCCCCGGCCCGGAACGATACGTCGAGCGCGACCGCGGTGGCATAGCAGATGGTGCGTGCCGCGGCCGTCATGGCCCGCATCTGCAGCAGCATCCGCTTGACGTCGGGGTGCACGATGATGGCGTCCGGACCCTTGCCGGCCGACTCCGGCGCGCGGCCCTGCTTGCGCTCCTGCGCGAAGGCGAGCGCCTGCTGATAGGCGCGTTCGGCGATGCCGACGCCTTCGAGGCCGACGCCGAGGCGCGCCTGGTTCATCATCGTGAACATGCATTGCATGCCGCGATTCTCCTCGCCGATCAGGTAGCCAACGGCGCCGCCATTGTCGCCCATCGTCATCGTGCAGGTGGGCGAGGCATGGATGCCGAGCTTGTGCTCGATGCCGCTGGGATAGATGTCGTTGCGCGCGCCCAGCGAGCCGTCGGCATCGACGAGAAACTTCGGCACCAGGAACAGCGAGATGCCCCTGGTGCCGGCGGGTGCGTCCGGCAGGCGGGCGAGCACGAGGTGGACGATGTTATCGGCCATGTCGTGATCGCCATAGGTAATGAAGATCTTCGTGCCGCTGAGGCGATAGGTGCCGTCGCCCGCGCGCTCGGCGCGCGAGCGCAGCGCGCCGACGTCGGAGCCGGCCTGCGGCTCGGTAAGCTGCATGGTGCCGGTCCATTCGCCGGAGATCAGCTTGCCAAGATAGGTTGCCTTGAGCTCGTCGCTGCCATGGGCGTGGAGCGCCTCGATCGCGCCGAGGGTGAGCAGCGGACACAGCCCGAAGGCCATGTTGGAGGCGCTCCAGATCTCCGTGCAGACGGCGTTGATCGCCATCGGCAGTCCCTGGCCGCCGAAATCCTCCGGTCCCGACACCGCATTCCAGCCGGCTTCCGCCCAGCGCCTGTAGGCGTCCGGCCAGCCCGGCGCGGTGGTCACCTTGTTGTCGGCGAGCTTGACGCCGTTCTGGTCGCCGACCCGGTTGAGCGGCGCCAGCACGTCGGTGGCGAACCGGCCGGCTTCCTCGAGAACAGCCGCGGAAATGTCGTTGTCGAAGTCGCCGTAGTGACCGGCTTTCACGGCCTGTTCGAGGCCGGCGCCGTGCTGGAGGGCAAGCATCATGTCGCTGATCGGTGCGCGGTAGGTCATGGCAACACTCAATGGGCAAGGGCAATCGGTCTGTTGTCTTCCCACGAAACGACAGGGCCCTCAACGCCAAAAAGGGACCGCTCCGGCGCCGGGAAAACCGGCGTAACCAGTTGAATTGCCGTGTTTCCCTGTATAGAGAGGCCGACGGCAGGGTCGGCGCCGCGCGTGATCCCGCGCGTGATCCCGCGCGTGGTCCCGGGCTGGCCCGGTCATTGGGGCGTAGCCAAGTGGTAAGGCAGGGGATTTTGATTCCCCCATGCGGAGGTTCGAACCCTCCCGCCCCAGCCAGAAACGGGCCCAATCCCCTGATATCCAACGAGATAACGCGGGTCTGTCCCGGTCGATGCGGGCGCGGGTCGACTGCTGCTGCGGCGGTCTCGGCTCGCTCCGTTAGCTTGCGCGGGACCGGCATGCCACAGTGAGCCGGGCCGCATGAAAGCCGCATGAAGAGGAGAAGGACGCGATGTTCATCGCCATGAATCGGTTTCAGGTGAAGTCGGGCGCCGAGGCCGCGTTCGAGAAGGTGTGGGAGACGCGGGAAAGCTATCTCGGTGCGCTGCCGGGTTTCATCGAATTCCATGTGCTCAAGGGACCGCAGGCCGAGGATCACACGCTGTATGCGACGCATACGGTGTGGGCCGACCGTGGCGCCTTCGAGGACTGGACCCGGTCCGATGCCTTTCGTCGCGCCCATTCGCGGGCCGGCAACGAGACCGGGGAGAGCCTCTATCTCGGCCATCCGAAGTTCGAGGGTTTCGAGGTCATCCGGACCGAAGGCCGATCCGACGGGGCGGCGTGACAGGCCACATGTGATGCGAACGGGGCCGGAGCGCGTCGCCGGTCGCCCGGGCGCCGGCCGGGCCCTTTCGCAAGCCTTTTCGAAAGCCTTTTCGAAAGCCTTGCCGTCAAGCCCGCCATAAGCCGCGTGCGCGGGCCTCGGTCACAGGCCCGGTCCACACCCCCGATCCATACCTGCTTCCCGCGCCCCCGTTGGGCGCCCCGATTACTCGCTTCCGTTGATTGTATCCAATCTGCAGAGGATGTCGCCATTCGGCGATAGCGCGCAAGCGGTCCGTGACAACGGGCGAGGCTCCTTTTCGTCAACCAACGCGAGAGTCAATAGAGATATTCGCGTATTACGCGGTATTTTCACGAGATTTCGTGGTGCTCCCGGGGCGGTCGCGTATCGGCGCTGCGTGCTTGCGGTAACGCCCGGCTACTTTTCTGGATACAAAGATTGACTCATGGATACATCTGGGTCAGGTTCCGTCCAAAGCGGAATTGATCTCTGGGAGGGATCCGGTGAGCAGCAGACCGGAAGCACGCGGGCCAAAGCTGACGCAGACGATGGCCGTATTGGCGATGTGCGCGATTCTGATCGTCGTCTTTTCGGTGACCCTGAAAGGCTTCTTCTCCCTCGGCAACTTCTTCGCGCTGGCCCGCAATATTTCGATCCTCGGCATTCTGGCGCTCGGCATGGCGGTGGTGGTGATCGGCCGCGGGCTCGACCTGTCGCAGGTCGCATCGTTCGCCGCGTCCACGGCAATCGCCGTCATCCTGATGAACGCGGGCTACACGACGCCGGTTGCGCTGCTGATCGGCTTCGTGATGGCCATCCTCATCGGGGTCATCAACGGATTCCTGATCTCGGTCATCGAGATGCCGCCGCTGCTCACCACGCTGGCGTCGAGTCTCGCGGTGCTCGGGATTGTCCGCACCGCCGCCGTGCAGCATTACGTCGTCTATCTGTCCAAGGGCCATGACGATTTCCTGCGGCTCGGCGGCAACATCTGGGGCGGGGTGCCGATCTCCCTTCTGATCTTCGCGGCCACCGCCGTGATCGTGCATCTGTTCCTGTCGCGCACGGTGACCGGGCGCTTCGTCTATGCCCATGGCGACAATCCCGACGCGGCCCGCCTGACCGGCCTGCCGACCCGCCCTCTGACCATGATCGAATACGCGCTGTGCGCGGCGATCGGCTATGTCGGGGGCGTGGTGATGGTGGCGCAGACGGCGCTGATGCATCTGCAGGTCGCCGAATCGACGCTGATCTTCGATGTCATCATGGTGGTGGTGCTGGGCGGCGTCAGCCTGGTCGGCGGCCGCGGCAACGTGATGAGCGTGATCGCGGGGACGCTGCTGATCGGCGTGCTGCTGAACGGCATGACCATCATGGACATGGACGTGCAGACCCAGAACATCGTCAAGGGGATCGTGCTGCTGGTCGCCATCGTGCTCGATTCCCGGCTGCATCCGCGCGACGAGGAAACATCCAAGCAGGGCGATTGATGCGGGCCGCGTATCAGGTCGCCAGCCAAAGCGGGCAAACGATTCAAACCAGCAACTCAAAAGAGGGAGGCTACCGATGAGGAAAACGACCTGCGGAAACATGCTTGCCGGCCTGGGCGTCGCGGCCGTGGTCGCGGCGACCGCGCTTGCGACGATGGCGCCCGCGAATGCGGCGGGCCCGCGCGAGAGATTGCGCCAGGGCTTCGACAAGGCGCTCAAGGGCAAGACGGTGGCGTGGTCGCCGGTGTGGCTCGGCGTCCTTGAGTCCGAATGGACGCGGGTGATGAAAAGCCGTTTCGATGACTACGGCATCAAGTTGATTACCCGCGACCCCAACATGAAGTCCGACGTGCAGCTCCAGACCGTCAGCGACTACATCAACGAAAAGCCGGACGTGATCGTGGTGCAGAACCCGAATGTCACGCTGCTCGCGCGCGAACTGAAGCGCGCGATGGAGGCGGGCATCTATGTCGTTCAGGTCAACATGGCGTCGAACACCCTGACCGACGCCTATGTCGGCGTCGACGCGCAGGATCTCGGCCGCAAGATCGCCCGCGCGGTCATCAACCAGTGCGGCGGCGGCAAGGGTTCGGGAGAGGTGGCGATTCTCGAAGGCGAGGCGACCGCCGCCTATTCGCTCGACATGAAGAACGGCGCGATGGAGGTGTTCAAGACCGATCCGTCGATCAAGGTCGTGTCGTCGCAGCCGACCAGCTGGGACGCCAACAAGGCCGGCGACATCACCACGACGGTGCTGCAGCAGCATCCGAACCTGTGCGGAATTCTCAGCGTCTGGGGTCCGCAGACGGCGGGCGCAGCACAGGCGATCAAGGCCGCCGGTCGGGGCGACAAGGTCAAGGTCTTCGTCGCCAGCGACGGACAGCCGGCCGATTGCGATCTGCTGGAGCAGGGTGCCTTCACCGCCAACCTGTCCTATCGCGCCGACGTGCAGGGCCAGACCATCGCGGATGCGGTGATCGCGCTGCTCCAGAGCGGCGACAAGCCGGGCACCAAGCACATCGCCTATTACACGACGCCCGCCTGGGTGAAGTCGAAGGACGATCGCATGTACTGCTTCAGCGTGCCGAAAGACGCGAAGTAGTCATCGGCCTGCGCCGCTCGTTTTCGAACGGCCTGACGATCCCATCGTTTGACGACAGCGCGTCAAGCCAAAGACCTCAAAGTCCCACGCCGTTTCCGAGAAGCGGTGTGGGGCCGCGACGCCGACAAACTCGATTCGGCCAATCCTTCATCCATTTTCTCCAGCATTCCGGCCACGCGCCGGAACCGGATTTGCGTTGATGAAAAGCCTGCAGCGATTCTGGCATCGAAACTCACCCCAGCTCTTTCTGGGCGAATTGCTCGAGAAGCGGTGGATGGAGCCGATCATTCCGTTCACGCTGACCATCGCGGTCTTTCTGTTCTTCGCGCTCGCCATCCCCAACTATCTGAGGCCGAGCAGCCTTCAGGAGCTGATGCGGAATTTCGCCGAGCAGGGCATGGTGGCGGTGGCCATGGCCTTCTCCATCCTGTCCGGCGGCCTCGATCTGTCGGTCGGCGCGGTGTTCGCGATGGCGAACTTCCTCGCCATCTACCTCTATCTCATCCTGGGACTGCCGCTGCCGGTGACGATCGTGCTCGTCATCCTGTTCGGCGCGGCGATGGGCGCGATCAATGGCGGCCTCATCGCCTATGGCAAGACCCGTCCGTTCCTGACCACCCTGGTGGTGCTGATCATCGTCCGCGCCGCCTACAACAAGGTGACGGTGGCCTATACCAACGAGCTGGCCAGCATCGACCTCGGGTCCGGCGTCTGGGATTTCATGGGAACGGGCAGGATCCTCGGCGTTCCCGTCAACATGGCCGCGCTGATCGTGCTGGCGGTCAGCACCCATTTCTTCCTGACGCGGGTCAAGCCGGGCGTGCATATCATGGCGGTCGGCTCCAGCCGCAAGGCGGCGCGGCATGCCGGCGTCAACGTCAAGCGCGTGCTGTTCTCGGCCTATGTCATCTCCGGCTCGATCGCGGCCCTCGCCGGCGTGTTCTATGCGGCGCGGCAGAACAGCTCCGGCACCGACACCGGCGTCGGCTGGGAAATCAACGCGCTCGCGGCCGTCGTGCTGGGCGGCATCAGCCTCGCCGGCGGGCGCGGCACCATCGCGCGCGCGGTGATGGGCGCGGCGATCATCTTCATGCTGATCAGCGGCATGGTGCGTCTGGGCATTTCCGGCAACCTGACCACCGCCGTCATCGGCATCATCCTGCTGGTCGCGGTCGGCTTCAACGTGAAGTGGGTCAAGAACAAGGGCAAGGTGCTGCAGAAGGTCTATGTCACGCCGAGCTGGGTCGACTTCGAGCCGCCGCCGTCGGTCGAGCGCGGCAGCGGCACGCCGTTCGCGGAGAACGATCGCCTGAAGGATGCCGAGGCGATCGCGCTGAACAAGATCGAGGGGCCGGAGGACATCATCCTCGACCGCAAGGACAACCTCTACACCGTCAACCGCAACGGCTCGATCATCCGCTTTCTCGCCCCCGACTACGAGGTGCGCGAGGAGTTCGCCCGCATCGGCGGCCGCCCGCTGGGGCTGGCGTTCGACAGGGACCAGAACCTGCTGGTCTGCATCGCCGGCATGGGCGTCTATGGCGTGAAGCCGGACCGCACCGTGTTCAAGGTCACCGACCGCACCACGCGGACCCGCACCCGCCTCAAGGACGACTCGCGGCTCTATCTCGCCGACGATCTCGACGTCGCGCCCGACGGCAAGATCTATTTCAGCGAAGCCTCCACCCGCTACGAACTGGCCGACTGGGCGCTCGACGGCTTCGAGGGGCGCGGCAACGGGCGGCTGATCTGCCACGATCCGGCCACCGGCGTCACCAGGACCGTGCTGAAGAACCTGGCGTTCCCGAACGGCATCTGCCTGTCGCATGACGGCCAGTCGGTGCTGTGGGCGAGCACCTGGCTGTGCCAGATCAACCGCTACTGGATCGCGGGGCCGAAGGCGGGAACCAGCGAACTCCTGATCGACAACCTTCCCGGCTATTGCGACAACATCAATCGCGCCTCCGACGGCAAGTACTGGCTCGCCTTCGTCGGCCTGCGCACGCCGGTCTACGACCTTGCCATGCGCAATCCCAGCTTCCGCACCCGCATGGTCAAGCAGATTCCGCCCGACGAGTGGCTGTGTCCGGGCATCAATTTCGGCTGCGTCGTCAAGTTCGACGACAACGGCGTGGTGACGGAATCGCTGTGGGATCCGGGCGGGCTGTCGCATCCGACCATCACGTCCATCCGCGAGCACAAGGGCTATCTCTATATCGGCGGGCTCGAGAACAACCGCATCGGCCGTATCCGGCTCGCTGACGCCGACCCGACCTGGGAAGCGCACAAGTCCTACTGGGAAAGGGCCTGAGCCATGTCTCTGCTTGGCGACATCATCGATCGCGTGCTGTTCCCGAACCGCGAGATCCACGGCATCCCGGTGCTCGACGGCGCGTTCTCGCCGAACCAGCGGCTCGATCAGGCGCGCCGGCTCGGCGGCGAGATCGAGCGGCCCGACGACATCGCGCCCGGCCCGGATGGCGCGCTCTACGTCTCGACCGGAAACCGCATCCTGCGTTGCACCGGCGACGACTTCGACGCCCGCGAGGTGTTCGCGACCCTCGATGGCCCCGTCGGCGGTCTCGCATGCCTGCCGGATGGCCGGCTGCTCGCCTGCGTCTCCGGACGCGGCCTCATCGCGCTCTCGCCGTCCGGCGAGATCGTCGGCAAGCTCGAAAGCGTCGGCGGCGGGACCATCGCCTGCCCGTTGTCGGTGACGGCGGCGCCGGACGGCGCGGTCTACCTGACCGACGGCTCGCGCACCAATGCGCCCGAACTCTGGCTGACCGACCTGATGCAGAACCGCGCGCCGTCGGGCCGGCTCATTGCCTGCAATTCCGCGCTCGGCGGGGCAAAGGTCGTCGCCGACAGGCTGGCATGGCCGCTCGGCGTCGCCGTGTCCGCTGACGGCCGGGAAATCTGGGTCGCCGAATCCTGGACCCACCGGCTGACCGCGTTCGCGCCAGATGGCGGCGGCAAGCGGATCATCGTCAAGAACTACACGGGTTATCCCGGGCGCCTCGACCGCAGCGCCTCGGGCGAAGCCTGGATGGCGTTCCTCGCCCTGCGCACCCAGCTCACCGAATTCGTGCTGCGGGAGCGGGCGTTCTGCGAGGAGATGATGCGCACGGTGCCGTCCGAACTCTGGATCGGGCCGGCGCTCGACGGCCGCCTCAATCCGCGCGAGCCGACCCAGATCGGCCGCATCAAGAAGCTCGGCATCCAGAAGCCCTGGGCGCCGCCGCGCTCCTATGGCCTGGTTGCCCGGCTCGATGCGGACGGGGAAGCCGCCGAGACCTGGCACAGCCGCGTCGATGGCCGGGTCCATGGCGTCACCACCATCCGCCGCATCGGCTCCCGCGTGCTCGCGGTCTCCAAGGGCCGCGATTGCCTGGTCGAACTGCCGCTTGGTCGCGGTGCGCAAGAAGGATGAATGCCATGCCGACGGTAGAAGGCGCGCAGGCGCCGCTGCTCCAGATCGTCAAGGGCAGCAAGGTCTATGGCGGCCTGCACGCGATCGACGGCGTCGACTTCGATGTGCGGCCGGGTGAAATCCATGCCCTGCTCGGCGAGAACGGCGCGGGGAAATCGACGCTCTGCAAGGCGATCGCCGGGGCGATCGAGCTGACGTCGGGCGACTACCTGATCCAGGGCGGGAAGGTCAGCTTTGCCTCGCCCAAGGAGGCGCTGGAGGGTGGCGTCGCGATGGTCTACCAGGAGTCGAGCCTCGTTCCGTCGATGACGGTGGCGCAGAACCTCGAACTCGGCATGGAGAAGTGGGTCACGGTCTACAGCAAGATCAATATCGCGGCGACGCAGTCGCTGCAATCGATGAACTTCAACGTCGATCCGCTGGTGCTGGTCGAAAACCTCGGCACCGCCAAGCGGCAGATGGTCGAGATCGTGCGCGCCGTGCGGCACAATGCCAGGGTCTTCATCTTCGATGAGCCGACCGCGTCACTGACGCCTGAGGAGACCCAGCACCTGTTCCACCTTCTCAACACGCTGAAGGAGAAGGGCGCCGGAATCATCTTCATTTCCCACGCGCTCGAGGAGGCGCTCAACATCGCCGACCGCATCACCGTGCTGCGGGACGGCAAGCTGGTGGCGACCATGCCCGCCGCGGACGTGACCCGGGATTCGCTGGTGCGGATGATGGTCGGCCGCGAGGAAACCGCCGTGCAATACGCCACCTACGGCGCCGATCCCGAGGCGCCGAAGCCGCATGCATCGCGCGGCGAGAAGGTGCTGTCGGTCGAGAACGTGACGATGGGCAGCATCGTCAAGAACATGTCGTTTTCCGTCTTCAACGGCGAGGTGGTCGGCATCTTCGGGCTGGTCGGGGCGGGGCGCTCCGAGATCGCGCAGATCGTCAGCGGCGCGCGCAAGCGCAACTTCCTGCGCGGCGGGATGATCTATCTGCGCGACAAGCCCATTCGTTATCGGGTGCCGCGGCAGGCGGTGCGCGACGGCATCGCCTATATCACCGAGGACCGCAAGGTCGATGGTTTCTTCGAGACCATGACGGTGGACCAGAACATCTATCTCGGCTTTCTTTCATCGCCGCGCGTAAAACGGTTCCTTTATTCGGCGCGCGAGATGAAGCGCGTCGCCGACCAGTGGATCGCCTCGCTCTCGATCTCGGCGCTGAAGCGGACCCTGAAGATCGTCGAATATTCCGGCGGCAACCAGCAGAAGGTGGTGGTCGGGAAATCGCTGGCCCAGGAACCCTCGGTGGTGATTTTCGACGAGCCGACGCGGGGGGTCGACGTCAGCGCCATCCCGCAGATCCATGACGCGATCCGCGGGCTTGCGGGCGAGAACAAGGCGGTGATTGTTATCTCTTCCTATCTGCCGGAAATTCTGGCTATCTCGGACCGGATCCTGGTCGCCCGCGGCGGGCGCATCGTCGAGGAAATGGCCCGTGCGGACGCGACCGAGGACAAGATCATGTATGCGGCCATTCACTGACATCAAAGGCGCTTCATGAGTGCTTTTCAGCAGCCTCCGAACTGGAAGGATGTGG